>WFPJ01000094.1 GCA_015487615.1 Aquificales bacterium | reverse complement strand
TCCCTTGCTATCATATCAAGATCATGACCCGTTGCACCCGGTTTAACATGTTCAGCAACAGCCATAAGTACCTCCATAACTACCATACACGCCCTTCTTATCTTCTCTATCTCTTTGAAAGAGTAAAGCTCAACCATTTCCCAGAACAGAAGATATCTCCCTTTTTACCTCTTCAACAGACTTTGTACCATCAACAATTCTCAATATACCCTTCTCTCTGTAATAATTTATAAGGGGTTCCGTCTGTTTCCTATAAACTTCAAGCCTCCTTCTTACAACCTCTTCCTTGTCGTCATCCCTTTGTACTAGCTTTGTACCGCACCTGTCACAGATTTCATCATTGCTTGGCGGATTGTATTTCATGTGATAAACAGCTCCGCAAGAAGGACAGCTTCTCCTACCGCTTAGCCTTTCAACAATCACACTATCATCCACATTAAAAAAGATAACAGCATCAATCTTAATACCCTCTTCCTTTAACATTCTTTCAAGGGCTTCCGCCTGCGGTAGTGTGCGTGGAAATCCGTCAAGGATAAAGTTATCCTTCGGCAATACTTCTCTTATCAAACCGACCATTATATCATCTGGCACAAGTTCACCCCTGTCCATATACTCCTTTGCCTTCATACCTAAGGGTGTGCCTTTCTTAACAGCCTCCCTTAATATATCCCCCGTTGATATATGCTTTAAGCCGTATTCCTCAACAAGGATCTTAGCCTGCGTTCCCTTACCCGCACCGGGAGGACCCATAAGTATTATATTCATCTTCTCCTCCTTATTGTATAACCCTTGTACTTCATTGTGGTCATCTGAGCCTCAAGCTGTCTAAGGGTATCAAGGGCTACACCGACAACTATAAGGGCGGTGGTACCTCCAAAGTATAGGGGTACTCTTAGCCATATACTTATGAAAAGGGGAACTATTGCAACCACACATAGGAATATGGCTCCCACAAAAACAAGCCTGTTTATAACGTTCTCAAGGAACTTTTGTGTGTCCTGACCCGGTCTTACACCGGGTATGAATCCCCCCGCTTTCCTGAGGTTATCAGCAACATCAACGGGATTTATTATTACAGCGGTATAAAAGTATGTGAAGAAAATAATAAACACAACATACATGAAGTTGTAAAGAAGGGATGTGGGATTGAAGGAATCGCTTATAACTTGGGCAATGGGATTTTCTATAAAGGCAAGAATACTTGAAGGGATCAAGAGTAAAGCCTGGGCAAATATTATAGGAATAACCCCCGCGGGATTTATTTTAATAGGCAGATAAGTTGAACCACCAGTAAACTCCTGTCTTCCCACTTGTCTTCTCGGATATTGAATGGGTATTCTCCTCTCCGCTTCTTGAATATAAACTATACCGACAATGACAACAATTATAGTGATAAGAGTGCCAACTATATCAAAGGGCGTAAGCTCACCCTGTCTGAACATTTCTGTGACTTGCACGGCAGTGTTGGGAAACTGGGCAACTATACCTGCAAATATAAGCAATGACATACCGTTACCTATACCCTTTTCGGATATCCTCTCCCCTATCCAGACGAGGAACATTGTGCCCGCAACAAGTGTGGTTACTGCAATGAAAATAAATCCCAATCCCCTGTTTGGAACAACGGGAATACCCGCAGGAGATACCTGATTTTGTAACCATAGGGAAATTCCGAAGGATTGAACAAATGCAACGAAAACGGTCAGGTACCTTGTGTATTGATTTATTTTGTATCTGCCGTAGTCTCCTTCTTCCTTGGCAAGTCTTTGGAGTTCGGGTACCGCAACTGTAAGAAGTTGCATCATTATAGAAGCGGAAATATAAGGCATAACACCGAGGGCGAAAACGGTCATCCTGCCTATGTTACCGCCCGAGAATATGTCATATAGACTGAAAAGGGTTCCTTCAAATCTGCGGAAGAAATCTTCAAGTGCTGCTGTATCTATGCCGGGCATAGGTATATGACTGCCCAGCCTATATATGGCAAACATAAAAAGGGTGAAGATGAATCGTCTCCTGAAATCTTCCGTTTGGAATAGAGTCCGTAGGTATTCTGTCACTTCAGGACCTCGTATGATCCTCCTGCTTTTTCAATTTTTTCAATGGCTGACTTTGAAAAAGCGTGAGCTTTAAATGTAAGCTTCTTTTCAAGATTGCCGTCACCGAGTATCTTTATATAGTCACCCTTTTTACACAAACCCTTCTCCGCAAGGGTTTCCGGAGTAACTTCCTCTCCCTCTTCAAATAATTTGTTTATTCTACCCACATTAACCACCTGATATTCTATCTTCCTTATACTCCTGAATCCCCTCTTTGGAACACGCATATAAAGGGGTGTTTGTCCTCCCTCAAAACCTGGGGGCAACTTCCTGTCTCCCGATCTGCTCTTCTGTCCCTTATGTCCCCTACCGCAAGTTTTCCCGTGTCCTGAACCTATGCCCCTACCTACCCTTTTTCTCTCCTTAGTGGCACCAGGATTGGGGGCAAGTTCATGAAGTTTCATCTTCCACTTCCTCCACCTTTATTAGATAACTAACTTTCCTTATGTTACCCCTTACCATAGGATTATCTTCAAGTATTCTACTCTGACCTACCTTTTTAAGCCCGAGGCTGTATACCGCCTCTTTGTGTTTTTTTCTCTTCCCTGCAAGTCCTCTTACAAGGGTAACTTTTAACTTCTTAGCCATGGTTACAACCTCACATTGGCATATAAGTTATATCTTTTTCTAAGCTCTTCTACATCAATCCCCCTTATCCTCGCAACCTCCTCAAGGGTTCTGAGTTGTAACAAGCCGTCAAAGACAGCTCTAACCACATTGTGGGGATTTGTACTGCCTACTATCTTGGTGAGTATATCAGTATAGCCTGCTAATTCAAATATGGGTTTTGCAGCACCTCCAGCGGTAACACCCGTTCCCCTTCTTGCAGGTAACATTATTACCTTTGTAGGTCCGAAATGACCTATCACATCATGGGGTATTGTACCTTCAACGATAGGAACTCTTATTAGCTTCTTTTTTGCGTCTTCTATTGCCTTTGCTATCGCAAGGGGCACCTCCTTAGCCTTACCGAGACCGAAACCTACAAATCCCCTTCTGTCTCCTACGACTACCAATGCACTGAAAGAGAATCTCCTTCCACCCTTAGTAACCCTTGCGGTCCTTTTAGCAAATATAAGCCTCTCCTCAAGTTGAAGTTCATCCACATTTACCGGAAACTCCCTTTTCCTTTTTTCTATAAGTTTTCCTATATCCTTTCCACCCATCTATATTCCTCCGTTCCGCTAAAATTCAAGACCGCACTCCCTACATTTGTCAGCAAAAGCCTTTATCTTACCATGGTAAAGAAAACCTGCTCTGTCAAAGACAACTTTTTTAATACCCTTTTCCAAAGCTCTTTTTGCTATAAGCTCCGCTACTTTCTGAGCAGCTTCTATTGATTTGCCACCCCTTTTTCCCGTCATTTCCCTATATTCCGGATCAAGTGTTGAAGCACTTACAAGAGTATGCCCTTTTGTATCATCTATTATTTGCGCATAGAAGTGATTTAAACTTCTATACACACACAATCTTGGCCTTTCCGGAGTACCAAATATCTTCTTCCTTATCCTTTTATGCCTTCTTATCCTTCTCTCATGTCTCGTCAACTTAGCCATACTCTACCTCCATCACTTCTTACCCGCTGTCTTTCCAGCTTTAAGCTTGAGCTGTTCTCCTTCATACCTTATTCCCGTTCCCTTGTAAGGATTGGGTTTTCTAAAACTTCTTATCTCCGCAGCAACCTGCCCCACCCTTTGCTTATCTATACCAGAAACGTATATCTTATTCTCTTTAACCTCAATCTTTACATCATCGGGTATGGGATAAACAATAGGATGGGAATAACCGAGATTAAGCTCAAGATTTTTCCCCTTCACAGAAGCCCTGTATCCCAATCCAACAAGTTCAAGTACAACCGTGTAGCCTTCGGTTACACCTTTAATCATATTTCTTATAAGGGCAGCCATAGTGCCATGTATTGCTTTGTGAAAGGAATTATCTGAAGGTCTTTCAAGTTTAATCTGATTTTCTTCCATTTTTACCTTTATATCCGGATGAACATCCAAGGTTAGCTCACCCTTTGGACCCTTTACAGTGACCCTGTTGCCGTCAATATTAACGCTAACCTTTTCAGGTATGGGTATGGGTCTCTTTCCTATCCTTGACATCCTAAACTCCTCCTACCATACAAAGGCAATGATTTCACCACCTTTCTTCATCTTTCTTGCCTCATGATCAGTAACTATACCCGCATCGGTGGATACTATAGCTATACCTAGCCCCCTTTTAACATAGGGTATCTTCCTATAGGGTCTGTATATTCTTCTGCCCGGTTTAGAAACCCGCACTATATTTGTTATAGGATTTGTCTCCTTTTTACTGTCAAGATATTTAAAGTATATCCTCAACTTATACTGAGTACCCTTCCTCGTTTCTTCATTATCTATTCTTTCCCAATCCCTTATGTAACCTTCCCTTTTAAGCAAGTCAAGTATGACTTCCTTCTGTTTTGAAGACGGCACGTCAACATAATCTTTCTTTCTCATTATAGCGTTTTTCATAGCGGAGAACATATCCGCAATAGGATCCATCTCAAACCTCCATTACCAGCTTGACTTTTTAACTCCCGCCAGTTCTCCCCTGAGGGCATGCTCCCTGAAACAAAGCCTGCACATATTAAAGTATCTTATAAAGCCCCTCGGTCTACCACATATGGGACACCTATTCTTTTGCCTTACCTTATACTTGGGGAAATGGAGCACATCCTTTACATATTTACATTTTCTCGCCATGGCTACCTCCGTTAATAAGCCCTAATAGGTAATCCCAAAAGGGACAATAACCATAAAGCTTCCTCGTCCGTCTCTGCGGTTGTATGTATTGAAATATCCATACCCCTTATAGCATCAACCTTATCATAATCTATCTCAGGGAAAATGATCTGCTCCGAGATACCGAAGGAGTAGTTACCTCTCCCGTCAAAGGATCTGGGGTTTAATCCCTTAAAGTCTTTAACTCTTGGCAGAGCAACGGATATAAGCTTATCCAGAAATTCCCACATTCTTTCTTTTCTCAGCGTCACCTTTAATCCCACCGGCATCCCCTTTCTAAGCTTAAAACCAGCTTCCGACTTCTTAGCCCTTCTTATAACGGGTGCCTGGCCAGTTATAAGCATGAGATCTTCTTTAGCCCTTTCAAGGTACTTTATATCCTGAACCGCTTCACCTACACCCATGTTTACAACAATCTTGACAAGCTTCGGAACCTCCATGGGGTTTGTATAGCCGAATCTTCTTATAAGCTTAGGAACCACCTCTTCCTTGTACTTAGTATAAAGCCTAGGAACATACTTAGTTGCAGTAGTCATGCCTTAACTCCTTTTTTTCTTTTCTCAGAAACAAGATCTATATTCTCACCGCATTTTTTACAATATCTGTATTTTCTCACAACATCCTTTTCTTCTACTATTCTGAAACCAACCCTTGTAGGCTTGTCACACTTTGGACAAACGAGCATAACATTACTTATATGTATAGGCGCCTCCATCTCAACAATACCGCCTTCCCTAACACCTTCAATGGGTCTTAAGTGCTTCTTAACTATATTTACATCCTTAACAATTACCCTGTTCTTTTCCCTTAAAACCCTTAAAACCTCTCCCCTTTTACCTTTAATGGCCTCTTTACCCCTGACGACAACAACCGTATCACCCTTCTTTATCTTAGCAGCCATCAAACTACCTCCGGCGCCAGCGAAGCTATCTTGGTAAATCCTTTAAGCCTTACCTCTCTTGCTATGGGTCCAAGAACTCTCGTACCAAGAGGCTCTCCGTACTGGTTTAGGAGCACCGCAGCATTGTCATCAAACTTTATATAACTACCGTCCGGCCTCCTGACCTCCTTTCTTGTTCTTACAACAACCGCCCTGTATATCTTACCCTTTTTTGCCGCTCCGTTGGGAAGGGCATCTTTAACGGTAACCGTGACAACATCACCCAGAGAAGCAGTACGCTTACCTGTTTTTGGTATACCTATCACCTGCACCTTTTTAGCACCTGAATTATCCGTAACATTCAAATATGTCTGCCTATAAATCATTTCTCTGCTCCCGCTAATTTATAGCGTCAACGAAAGTAGAGGGATATTATATCAAAACTTTGCAATAGTTTTCAAACTTCCTTATAAGGGTTATGTTATGTTAGCCTTATTATACCGTGAAAAGGGAAGACATTGATAAGGTAATAAGGATACTTGAAGAGGAGTATAAAAGGAACAATGCACCCGTCGTTACCCTTATAGCTGAAAGGACAAAAGAACCTTTCAAAGTACTTGTAAGTGCTTTGATCTCAACAAGAACCAGGGATGAAACAACGATAGAAGTTGTAAAAAAGCTTTTTAAAAGGGTAAAAACACCAAAAGATCTTGTTGATATACCCTTAAAGGATCTGGAACAGCTTTTATATCCTGTAGGCTTTTATAGAAACAAGGCAAGGTACCTCAAAGAACTTGGAAAGGAGCTTGAAGAAAAGTATGGTGGGAAGGTACCGGCTAATATAGAAGACCTTCTGAAGCTGAAAGGTGTAGGAAGAAAGGTCGCCACCCTCGTTCTATCGGACGGATACGGCAAAGATTATATATGTGTTGACACTCATGTTCACAGGATTGTAAACAGATGGTGTCTTATAAAGACAAAAACACCCGAAGAGACGGAGAAGGCTCTTATGAAAGTCCTGCCCAAAAAATATTGGAAGAAGATAAACCGCCTACTCGTCTCCTTCGGGCAGAGGATATGCACCCCCCTCAGACCCCGATGCGAAGAATGTCCAATAGAAGATTACTGCGGCAAGTGTTTTTAGCTTTTACCCATTTCAAAGTCTTCGGGTTTAATGCTTTCAAGCCACTCTCTCAACTTTTCTTTTTCTATATCTTCTTCCGGTGCGGGTACCTTTGATTTTTCAAGTGTTTCCTCGGAAACAAATATGGGTGCATCAAATCTCAAGGCTATGTTGATAGCATCACTAGGCCTTGCATCAATAATATGGAGTTTTTCACCGTGTCTTATATGAATTTCCGCATAGTATGTACTTTCCTTAAGATCGTTGATAACTACCTTCTCTACCTCCCCGCCCATCTCTTTAATTATGCTTGTTAAAAGCTCATAGGTAAGGGGTCTCGGGGGTGTTACCTCTTGAAGTTTAAGTGCTATACCGTTCGCCTCAAAGGCACCTATCCATATAGGGAGTATAAGCTCCTCGTTATCCCTCGCTTTGAGGATTACTATCGGCATTTGAGATACCGGATCTAAAGTTATTCCGTGAACGACCATTTCAATCATGCCATCACCTCCACAACTTCACCGCTCATATTGTAAGGTGAAGATTTTTCTATCCTTACCTTCACTATTTTCCCAAGCAATTCCTTTCCTCCTTCAACACTAACCCATTTATTTGTAGTAGATCTACCTATTAATTTATTTCCATTTTCCGTATCCTCAAGGAGTACTTCCTGCACCGTACCTTCATACCTCTTACAAATCTCTCCCATTATCTTCTTTTGTAAGTTCAATAACCTCTCCATCCTATCCCTTTTAACCTCATCGGGAACCTGACCTTCCATATCGTATGCGGGTGTACCCGGTCTCGGGGAGAACTTAAATGAAAATATCTGTTCAAATTTAACCCTTTCAACCACATCAAGTGTATGAAGGAAGTCATCTTCTGTTTCCGTTGGGAATCCTACTATGATATCCGTTGAGAGTGCTATATCCTTAATTCTATCTTTTACCTT
>WFPJ01000093.1 GCA_015487615.1 Aquificales bacterium | reverse complement strand
GCTTCGTGGGAGTTTCTTAAAATGCTCAGCATGTGGCACAGGGTAAGCTCTGTAGCTCCTATGGTGTTTGCACCGGGCGTGTTTATAACCAAAATACCCTTTCGCGAAGCCTCTTCAATATCAATATTATCAACACCAACACCCGCCCTTCCTATAACCTTTAATCTTTCCGCCCTGTCAAGAAGCTCTTTATTAACGGGTGTCCTGCTTCTTGTTATAATTGCATCAAATTCGTGAACTACCTCAAGAAGCTCATTAAAAGGTATATCGGGTTCATTATAGAGATCAATATCTTCTTCATTCTGTAATATTTCTATTCCTTTTTGTGATATAGGGTCAGTAATAAGTACTTTGTACAATTTCCGACCTCCTCAAAGGTTTATTATTATAACAGGAGAAATGAAGATATTAAGAGCTTCGGTAGCCTTTTCAATTGCAACAGCCTTAAGCAGAATAGCGGGGTATCTCAGGGATGCGGTTATAGCTTACTTTTTCGGTTCATCTTACATCTCCGACGCCTTTTTTATAGCCTTCAGGTTACCCAACACCTTGAGAAGACTTGTGGGAGAAGGTGGATTTAATGCGGTCTTTGTACCTTTATATGCGGAAGCTATAAGGGAAGGCAGGGAAAGGGATTTTTTGTCCCGTGTTTTTTCCTTTTACATGATTGTTATCCTTATTTTTACCTGTTTAGGGATAATCCTTTCCGATTTAATAGTCTATGTCTTGGCACCTGGTATAAGAAATACGGAAACCTATGACTTGGCGGTTTATATGGCAAGGTGGATATTTTTGTACCTACCTTTTATAGGTTTATCCAGCTACTTTATGGGGCTTTTGAATACAAGGAAAAATTTTTTTATACCTGCCTTCTCCCAAGCTGTGTTTAATCTTACCTTCCTCACTGTTTTGCTCCTTTCCGCAAAAGCCATAGGCTATCATGCTCTGATAGTGGGCGTTTTGGCGGGGGGAATCTTCCAAACCCTTATTTACTTCCCGAAGGTTTACTCGCTTAAGGCTTTTGTAAAACCAGTTTTATATTTCGGTACAGAGGTAAAGACCCTTCTTAAAAGATTGATACCGTCACTCATAGGCTTCGGTATAACTCAAGTTTCCTTTTTTGTTGATACCTTCTTAGCCTCCTTCCTTGGAACGGGCAGTGTCTCTTATATTTACTATGCAAATAGGATATTTCAACTTCCTTTGGGAATGTTTTCCGTGGGGATGGCAAACTCTTTGCTCTCTTTTATAGCTTCGGAAGGTAAGGAAAGGGAACATGTTAATCTGATTGCCCGTCTTTTGTTTATACTAATAGTACCCTCAAGCACGGGACTTGTTATCCTTTCCCTTCCAATAACAGAAGTTCTTTATAAAAGGGGGAGCTTCTCCTTTTCCGATGCGGTAGTTACATCGGGTATTCTGTCAATTTACAGTCTGAGTCTAATATTCTTTTCCCTTCAAAAGATAATTTCTTCTACCTTCTATGCCAAAGGTGATACCAAAACACCCACAAAGGTAACCTCCTTTTATGTATTTTTTGAGTCAAGCCTTTCCTATATATTTGCCTTTGTTCTTGATTTAGGAATTTACGGTCTTCCCCTGGGAACCTTATCCGCTTCCATCTTAGCCTTTATTTATATATACAAGCTCTCGGGTTATTCTTTTGATAAAGCATCAAGGATAACATTTTTAAAGTCAGTGACCTCATCCTTTATTATGGGACTGTTCATAAAGATGGTGGCGATTTATTCCGGTATGTCTTCTCTTTTTCAGGTTATACTTCTTATCCCCGTAGGTGCATTTGTGTATTTCATTTGTCTTATTTTATTAAAGGAAGATCTTATCCTTAGGGTATTTGAAAGGATGGTAAAATAACTAAATCTATAATGGAAATAGGTAGGAAATTTGAAAGCCTGAAAGAAAATTCGGAAAAGGCTCTCGTAGCTTACTTTATGGTAGGCTATCCCGATGTCTATACCTCTTTAAAGATCCTTGAAAGCATAGGAGAAGGCGGTGCGGATATTATAGAAATAGGTATGCCCTTCTCCGATCCTGTGGCGGACGGTCCCACAATCCAAATTGCCCACGAGGTAGCACTTGAAAGGGGAGTAAGATTCAAGGATGTTCTGTATGTATCCGAAAAAATTAAGGGTAAGTTCCCCCATATTCCCCTCATCCTCATGACATACTACAATCCGGTTTTCAGAATAGGGTTAAGGGATTTCTGCAGAAAAAGTAAGGATGCGGGTATAAGCGGTTTAATAGTCCCTGATTTACCGCCTGAAGAGGCGGACGATCTAAAAGAGGCTACTTCATCGGAAGGTTTATCCCTTGTTATGCTTGCATCACCTACAAGTCATCACGAAAGGTTGAGGAAGATATGTGACAAGACGGATGACATGGCCTATTTAGTATCCGTTACAGGAACTACCGGAGCAAGGGATGAACTTCCCTTAAAAAGAATAAAAGGGAAAGTTGAGGAGTATAGGACCATTTGTTCAAAGCCCATAGTTGTGGGTTTCGGTATATCAAATAGGGTACATGTAAGACAAATATGCGAATTTGCGGACGGTGTTGTTGTGGGAAGCTTACTTATAAAACTCGCGGATAAGGGCAAGGATGCAATAAGGAGTATGGTAAGAGATCTGAAGGAGGGAACAAAGTTCTAAGCACAATTTTTCTTTTTCAAGTAATCTTCAACCTTGTATTGATTATAGGCACCTTCAATTACATAATCAATTACGCATACCATCGTACTCGGTTCAAGATATCCTGGTATTCTCAGGACTATTTCACCCTTTTTGTTGAAGAATATAAGATAGGGGAAAGAAAGGGCATTAAGGGTTTGAGCAAGTTCCTTTTCGGGAAGAACCAATTCTTTACCGGTTATATTAGTCTTAACGGGTGTTAAATTTTCATAGGTTATCTTAAACACATCTATATTTTTAAGGGCTTTCTTTAAGTTTTCATCCTCCCTCATATCTTTATCCATCTGTTTACAGTAAATACAGCTTTTACTTTCAACTATAAGGAGGGCATAATCCTTTTGTGGTATGAGTACCTTTACTTCAACATCCTCTTTAATATTTTTAACTTCATTTTTTGATGTATCACCACCGCAACCGACAGTCCACAGTGAGAGTAAAAAGCCTGTTAAAAGTAAAAGCCTCCTCATTCCAACTCCTCCAAGGATAATTTAATACGCTCTATTCCCTTTTCAATATGTTCTACATCAAGTGCAAAGGACATTCTGAGGTATCCTTCCATTCCGAAAGCGGAGCCGGGTACTACAGCTACAAGGGCTTTTTCTAATAGATACTCTGCGAATTTTACATCTCCGCCTGCCCTTTCTGTATAAGGGGTAAAATCGGGAAATATAAAAAATGTAGCTTCCGGCTTTATAACTTTTACACCGTCTATACTCCTTAGCCCTTCAACAATAACATCCCTTCTCTTTCTGAACAGATTTTTAACACTCTCTATAAACCTTTTTGACTCGGGGTTTTTAAGAGCTTCAAGGGCACCATACTGTGCAAAAGTTGTTGTATTTGAAACAAACTGACTGTTCAGTCCGCTCAATATCTTTGCATAGTTTTCGGGGCATGCCACATAACCTACACGCCAACCCGTCATGGAAAAGGTCTTTGAAAAGGAATTGACAGTAAAGGTTATTTTTTTTATGTCTTCCGAAAAAGATGCTATGCTTTTAAAAGGTAGATTCTCATATATCAGATGTTCATAACATTCATCGGATATTATTAGTATATTCCTTTCAAGGCATAACTCTGCTATTTTCTTAAGCTCATCCGGATCAAAAACCATACCCGTGGGATTTGCGGGTGAATTTATCACTATAAGCTTCGTTTTTGTTGTTATATTCTTTGTAACATCCTCATAGGTAAGCTTAAATTCTCTTTGAGGTGAAAGTTTTATATAAACAGGTCTTCCGCCACAGAGCTTTATCTGATCTTCATATGTCACCCAGTAGGGTGTGGGTAGTAAAACCTCATCTCCATCATCAATAAGTGCATAGAATATAAGATAGAGGGCAAGCTTAGCCCCTACCGTTACAACCACCTCGGAAGGTTTGTATTCAACATTGTTTTCCCTTTTAAGTTTTTCTGCTATGGCTTCCCTAAGTTCTGGTATTCCTGCGGAAGGCGGATACTTTGTCTTTCCATCCTTAATGGCTTTTATACAGGCTTCTTTTATAAAGTCTGGAGTATCTATATCAGGCTCTCCCGCTCCGAAGCCTATAACATCAATACCCTTTTTCTTAAGCTCCCTTACCTTTGAAGTAAGGGCTATTGTGGGAGAGGGTTTTAGAACTCCTATTCTTCGTGATAGCATTGGAGTTAAGTATTATATCAAAACTATGATAAAAGCTATAAAAATTTATAAAAATCATGTTATCTTTGTGAAAATATGACTATTTTTCTTCCGAAAGTTTATCTGGGCGTTGAGTGGCTCGGCGACATTCTGGTGAGTAATTTAGATAAATCAAAAAATGTAGGTGCTGTTGTTACCTTTACGGGTGTTGTTAGGTCTGCACCAGAGGACGGCGATGTTGCCTTTATAGAATATGAAGCATATCCGGAAATGGCAATAAAGGAGATGAAGAAACTCAGGGAAGAGGTGTTAAAAAAATTTCCCATTGAGGACATATATATACATCACAGGATAGGTAAGGTCAATGTGGGGGAACCCTCTTTTCTTGTTGTTGCAGTAGGAAGGCACAGGAAGGAAACCTTTGAGGCGTGTATTTATGCGGTGGATAAATTTAAAGAAAGGATACCTATATGGAAGAAGGAATTTATGAAGGAAGGAGAAGCTAAATGGGTTCAGAACAAATAAGCTATTTGAGAATCTCCGTTACGGACAGGTGCAACCTGAAATGTTCCTACTGCAGGCCTGATAATATACATTTTTTACCTCATGATCATTTCCTGAGATATGAAGAGATAAGGGATATAGTGGAAGTTTTTGCAGAATACGGTTTACAAAAGGTCAGGATAACTGGCGGAGAACCCTTACTTAGAAGGGATATACATGTACTTGTGGGCATGATTTCGGAGATTGAGGGTATAAAAGATATATCAATGACCACAAACGGCATACTTATACCCAAGTACGGAAGGCTTTTGAAAGAAAGAGGTTTAAAGAGATTGAACATAAGCCTTGACTCTTTAAGGGAAGAAAGGTTTCGGAAACTTACGGGCGGTCATCTCAGGGATGTTCTGAGGGGTGTAGAGGAAGCAAAGAGGCTCGGATTTGACCCTATAAAGATAAATGTTGTGCTTATAAAGGGCTTTAATGAGGATGAGGTGGAAGATTTCATCCTTTTCGGAAAAGAATGGAATCTGCACATAAGATTCATTGAACTTATGCCCGTCGGATTTTTGGAATTTTTTGACCATTCAAAAATTGTTTATCTTTCTGAAATAAAAAGAAGGATAGAGAAAAGATTCGGTAAGTTAAAGCCCGTGTCCCTTATTTCAAGCGGTGCATCAAGGGATTACCTGATTGAGTCTATTGGTGTACATGTAGGTTTTATATCTCCTATGTCTTTACCCTTTTGTGAAGGTTGTAAAAAATTAAGACTTACTTCGGACGGAAGGTTAAAATTTTGTTTGAGGGGTAATGATGAGATAAATATAAAGGACATCTTGAGGAAAGGGGGTAAGGAAGGCTTGAGGAAGAAGATGGAGAACATACTGGAAATGAAGCGAGCTTCAAATATAAAAATAGCGGAAAAAGGATTTATATTTGAAGATACTGATAAATCAATGATCTCTATCGGCGGTTAATGAGATTTACAAGGAAGTCCATGGCCTTATCCTTTTCAACATCGTATGTTTTACCAGTATGCCTCTCCCTTATCTCAACCTTTCCCTCTTTTACTTTCTTACCCACTATTATCCAGAAGGGGAAGCCTACAAGTTCCGCATCCGCAAATTTAAAACCGGGGCTTTTTTCCCTGTCATCGTATATAACATCCAATCCCCTCTCCAGTGCTTCCCTGTAAAGTGTTTCTGCGGATTCTTTTTGCAAAGGATCTGATTCATTAAGAAGTATTATATCAACCTCAAAGGGTGCTACAGAAAAGGGCCATTTTATACCCTTATCATCGTGATACTGTTCAACTATTGCTGATATTATTCTTGAAATACCTATACCGTAACACCCCATTACTATTGGCTTTTCCATGCCGTCTCTATCTGTAAAGAAGGCTTTCATAGGTTCCGAGTATCTTGTACCTAACAAAAATATATGTCCCAGTTCAAGACCCCTTCTTATATTCAAAGGAGATCCGCATTTGGGACAAGAGTCTCCTTCCTTTATCTCGGAGAGGTCGTAAAACTCTCCGTACTCAAAGTCCCTGCCGGGATTCACATTTATGTAGTGATAATCAGGTTCATTTAGGGCGCAAACTAAATTCTTTTTACCCTTAAGGGAGATATCCCACAGAACCCTTATATTATCAGGAAGATTAAATATACCCACAAAACCTTTCTTTGTGCCAAGAATTTTATCAATTTCCTCATCAGTTGCCATTCTGAACTCATCCGTACCCAAAACCGCTTCAAGTTTGTTTTCATCAACTTCCCTGTCCCCTCTGAGCAAAACAAGGAAGGGTTTGTTTTCTTTATCAATAAAAAGTATTGCCTTCATTATTTTATGAGCTGGTACCTTTAAAAATTCGGAGAGTTTCTCTATTGTATCCGTCCCAGGTGTTTTTACCTTCTCTAAAGCTTTTTCTTCCTCTTTTTCTTCTTCTCCTTCCTTAAGAGGTATTATCTCCGCATTTGCGCAGTATTTACAGTTTTGACAGTATCCTACCTTTGCCTCACCGTATTCCGTCAAAGCTATAAATTCATGGGACATCTTACCCCCTATGGTTCCTACACTTGCTTCCGCAGGCAATACATCTATACCCAATCTTTTAAAAATCCTTTCATAAACTTCTTTCATTAGAAAATAAGACTTTTTAGCTTCCTCTTCGGAGACATCAAAAGAATAGGCATCTTTCATAATAAACTCCCTTCCCCTTATAAGACCGAATCTTGGTCTTTTCTCATCCCTGAACTTTACCTGGATCTGATAAAGTATGAGGGGAAGCTGTTTATAGGAGGAAATCTCTTTTCTTACCAGGTCGGTTATCTCCTCTTCGTGGGTGGGACCCAAACAGTATTCACGACCGTTTCTGTCTTTTAATCTGAATAGCTCGTTTCCGTATGCTTCCCACCTTCCTGTTTCCTTCCAAAGCTCTGCGGGATTGAGGACTGTTAACAACAGCTCCTGAGCCCCAGCCTTATCCATCTCTTCTCTTATTACTTTTTCTACCTTTTTAAGGACCTTATAACCCGCAGGAAGTATTTCATACACACCTGCGGAAACCTGTTTTATGAACCCCGCCCTTAAAAGAAGTTTATGGGAAGGTGCTTCCGCTTCCGCTGGATCTTCCTTAAGGGTGTATAAAAAGTATTTGCTCCATCTCATGGTTGATAGAATATGATAAAGGAATCTGGGCTGATTTTGTTATAAAATTCTTAAAAACAGATGGCTATAAAAAAAATAAATCTGGAAGAGTTGATCCTGAAATTTCCCTTTGGTATATCAACCGAAGAGGTGGAAGGTAAACCCGTTTTTTTCGGACAGGAGAGGGCGGAAAGGGCTATGGATATAGCCCTAAGCGTAAAAAGGGAGGGGTATAACATATATGTTGCGGGTCCACAAGGTCTCGGAAGAACTACCTTTACCCTCATGAAACTTAAAGAGAAAGCAAAATCAGAACCACCACCCGAGGATATATGTTACTACCATAACTTTGATGATCCGGTTAGACCCAAGCTACTTATATTACCGCCCGGTGAAGGTAAAAAGCTATCCGAAAGGATAGACAGAATAATTGAAGATCTTAAAGAGAATGCGGTTAAGTTTTATGAAACAAAAGAATTTTATGAAAAGAGGGAGTATATACTTAAAAGTGCGGAAGAGCAAAGGAGAAAACTTCTGGAGAAGCTGAGCGCGGAGGCATCAAAAAGAGGTCTCGGCATAGTTGTTACACCTTCCGGAATAAAGATACTTCCCGTATTAAACGGACGGATGGCTTCAGAAGGGGAGATTATGGCAAATCCAGCCCTTAAAGCGGATTACGAAAGGAGGCTTGAGGAATTTCAGGACCAGTACAGGGAATTTTTAAGACAGCTTAGACATATTGAGTACAGTGTTGCAGAAGCTATGAAGAATCTCAGGAAAGAAACCGCCAAATATATGATAGATGCCTTATTCTTTGATCTGGAAGAGGAATATGCGGGAAATCCAGCTATTATTAAATATCTCGTATACGTAAAAGAAAACATGATAAAAAATGTTGGGTTCTTTATAGAGTGGAAGGCTGTGGAAGAGAATATTCCCGTAAGAAGGATAGTTGAAAATAACATAAATTTGTTTAAGCTAAATGTTATTGTTGACAACAGTAATATAAATCATGCACCTGTTATTTATGAAGAAGTTCCCACCTTTTCTAATCTTTTCGGTAGGGTTAACTATAAATGGGAGATGGGGGTGCTTTATGCGGACCACAACAGTATAAGTGCTGGGAGTATGCACAGGGCGAGGGGTGGCTACCTTGTTTTAAAAGCGGAAGATGTTCTTAAGAATCCCTTACTGTGGGACGGTATAAAAAGGACCTTACTTAACAAAAAGATATATATGGAAGATTATCCCTTTAGAGAAATATTTTCCATATACACGGGCATAAGACCTGAGCCAGTTCCTGCGGATATAAAGGTTGTTTTAATAGGAAGTTCTTACCTTTTCCATTTGTTATCAATATACGATACGGAGTTTACAAGGCTGTTTAAAGTAAAGGCGGAATTTGATCCTGTGATTAGGATAGACGGAAAGGTAAGGGAGGAATTTCCTTCCTTCGTGAAGGGTATCATTATAAAGGAAGGTATAAAAAAGGAAGTTTCTTCCGACGGACTTGAGGAGCTTTTCAAATATGCGGTTTCACTTTCCGGAAGTAGGAACAGGTTGAATGTTATTTCTGGATATATAGCCGATGTACTTAGGGAGGCGGAAATATTTGCAGAAGATGGTTATATAAAGGGTGAGGATATAAAAAGGGTTATAAAAGAGAGAAGATACAGATCAAATCTTATTGAAGAAAAAATGCTTGAGCTTATTGAGGAAGGAAAGATTATAGTTGAGGTGGACGGAAGGCGCGCTGGACAGATAAACGGTATAAG
>WFPJ01000092.1 GCA_015487615.1 Aquificales bacterium | reverse complement strand
TTTTGAGAATATCAATTCAAAAGAAAATTTGAAGGCCCTTACCTTTATGAGGGATATTATCCGCAAATATAAAATATCACCCCCGGATACTTATGTATCTATGAAGGAAGAAGAGGTGAGGATTATATTTCAAAGAGGATTAGCCCTTTTTGAAAGAAACTGGCCCTATGCCTCCAAACTGCACAGTGCGGGGAACTCTCCCGTTAAAGGTAAGTTCGGTATTGCACCCCTTCCCCGTTTTGAAGATGGAAGGAGGGCTTCCTGTCTCGGCGGTTGGTATATAGGTCTTTCCCGCTTTTCCGACAGGAAGGAGGAGGGAAAGAAGCTTATAAGATTTATAACATCTTACAGGGTTCAAAAGGATCTGGTTGAGGGTTTGGGATGGAACTCTCCGAGGATTGATGTTATGGAAGAACTCGGGGGAAAATACGCCCATCTTAAGGTTGTAAAGGAGGCGTGTAACTATGCGGTTGCCCGTCCGCCGGTACCTTACTACGCTCAAATATCTTACATTATTCAAAAATATGTCAACGGTGTGCTTGCGGGACTTATAGAGCCTGAAGAAGCCCTATCAAAGATGGAAAAGGAAATTAGGGAGATAAAGGAGTATTACAAGTGAGGATGTTCTATATTTTAAACCTTCCCGCCTTTATTATCGTAAGCCTTGTAATACTTTTGCCTATATTAGGCACATTTGCAATAAGCCTTTTTCGTGTTGTTACCTTTTCAGAACCATCATTCGTAGGTATAAGTAACTATCTAAGGCTATTTTCCGATGAAGCCTTTATAAATTCGGTCCTCTTTACCATGAAATTTGTTTTCTTTTCCGTTTCCGCGGAGATATTCCTAGGTATATTACTTGCCCTTATCATAAATGAGAAAATACCCTTAAGGGGCCTTTTCAGAGGGGTAGTGCTGCTTCCTTGGGTTATTCCTTCCGTGGTAAGCGGTAGGGTTTGGGAGATTATGTTCAATTATTCCTACGGTTTTTTAAATTTTATTGCGGAAATTGTGGCGGGCTTAAGGATAAACTGGCTGGGAACGGAATTAGGAGCCTTTTTATCCCTCGTTATAGCAGATGTGTGGAGAACCGTCCCTTTTGTCGCCCTTATAATACTTGCGGGGCTCCAATCAATACCGGATGAGATATATGATCAATCAAAGATAGACGGTGCAGGCCCTCTAAGCCGTTTCTTCTTCATCACCCTTCCCATGATAGATGTCTTTATATTGACCGCCCTTATATTCAGGACTGTTGATGCCTTGAGGGTATTTGATATAGTCTTTGTATTAACGGGAGGCGGTCCTTCTGGCAGTACAACACCCCTTACCTTCTATGCTTACAAATACTACTTATCAGGTGATTTCGGTTATGGATCCGCTGTTTCCGTCATCTTATTTCTTTTAACATTGGTTGTATCCCTTTTTCTCTTCCGCATAGTTGGGATGAGGTGACACATGAAAAGATTTGTGCTTATTTTGGGATTGTGCTTCTTTACTATCTTTACCCTTTTACCCATAGTTCTTATGATTTTCCTTTCCTTTTCTGAGGATATGGATTTTTTACTCGGGGGTGATCTATCTTTAACATTTAGAAACTATAGAGATATTCTCTTTTCAGAAGAGGTCTCCTTCGGGAGATATATAATAAACAGTTTGATAGTTTCAGGCTTGTCAGCCTGTTTATCCCTTCTTCTAAGTTTACCTTCCGCCTATGCCTTCAGCAGGTTTGCATCTCCCTTTCTGTCCCGCTTTATATTCCTTTTCCTTCTTATTACCATGTTTCCGCCTATAAGCACCGTAGGATTTCTATTTCAGGTTTTCTCAGCACTCGGTATTATCAACACTTACCTTTCTCTTATAGTTACACACACAGCTTGGAGCTTACCCCTCGGCGTATGGGTAATGTATGCATATACGGAAAAAATACCTAAGGATATTGACAGATCCGCACTCATAGACGGTGCGGGTCTTTTCCGTACCATGTTTTATATAATCCTTCCCCTATCAAAACCCGCCCTTGCTTCCGCATATATACTGCTTTTCCTTTATTCTTTCAATGAATTCCTATTTGCCTATATGTTTACAGTAGATGAATCAACCAGGACCGTACCCGTAGGGGTAGCCCTTTTTGAGGGTCTTTACGGGCAGATACCTTGGGGATATATAATGGCTTCCGCTTCCCTTTCCGTACTTCCCGTAATGATAGGAGTGCTTTTTCTTCAAAAATATATAATAGGAGGTTTGACAAAAGGTTCTGTCAGATGACATTTTTGAAAGTGCAAGGGATTTATAAAACCCACAGGTCCGGTTTAAGGGGCAAAGTGGAAGTGCTTAAGGGTGTCAGCTTTGACGTGGAGGAAGGGGAATTCTTCGTTATACTCGGTCCTTCCGGTTGCGGTAAGAGTACACTTCTCAATCTTATAGCAGGTTTGGAAAAGCCCGACAAGGGAGAGATTATCCTTAAAGGCAGGGTTGTTTCTTCACCCCGTGTTTGTGTACCCCCTCATGAAAGGGATCTTTCAATGGTATTCCAGAGCTATGCCCTTTATCCCCACATGACGGTGTACGGGAATATGGAATTTCCCCTTAAGATGGCTAAGGTAAATAAAAAGGAAAGGGAAAAAAGGATAAGGGAGGTTGCTGAACTACTCAGGATAAGTCATCTTCTTAATTCGAAGCCTTCGGAACTCAGCGGGGGCGAAAGACAGAGGGTAGCCTTAGGCAGGGCCTTGGTAAAGAGACCTTCCCTCATACTCATGGATGAACCTCTTTCTAATATTGATGCATCTTTGAAACAGGAAATGAGGTTGGAGATAAAAAGGATTCAACGCGAGACAGGGACAACATTCTTATATGTAACCCATGATCAAATTGAAGCAATGGCATTGGCTGATAAGCTTATGATAATGAGGGAAGGCAGGGTGGAGCAGATAGGGGAACCCTTGGAAGTTTATAAAGATCCGAAAACACCCTTTGTTGCGGGTTTCCTCGGATTCCCGCCCATGAATGTTGTGTCAAGGAAAGTGTTTTTAAAGGATGGAAAGCCCTACATAAAACTTGGAAATTGGGAATATCCCGTTGAAGGGCCGGAAGGTGAAGAGATTGTTATTGGTATAAGACCTGAATATATAAGTTTGAGGAAAGGGAAGAGCTTTGTCATAACTTCAGTTGAAAGAATAGGAAATGAAACGTTCGTATATCTTGAGGGTGACGGCGTACGCCTTGTGGCTAAGGAAAAGGGTGGGCATGCTACGGAAGGTGGAAAAGTTGATATAGCTGTGTATAAATTTAAGATTTTTTTATAATAATTTTCCATGTATGACTTAATAATTGTAGGCGGAGGTCCTGCGGGCATATCCGCGTCCATTTATGCCGCCCGGAAGAAGATGAATTTTCTGCTTGTATCAAGAGATATAGGAGGGCAGGTTCTTACTTCGGGAAATATTGAAAATTATCTTGGTTTCTCAGAGGTTGACGGTGTGCAGCTTGTGGAAAGAATGATAGAGCATATGAACAGGTTTAATATAGTGCCCCTTTCCGATGAGGTTACTGCAATAGAGAAGATGGATAAGGGCTTTAGGCTCAAAACCTTATCGGGTAAAACCCTTGAAGCGAGAACATTACTTTTGTGTACTGGTTCGGAGCACAGGAAACTGGGTGTTCCCGGAGAAAAGGAATTTACGGGTTTCGGAGTTTCTTACTGTTACACATGTGATGCACCTTTTTACAGGGACAGATCCGTGGTTGTAGTGGGGGGAGGTAATGCGGGATTTGAAGCTGCGGAGCAACTTTTACAGTATGCAAAACATATAACCATCGTTGAACTTACAGATACCTTGAGGGCGGATGAGATATTAAAGGAGAAGGTATTATCAAGCGATAAGGTAAAGGTTTTGCTTAGGCACGGTGTGAAAGAGATAAAGGGAGACAGTCAAAAGGGGGTTACCGCGGTAATTCTTGAAGATCTGGATAAGGGTGAAGTTTATGAGTATCCTACTGATGGTGTTTTTGTAGAAATAGGACTGGTTCCTAACACAGATATTGTGGAGAATCTTGATGTTTTAAGGAATGATAGAAAGGAAATAATAGTTGATTGTAATAACAGGACCTCGGAAAAGGGTATATATGCTGCGGGTGACTGTACGAATGTGGTCGCAAAGCAGATAATAACCGCCGCGGGTGAAGGGGCAAAGGCTTTACTGTCCGTTTATCACGACCTCACTTACGGCTATCATAGTTAGAGAAGAATTCCCTTAACCTTTTTATCCCTTCTTTGAGTTCCTCTTCCCTCCGTGTATATGAAAGCCTTATATATTTTCTTGTTTCATTTTCCCCAAAATCAATACCTGGGGTTACCGCAACCTTTGCCTTTTCAAGTATTTCCTTTGAAAGTTCTAAGGAGTTCTTATGAAATCTTTCCGTTTTTATCCAAAGATAAAAGGCACCTTCTGGTTTGACCTTTATATCAAGGAGATCTTTTAGTCCGTTATACAATATGTCCCTTCTCCTTTTGAATGTTTCCCTTATCTTATTGAGATATTCATAATCAAAGGCACCGAGGGCTGCATATTGGCTTAATGTGGGTGTTGAGATAAACATGTTCTGAATTATTATCTCAGCCTTTCTTACCAACCTTTCGGGCAGGATAATCCACCCTATTCTGAAACCGGGCATACAGAAGAATTTGGAGAAGCCATTTATAACTATTACATCATCAGAAAAGGCTAAAGCGGTGGTGTATGGCTTTTCATAAACGAGACCGTGATATATTTCATCGGATATAAGATATACACTCTTTTCATGACAAGCTTCCACTATTCTTTTTATCTCTTCATTTCCGTAAACAGCACCCGTCGGATTTACAGGTGAGGATATATGAAGCACCTTTATGTTATCGGGAATTTCTTCGGGTTTTAGTTTGTATCCGTTTTCTTCTTTCGTATTTATAAAGAGAGGTTCAAAGCCGAGAATTCTTGCTATGTTTTTATAACAGGGGTAAGAGGGGTCAGTTAAACCTATCTTGTCACCGTCCGTTGCCAGCAGGGTATATGCAACTGTGAAAGCTCCAGAGGTTCCGGGTGTAATCGCAATCCTATCCGGAGAAACCTCAACACCGTAAAACCTGTAATAGTGTTCAGCTATCTTTTCCCTAAGCTCCATAATACCGAGGGATGGTGTATAGCCTTGTCTTTTTTCCTTTATAGCCCTTTCAAGATGTTCATAGACTGAGGGCGGGGGTTCAAGATCCGGTTCTCCTATCTCCATATGAATGCAATCTTTAATATTTTTTGCTTTTGATAATATATCCATTACGAGGAAAGGGGATACATGAGATAGGCGATCCATTTTCCGCTTAATGTGGCCCAGGGCGGACTCGAACCGCCGACACCCCGGTTTTCAGCCGGGTGCTCTACCAACTGAGCTACCGGGCCTTCGGAATTATTATATTATATTCCCATCAGGTTCTCTATCATAAAATGCTTTGCGTACTGTAACCGTGAGCCCGTTTAAAAAATATAGACAAA
Source organism: Aquificales bacterium (assembly GCA_015487615.1). Classification (GTDB taxonomy): domain Bacteria; phylum Aquificota; class Aquificia; order Aquificales; family Aquificaceae; genus WFWF01. The sequence continues at coordinate 338 of WFPJ01000092.1, read as the reverse complement.
AAGGGGGAAGGGAAATAAAAAAGAAAGACCTCCCACATACCCAAACCACATAATCATTTTCGCCCTGCTACTCAAAGTCCTTGAAAACCTACCCCTCAGAGACTTAGAACAAAAACTAAAAGACCTCTTCCCAAACACCCCAGACCACACCACCCTCTGGTACAGATTCAGAAAAATTGAAAATTCCTACATAAAAAAGCTCATCCACACAACAGCAAGAGAGATAATGAAAGAAATGAAAGCCAAAGAGTTTCACTGCCTCATAGCGGATGGATCAGACTTCGGATACTTTGACACCTTTAAACTTTTGTGGATGAAAGGGAAGGAAATAAGACAAG
>WFPJ01000091.1 GCA_015487615.1 Aquificales bacterium | reverse complement strand
TGGGCATACACACAGGAAGGAATAGAATATTCACATGACATAAGGAAGGCAGGCCAATAAACCGTGTGGAATCTTATTATATCCTTTCCCACTATATGCAAGTCCGCGGGCCAGTACCTTTCAACTTCACTTCCGAGTGCGGATATATAATTGAAAAGTGCATCAAACCACACATATATGGTGTGTTCCCTATCAAAGGGTACTTCAATTCCCCACTTTACCCTTGACCTTGGTCTTGTTACGGAAAGATCCTTTAATCCCTGTTTGACAAAGGCTACAACTTCGTTGTATCTTTGGAGCGGTCTTATAAACTTCTGGTTTTCCCTATAAAGGTTTTCCAATTTCTCCTGATATGAGGAAAGCCTGAAAAAATACGAGGGTTCTTTAATATACTCACACTCTTTAAGGTGAATCGGACATTTATTTCCTTCTATAAGTTCTCCCTCACTTTTAAATTCTTCACAACCGACACAGTACCATCCTTCATATTCTCCCAAATATATGTCTCCCTTTTCGTAGCTTTTTAGGAAAACTTCTTTAACAAATTCCTTGTGTTCTTTATCTGTAGTTCTTATGAATTTTGAGTAAGATATGTCCATAAATTCCCATAATTTTTTAAAGTTTTCCGCATTCTTGTCCACAAGCTCTTGTGGATCTATTCCCTTCTCTTCCGCTGTTTTTTGGATTTTCAAGCCGTGTTCATCCGTACCTGTTAAGAAAAAAACATCGTAGCCTTTAAGTCGGTAATAACGGGCTATAGCATCCGCGGAGATTGTTGTGTAGGCATGACCTATGTGGGGTATATCGTTTACATAGTAGATGGGGGTTGTAACATAGAATTTCTTCATGGGATAACATTATAACCGCACTCTGGGTGGACACACCTTTAAAAGCTTGGGGTAAAATAATCATCAGTGCAGGTCAAAGGAGGGCTGAAATGAACTATGCTCCCCAGCTTCTCAATTATCTGAGCTCCACCCAAGATTTTACAGAAGTCATCATAGCTCCGAAAGCTTCACCTATGGAAAGAACCGGAAACATTCTTAAGAAGGTAATGGATGTTACATTCTCCCCCGAAGATATAAGGGATACCCTTATTGCTTTAAGAAGCCATACACCAGTTGCCCTCGGTCCCCTGGGCAGGGAAGGGTTTTTCTCTTTCGGTATTCCGAATATAGGGAGGTTCAGGGTTGCTTACATAACCCAGAGGGGAAGTTATGTTGTAAGTATAACGAGGGTACCTTTTGATATACCGGAGCCAGAAAAGATACTTGAAAACCCAGAAGATCTTAGGAAAATAAGAAAGGCTATTTTTAATGGATCAGGCGGTATATATGTTATAGTCGGGATATCTCAGATAAAAAATAACCTGCTTGCTTACTCAGTAATAAAGAGTATAAATCAGGAAGAACAGAAGGTGATTTATATAATTGAGAGACCCATTTCATATCTTCTCAAACATGGCAATTCAATAGTTATACAAAGGGAAGTAGGTATTGATGTGGATAACTTTGAAGAAGGTATAAAGGATGCTATGCTTATAAATCCGGACCTTATATATGCTAGTGATGTAAACAGTAAGGAAGATTTGATAGCCTTGATGCATATAGCGGAACTCAGTATACCCGTTCTTGTTAGCATAGCTGTTTCAGATGAAAATGCACTAATAAGAATGCTTGAACTTAACCTTAAAGAAGACTGTAAGGAATTTATGAAGGTGTTGGATAAGGTTATAAAGGTTTCATATACGCAAAATTCAAAAATGGGTGTTTCTATTACAGACTTAGGATCTGAGGTGCGGGGAAGCCGTTAAAGTTTGAAGCATATACAGTTGTATAGGCGCCTGCAGACATTATATACAAATGGTCTCCCACTTCAGGTTCTGGTAAGGGTACATTTCTTGCTATTATATCCATACTGTCACAGGATATGCCCCCTACGGTCCACTCGTATAGTTCCCCGTCCCTATCCAAATAAAAGGGGTACCTGATGCCTCCGAGTGCTTCCGCAAGGCCGTTAAACACTCCCGTGTCAACATAAATCCACCTCGTACCGTCTCGTACCGCTTTACCTATTACCCTTGTTATAAGAATTCCCTGATCGCCAACGAGACCCCTCCCTGGTTCCATATGAAGTTCCGCAGGTTGTTCAATCATGTATTTTCTCAATAGGCCTTTTACATAGTAGGCTATATCTTCCATGGACAGGGCATTGTAAAGATATGTTACAGGTATGCCACCTCCTATGTTTAAGAGTTTCAGCTTCATACCCTTCTGTCTAGCTTTGTTCCATGCCTCCGATGAAAGCTTTATGGCTATAAACCAATTTCTTAGATTGTTACATTGAGAACCGACATGAAAGGTTATACCATATGGTATTAAACCTTTACTTCTTCCGTATTCAAGTATTTCAACCGCTGTTTCTGGATCAACTCCGAATTTTCCGGAAAGGGGCCAATCACTTCCCTCATTAGGTACAGCAAGCCTTACATATATACGTGACCTCGGTGCAAGATCCGCTATTTTTTCTACCTCTGTGAAAGAATCAACCGCAAAGAGATCAATACCTTTTTGATAAGAAAAGGCTATGAAGTCCATAGGTTTTACAGGATTACTTGAGATTATCCTCGTGGGTTCTTTGCAATACTCAAAAACCTTTTCCAGTTCCGAAGAAGATGCTATCTCAAAACCTGCTCCTTCCTCTGAAAGGGCTTTAAGTATTGAAGGATGGTCGTTAGCCTTTACCGCATAAAATATGTTAAACTCACTGAAGTGTCTTTTAGCTTCCCTGTACCTCTCCTTTATACCCTGTGTATCCAATATAAGAAGAGGAGTGTTCATAGGCTTAAGAAGTTCCCTTAATCCTCTCCTTTTTGATACAAAATTTTCGTAAAGCCTCTTTGAAAAGTTGAAAACAACCTGTTTATGATCAACGGTGCCTGTTTTCATAAAAGCCTCCATTCAGTAATTAAGCTCAAAGTACCAGGAATATAATGCATAAAATATATAAACCGTGAGAAAAATTGTAGCCTCTAATCTTGAAACCGTATATTTCCTTCCAGTGTAATTTGATATAAGCAGGATAGTTGTTGCAATCACCAAAAGAATTATATCCTTCAGTATTCTGTCTGGTACCACTATTGGGTTTATCAATGAGCTTGTACCGAGTACGAGTGAAATATTAAATATATTTGATCCTGCAACATTACCGAGGGCTATATCGGAATTACCTCTGTAAGCTGCGACCGCTGAGGTTATAAGTTCAGGCAAGGAAGTTCCTACCGCAATAAGGAAAAGACCTATCAGTGCCTGACTAACTCCGAGTATAAGTGCCATTCCTATACCACCTTCCACCGACCACCTTGAACCGAGTATAAGTCCTGCAAGACCGAGAATTACATAGGCAAATCCTTTAAGATAACCCATTTTTAATTCTTCTTCGTTAATCTCTTCCTTTTCCATGAATGCGGCAAGGAAGTATAGATAGCCTATGAAGGTGGTTATAAGGACAAGACCTTCAGATCTGGATACGAGTGCTTCCGCTGTACCGTCAAGGAATCTGTCTCCTATCATTGCAAACAAGACAAGTATGCTAAGGAAGTTTAAGGGTATTTCCTTTTTTACAAAGGTCCTATGTATTGAAAGGGGTCTTATTATTCCTGCTATACCCAAAATAAGCAGTATGTTTGCTATGTTTGACCCCACCACATTACCGAGGGTCATTTCTGTGGCACCCTCAAGGCTTGCCTTAATGTTTACCATGAGTTCAGGAAGTGAAGTTCCGAAAGCTATCAAGGTTAAACCTATTACAAAATCTGGAATACCCATCCTTTTAGCTATACCTGAGGCGCCTGCTATGAATATATCCGCACCTTTAACAAGAAATACGATACCTATGGTTAATTTTAGAAGGCTAATAAGAAATTCTTTATCCATTCACCAGACTTTTTATTGTACCTTCTATCTTTCTACCTGTGGTACTTTCAAAAACTTTTGAACCGAACTTACCGTTTATTTCCGCCCCCAACACCACTATAGCTAACCTTCCTTTATATATATCTTCATGGTAAAGCTTTATAAGATCATCCACCTCTTCAAGTTTAACACCTTCACCTGTTGATGTAGTATCAGCAGGAACACCTATAAGGTACTCAGCATTCTCACTACCTACTATAAGTACGGTACTTTTCATTTCTTCAAATCTTGACTGAAGTGTCGCTTTAATCTTACCTTCCATCAGTTTCCTTTCAAGTGATGAATGAACTACAAAGGTAGGATTTATCAAACCGTTGAATGTTACAGGTATGTCCTCTACTACTTTTTCTTTGAGTTTTATCTTTACAAAACCCCTATTGAGATGTAGGACATTACCTATTTTTCTTTCAACTTTGCCTCTTACTATACCCTTTATGCTCATTGAGTAAGGTTCTATGACGGATTCAACGGGTTCATCGTTAACATAAAGACTACCGCTGAGAAGTATCCATCCGAGGAAGGGAAATGGTATCTCTTTTGTTGTTAATTCTTTTGATTCAGCTAAGAATTTTATACTTTTTATAAAGAGAAATTCTTCCCTTGAACCGGGTCTCCTTCCCTTTAGACGGGATGTATATACTACCGTGTCCTTTCCCTGATTTATCATACCGTATATACATCCGCAGTAATCTTGCATGTATATCTCATAATCCTTTGCAAGGCGGAACATCTCTTGAGTTCCTCCCCCTTTCCTGTAGTCTGGATCTATAAACTTTATATCGTATTCCGCTTCAAGATTTTTCCCGGAGAATTTAAGCTGATTTACATCCTTCTTGGGACTCATAAGGAGTGTTGTTGTTACATATTTACAATCCAACTCCTTTGCTTTTTCAAAGGATCTTTTTAGTCTAATATCAAAGCATACTTGGCACCTTTTGCCCCTTTCAGGTTCCTTTTCTAATCCCTTTACTGACTCAAGCCAGTTTTCCACATCGTACTCCCCTTCTATAAGATCAATGCCGAGCAGTTTACAAATTCTTTTTGTCTCAATAAGTCTTAGGTCATACTCCTCCTTAGGATGTATATTGGGGTCATAGAAGAAACCTATTATTTCCTTATCCGGATTATCTTCCTTTAGCCTTTTAAGAAAATAAAGCAGATCCGGTGCGCAACATATGTGGACAAGTATCTTTTCTTTCATAAGCCTCCTACCAGTTTCCTTCCTTTGACTTTTCCTTTTTCCTGTTTATTATATCGCTAAGGCAGATGACCTTTGCCTTTTGTACTTTTACAATAGTGTTGGGATTTTCATCCTTTTGAATTTTTGAAAGTTCATTCTGTATAAATTCAACGAGTTGGTCTATCTGTTTTTGCATCTCTTCCATCTGTTCTTTCATATTCAGAATAATATCAACACCTGCAAGATTTACGCCGAGCTCCCTTGTTAGGGCAAGAATAAATTCAAGCCTTTCAAGATCCTTTTCGGAATAGAGTCTTGTGTTACCTTCTGTTCTTGTGGGTTTTAATAGTCCTTCCCGTTCATACAGTCTCAAGGTCTGGGGGTGTATATCATACATTTTTGCAACCACACCTATTGTATAAAAACCCTTTCTCTTCTTCATGGTAAATCACCTCTCTCTGATCCTTTCAGGCTTTGGAATTTCTTCCTCAAGCTCTTTCAAAATTTTTTCAATCTTCCTGCCGTTTTTAAACATTTTGTTTAAGAAGGAAAGTTTGGGTATGTCTATGTTTACCCTAACATAAAGATCTCCCTTCTTATCTCCTTTAAGTGAAGGCATACCATATCCTTCAACCTTTATAGTGGAACCGTGAGATGTTCCGGGCGGAATGTTTACCTTTATACTCTTACCTTCAATGGTAGGTACTTCAAGTGTGGTTCCGAGTACAGCTTCCGGATAAGTTATATTTACATCCACATAAAGGTCTTTGCCTTTTCTCTCAAAAATTCTGTGAGGTTTTAACTTTACTATAATGTACAAATTACCTGTTGGTCCACCGTATATACCAGCGTTTCCTTTACCTTCAACAACGAGCTTAGAACCATCGTCAACTCCCGGTGGTATCCTTACTTTAATCTCTTCCCTCTTAGAAACAGTACCCCTTCCCCTGCAAGCCCTACAAGGCTCCCTTATAGCCCCTTCTCCGTGACATGTGGGACATGTTTGGGATATTGTTAATATGAAACTTCTTTGAATAACTTGTCCAGATCCTCCGCAGGTGTGACAGACCTTTTCTCCCCTTGAGGGATCATAACCGTAACCTTTACATACTTCACATCTTACTTCCCTGCTTACCGGTATGGTTACCGTTGTTCCTTTATAAGCTTCTTCAAGGGTTATTTCAACGTTTTGATATACATCTTCTCCCCTACTTGGTCTTCTCCTTTCTCTTTTCCTGCTTCTTGTTGCCTTTTCAAAGATTGTATCAAAACCGAAACCTTTCATGAATTCGTTAAGGATATCTTCTATATCACCAAAACCTACACCTGTTGTTGTGTACCCTTCACCGCCTTGTTGACCTCCCGCACCTTGGAATGCTGCATGACCATACATATCGTATAATCTTCTCTTCTCAGGATCTGATAGAACTTGGTACGCCTCGTTTATCTCCTTAAACTTTTCTTGAGCTGAAGGATCTTTATTAAGATCGGGATGGTACTTTCTTGCAAGTCTCCTGTATGCCCTTTTTATCTCCTCCTCTGAGGCGTTTCTCGGCACTTCAAGTATTTCATAATAATCCTTTTTCGTTCCAGAAGACATTTTATATTAACCTCCTCAACTTATCTTATAACACCTATATAATAAATTTTAGTATGCTGTTGTCAATTTTCAACAGGGTATTTGTACCTTATTTAAGTGCTATATTTTAAATTATGACTACGGAAAGAATAGGGATCATTTTAGGAATAAAACCGTCAAACCCTCTTGAATTCTGGGTGGGTGTCCAGGAGGGTCACTTCGTCCAGCTTGATGAGGTCCTATTCACCGAGACGGATATGAATGGGGAAAAGGTTAAGTTTTACGGTACCGTTCATGAGGTTGCCAAGTTCTTGGAAGGCGTTGAATTTGTCTATGATGCACAACTTGTCGGAAAGGGCATGATTCCTGCAAATACAGCTTATATAGCCCGAGTTGCGGTTACTAGAATAGAACCTGAGGTGTTTATTCCTCCCTCACCTGGTGATCCTGTTTTCAGGGCTAAAGGTAAAGAGCTTGAAAAAGCCATGTACTACGATTCTATGAAGAGAAAGATACCTGCAGGTATTTCAAGGACTGGGGACGTAGTTTACATAAACTATGATTTTATAAACGGTAGGGAGGGTGCCCATATATCCATATCAGGTATGTCTGGTGTTGCTACAAAAACTTCTTACGCCCTATTTTTGATGTACTCCATATTAAAAAAGGCGGATGATAGAAAAAATATTCACGGAATTATATTCAATGTTAAAGGGAAGGATCTTTTCTGGATAGATAAGAAAAATAAAAACTTTGGTGAGGATGATAGGGAAAAGTTTTTAAAGATGGGGCTTGATCCGAATCCTTTTACGGAGGTGGTATTTTATTCACCCCCTGAGAAGGAGGGGAGTAATGTTCCTTCTGTAAAGGAAAGACTTGATGATGTCAAGGTTTACCGGTGGAGTGTGTATGAGTTTGCTAAGGAAGGTCTATTGAGATTTTTATTTGCGGAAGGCGATGAGGGAGTATCTACCCTTAACTATGTTATAGACAGGGTTACGGAAAGGCTTTATCATTTGGCAAAACAGAGCCCTCCAGGTAGGCTTATTGATGAATTTGGCAGAGATATAGAAAGCCTTGAGGATTTAAGGGAAAGGTTGAGGGAATATGTAGAAACAGCCAAGGATAGGGGTGATACATATAAGGAGTGGTTCGGTACCGCTTCCCTTTCAACAGTATATGCCTTTTTAAGAAGGTTGGATCATGCAATAACCCACACGAGGAATCTTATTCACGGTCATGTAAATAATCCCATAGACTGGAGAGAGAGGAGGTTAACAGTTATTGACATAAGTGATCTTCACAGCATAGGTAAGATGTTTGTTGTAGGTTCAATACTTAAGAAGATCTTCAAGGAAAAAGAGGAAAGCGGTAATCCCTATCCTAAAATATTTGTTGTTCTTGACGAACTAAATAAGTACGCCCCAAGGGACAGGTGGAGTCCGATTAAAGATATTTTGCTTGACATAGCGGAAAGGGGTAGAAGCTTGGGAGTTATTTTAATAGGTGCCCAACAGACTGCGAGTGAGGTTGAAAAAAGAATAATAGCAAACGCTGCTGTAAAAGTTACGGGAAGGCTTGACAGCACGGAGGTTATGAACAGAGAATATGAGTATTTAATAGGTAACTTCAGACAGAGGGCAATGATGCTTAAGAAGGGTTCAATGATACTTTATCAACCTGATATACCCAATCCAATTATGATAAACTTTCCCTTTGCTCCGTGGGCAACGAGAAAGGAAGAGGTGGAGGAAGATGTGGCTGTACCTGAAGATTTTCATAATTTTTAATCTTTTAATAGGTTTCTCCTTTGCGGATATTATCAGCGTCAGATTTGGCGAATACAAGGAAAAGGATAGAATAGTTTTTGATCTAACAGATAAGCGAAAGTTCAGGGTGTTTTCTCTAAGAGATCCTGACAGACTTGTTATTGATATATACGGGGAGAGGAGTATCAAAAATATTAAACTTCCTAAGAACTACAGCTACAGGGTTGGTAAACATCATTGGGGAATAAGGGTAGTTATTGAGCAACCTTTTGTTATATCAAGAATAAGATCTTTTTCCCTTCCTAATCCTTTTAGGATAGTTGTTGATGTTTATAAATCTGGGGTAAAGAAAAAAACAGTTCCTAACAATATAGTATATGATGATGCTGAGAAGAAAATAGTTGTCGTGGACGCGGGTCATGGTGGGCATGATCCGGGAGCCATAGGATTTCTTGGACTTAAGGAAAAGACTGTAAATCTTATAATAGCCAAGAAGGTAGCGGAAAGATTGGAAAGGGATGGAAGGTTTAAAGTGATACTGACAAGAAAGGATGATAGATATATACCTTTACACAAGAGAGCGCAAATAGCCTTGAAAAACAGAGCGGATCTTTTTATAAGTATTCACGCTGATGCTGCACCAAAGCATAGGAGGGCTTATGCAAGGGGTACACATATATTTGCTATATCCTCAAGGGCTGCGTACGCAAAAAAGAGGCAGATAATAAGGGATAGGGATTATGCAAGGCTGGTTTTCGGCACAGACATTGATTCTTTACCTTTAAGACGTATTCTTGCAGATATTGCCATAGATGTTACTATGTCAGAGAGTATAATGTTCAGCAGGATACTCGCTAAGGAGATTGCCAAAAATATGGGAAGAGAAGTAAAATGGAGGGGAATAAAGAGGGCGGGATTTGCTGTGCTTAAAACACCGGGTATCCCTTCCGTTCTTATTGAGGTAGGGTTTATAACAAACCCAAAGGAGGCGGTAAAGCTTGCAAGTCCGGAGTTTCAGGATAAATTTGCAGATGCCCTTTATAAGGCAATAGTAAAATATTTCTTTGGTGAAGAGAAATATAGAAAGCTTGCGAGGAAGGAATAATGTTTTTCTTAGCTGTATTTTTATTTCTTGGTGCTATTTCAGGCTTCTCACAGCCTTTTATAGACCCACCCTTTGCTGATAGGTTGTTTCCCTATGTGAGATACGAAGAGGTGTGGAGGGGAACACCTGCAGCAAGCTCTGATGTTGCGGTTCCTAACTTTATTATTGTCGTTGGAAAAGAGGAGGATCCTTCCATTATAAGGGCTGTGAGTATGATTGCCTTTTATATAGGTAATTGGGTTGAGGATGCAAGTGTAGATGTTTCCATTTACAAGGATAGAAAATTTCCAAAGATGGTTTATACAGATGATGAAGTTAAAGACGAAGAGAATACAAATCTCATAGTTGTAGGTAATAAAAACAACTTCGTTAAAAAATACGATGTGACCTTTAAGAAACCAACCATAAAGGTTATAAAGGATGGTTTGAGATACATTATGTTTGTTGGCGGTAGGGATACTGAGGAGACTTTAAAAGCTGTTAACTATCTTGCAAATATAAGATTGGCTTTCAAAGGTGGAGCCTATTCAACCTTTTTCTCCTTTGTTAAATTGAGGGGTATGATTGAAAGGGGTGAGTTTGCTTCAGCTGTTGATCTAATAAAAAATCCCCGCGGTATATCCGCCTGCGGTAGAAATATGTCCATAGCTTTGGGTCTGGGTGTTACAAGAAAGTGGAGCGAAAAGATGAAGAAAATAGTTAAAAAAAGAAATATAATAATGTACAGAAAATTACCGGAAGCATTGGAGGAGGGTAACAAAGAGAAGGCAATATCCCTATGGGAGGAGGCTATGAAAACATGTTATCGTTGCCATCAGGGGATAGGTATTCCGAGGGTGAGGAAGTTTGTTCCGCTTGAGGACATTCACAGCAGACATCAAAGGATAGCAAAAAGTTTCGGATTAAGCTGTACAGCCTGCCACAAGGAATTTACCAAGATCAGAGGCTACTCAGAGTAGTGTATGCCTAATTATAAACTTACCCTTTCCTTCATAGGAACAAAGTACGCGGGGTGGCAAATTCAACCCAATCTACCCACCGTCCAAGGTACTCTTAAGGAGGTTCTTGAGATAATCACTAAGGAAGAAATAAACATTATTGGATGTTCAAGGACAGATGCGGGTGTACATGCTTTAGAATATGTTGCCAATTTTAAGACAAGGAAAGAGTTGGATATTGATAAAATTCTTATCTCCATCAATTCTCTCCTCCCGGACGATATAGGAGTTAAAAGCATTGAGGAGGTTGATGATAAATTTAATGCAAGATTCAGCGTAAAAGGTAAGAGATACCTTTATAAAATATGGAATTCAAAGGCCAAAGATCCCTTTTTATATCCCTTCGCTTGGACCATTTTTCAGACGCTGGATATTGAAAAGATAAGAAAAGCTTTAAATCTCTTTAGGGGTACTCACAATTTCAAGGGTTTTGCAAAACTGGATCCAGGCGAGGAGAAAAATACGGTAATAAATATTGAAGAGGTTGATCTGAAGGTGGAAGGACCCCTTATTGAGATAAGGATAAAGGCGCCATACTTTTTAAGATATATGGTTAGAAGAATAGTGGGGGCTGTTGTTAACTTTTCCACCGGTAAGATAGGAGAGGCGGATATAGAAAGTTATCTCAACGGCAGTAAATGTCCCTATAATGCACCTCCCCGCGGTCTTTTCCTTGAGAAGGTGTATTTATGAATGGGCGGTGGCGGATTTGAACAGCCTAATTCATATCCTGATCTCTCATTGTCTCCCGCGGATCCGCCTTCTTAACTGTTATTAAAGTATGATATATCCTTGACATGCTGTAATCTTTCCTTACTTTAAGAAAGTAAGGAGGTAAGGAATGTTAATTAAGAAAACATCAAAAAATCAGATTACACTTCCAAAGGATGTACTCAAAAATTTCCCATCGGTTGAGTATTTTGAGGTAAGGGCGGAGAAAGACAAGATTGTTCTTATACCAGTCAGAGCTGTGCCTTCAAACCACACCATTGAAAGGATAAGGGAAAAGATAAAGAAGGCAGGACTTACGGGAAAAGACATTAAGGAAGCGGTGAGTTGGGCAAGGACAAGCTCAGAGTAGTTGTGGATACAAATGTCTTGCTCTCCGTTCTTCTGTTCGGAGGGAGGATTGAATTCATACGAAAGGCATGGAAAAAGGGTAGGCTAAAACTTCTGTTTTCTAAAGAAACACTTGAAGAGCTTGTAAAAGTACTTCATTATCCAAAATTTGGTCTTAAGGAGGATGAGATAGACTATCTTATTTATATTGAGATTCTGCCCTATTCTGAGATAGTGGAGGGTATTGTAAAAATAGATAGGGAATTGTGCAGGGATAAGGATGATGTGAAATTTCTGGAATGTGCAGTTTTGGGAAAGGCGGACTTCATAGTTAGCGGAGACAGTGATCTAACTTCGGTTGGGGAAATTGAAGGGATAAAGATAATTTCCCCTGCTGATCTGAGGAAAGTTCTTAAATAGGCTTATGGTGGGCGGTGGCGGACTCGAACCGCCGACCTCCATCTTGTGAGGATGGCGCTCTCCCTCTGAGCTAACCGCCCTAATGTATTTAATAATATCACCACTTTTAGGAGGTGTTTGGAAGGAATATATTATAATTTGTTAATATAAGGATATAATGACAGGCTTGACTGAAGAAAGAATAGATTTGGGTAGTTACGACGAGAGATTCAATGCCATAGTAGGTTATGGTGACGAAAACCTTAAGTATTTTCAAAAGCTCTTTGGTGTTAAGGTAATAGCTAAGGGTACGGAGATAATACTCAAAGGTGAAGAGGAGAAAGTAGGGAAGCTTTCAAGATTTATAAGATCCTTAATGAAGGAATTTGAAAAAAATCCCCTGTCTATCATTGAAGTGAGGGAAAGGGCTAAGAGATTTTTTGAGGATGAAGTTGCTGAAACTTCTGATAACGGTGAAAGGGAGGTTGTGGTTGTAACCCACAGAAGAAAGCCTATAGTTCCGAAGACGCCATCCCAGAAAAAATATGTGGATGCTATAAAGGAGAATGATATTGTTTTCGGTATAGGTCCAGCGGGAACTGGTAAAACATATCTTGCTATGGCTATGGCTGTGGCTTATCTCAAGGAGCATAAGATAAATAAGATAATACTAACAAGACCTGCAGTTGAGGCAGGTGAAAAATTGGGATATCTTCCTGGTGGTATAGCGGAGAAGGTAGACCCTTATCTCAGGCCCCTTTACGATGCCCTATACGATATAGTTGATTATGACAAGGTTGCCTACATGATTGAAAGAAACATAATAGAGATTGCACCACTTGCCTTCATGAGGGGTAGAACATTGAATGATGCCTTTATAATACTTGACGAGGCTCAAAATTCAACAAGGGAACAGATGAAGATGTTCCTTACGAGGATAGGTTTCGGTTCTAAGGTTGTAATTACAGGAGATATAACACAGATTGATTTACCGAAGAAGGAACATTCCGGTCTCATTGAAGCGGTTGAGATACTTAAGGGTATAGAGGGTATAAGCTTTGTTTGGTTCAAAGAGGAAGATGTGGTTAGACACCCTATTGTTGCAAAGATAATAAAAGCCTATGAGGAAAGAGAAAAAGCGGAAAAGAGTGAGGAATGAAATAAATATTGTTGCACCGAGGGGTTACAAAGTATTTCTCAAAAAATTGGCAGAAAGGATATTGGCAGTCTCGGATATGTCTCCAGCGGAGATAGGTATTACACTCACATCCGATGAGGAAATAAGGAAACTGAATAAAGAATACAGGGGCAAAGATAAACCTACAGATGTACTATCTTTTCCCATTGATGAGCACATTGACGGTGTGTGGATAGGCGGTGATATAGTTATATCAATTGACAGGGCTAAGGAGCAGGCAGAGGGGGATCTTAAAGATGAAATAAAAAGATTGGTGGTTCACGGATTTGTTCATCTTATGGGTTATGACCATGAACTCGGAGAAGAGGAAGCAATTTTGTTTGAAAAAATAGAGAGGTCTATTCTTGAGAAGTTAGATCACCTATAGTAAAACCTTTCCCCTTTTCCATATCTTTTTCATAGGCTTCCATAAACTTTTCTTTTCTTGTGAATTTACTCAGAACGGACATTATATCATCCATATTACTGATGTCAGTTTTTTCTAATTTCTCCTTTATATATTTGAAACACACGGGTATGCCTTTTTCCGCCATGGTTTCTCCTATCTTTCCCATAAGTTTCATATTTTCAATAGCCCTGTAAAGATTAAAATCCTTTCTTGAAGTATCCTTTTCATTTATAAAATCTTTAACAATTTCAACTATTTTTATGTACCTTTCCTTAAGCAAGTAGTTAAGGAAAGCAACCGTTTCATTAACAGCACCGTCTATTACATCCTCTTGCCTATTCTTTTCAAGCTCTTCGGAAATGTATTCAAAAATATTCCTGTGCTTTTTCTCATCTTCAATTATAAGTTCAAGCATCTTTTTTGTAATATCATCATCGGTAAGATCTATCTGGGCTGAGTATATCTCTATTGCTTCCTCTTCAGCCTTTATATCTTCCTTTATAAGATTTACTATATCATCGCAATCCTTTACTTCATCTTCAACACTTTTTATATCAACCTGACTTCCCAAGTAAACAGCCCTTGATGCAAACATGTGCATGTGCTTCATTTCTTCCTTGGCTATCTCCTCAATTTCGCCTCTAAGCTTCTCATCCTTTATCAGAAACATGTGAATAAGGTACTGGAGTATTGCCACATGTTCCAAAAATACATTATTTTTGAGGATGTCTATCGTTCTCATGGTTGCTAATAGTATAACATCTCCTTGTATTTCCATATGAGTTCCTTTAGATCTTTAATGCCTTCACCTGTAACCGCGGAAATAGTCACAAATTCATAACCTTTCCCCTTAAAGTATGCTCTGAGTTTTTCTATTATGGATCTATCACTTAATATATCTATCTTTGTTCCCACAACTATTTGCGGTTTTTTAACAAGCTCTTTGCTGTATTCTTTTAATTCATTCATGACGAGTTCAAAGGCTTTTTCCGGTTCGTGTTCTCGGAAATCGGATATATCAATAAGATGTATGAGGAACTTTGTCCTCTCTATATGTCTAAGAAATCTATGTCCGAGACCTGCACCCTTTGAGGCCCCTTCAATAAGTCCCGGTATGTCAGCCAGAATTACCCTTCTCTCTTCATCTATCTCCATAACCCCAAGGTTGGGATATAAAGTGGTAAAGGGGTACATACCTATTTTGGGTCTTGCGGATGTGAGGACTGAAAGTAATGTTGATTTACCTGCATTGGGCATGCCTATTATACCCGCATCCGCTATTATCTTAAGTTCAAGGATAAGTTCCCTTTCTTCACCGGGTTTTCCCTTTTCCGCATAGGTGGGTGCTTGATTAGTAGGTGTTGCAAAGCTTGCGTTACCCCTTCCTCCCTTTCCTCCCCTTGCTACTACACACCTCTGTCCGTCTTTTACAAGGTCGCATAAAATTTTGCCCGTATATGCATCCTTTATAACGGTCCCTACAGGAACATATATGATCAGATCCCTTCCGTCCGCCCCTTTTTGATTTTTACCTCCTCCCCTTTTACCGTCTTCCGCTTTAAAGTGCCTTCTGTATTTAAAATCGTAAAGGGTTGTTTTCCTCGTAGTTGCCTCTATAATTACATCTCCTCCCTTTCCTCCGTCTCCTCCCGCGGGACCCCCTTTGGGTCTGTACTTTTCCCTCAGGAAGGCTACCGCCCCATCTCCTCCTTTCCCTGCTTTTACCCTAATTTTTGCTACATCAACAAACAACATTAACTGGTTTTTACCGCCTTTTGCTTAAGGTATGCTTCAATAAACTCATCTATCTCACCGTCCATAACCGCTTCTATATTACTCGTTTCATATCCTGTTCTTAAGTCTTTCACCATCCTGTAGGGGTGAAAAACATAGGACCTTATCTGATGTCCCCACCCTATTTCCGTTTTTTCTCCTTCATATTCTTTCTTTTTCTCCTGAAGCTTTTGTAGTTCAAGTTGATAAAGCTTTGCTTTTAGTAACTCCAAAGCCTTCATTCTATTTTGATACTGAGATCTCTCTTGCTGACAGGATACGGTTATACCCGTAGGAATGTGGGTTAATCTCACCGCTGTATCCGTTTTGTTAACATACTGTCCGCCCGCCCCAGAAGCCCTGAAGGTTTCCATCTTTATATCCTCATCCCTTATCTCCACCTTTATACTTTCATCTATCCTCGGAGTTACTGATACAGATGCAAAGGATGTGTGTCTTCGGGCGTTGGCGTCAAAGGGTGAGATTCTTACAAGCCTGTGGACACCTGTTTCTCCTTTCAAATAACCGTAGGCGTAAGGTCCCTTTATAAGTATGGTTGCACTCTTTATACCCGCGACATCGTCGGGTGTTGTATCTATGACTTCAATTTCATATCCATGCTTTTCAGCCCACCTCATGTACATCCTTAAAAGCATCTCCGCCCAATCACATGCTTCCGTTCCTCCAGCACCGGCCTGTACTGTAAGGTAAGCATCCTTCTCATCCATTTCTTCCGACAGGAGTGTTTTTATTTCCATGTCCCTTATCTTTTTCTCAACGGAATTCAGTTCTTGTAGAAACATCTCCCGGGCTTCCGGATCCTCTTCTGCCATCTCTTGTAATTCCCTTAAATCCCTGAGGGATTCCTCTATTTCCTCCACGGTCTTAAGTGTGCCTTCTATCCACTTCCTTTTCTTTATAACTTCCTTCGCCTTCTCTTGATCTTCCCAAAAATTCGGCTCTGACATCTTTCTATCAAGATCAGCAAGCTCCTTCTTAAGCTCATCAATATTTATTACCTTTCTTATTTCTTCAAATTTTTCCTCAAGTGTTTCAATCATGACACAGTATTTTAAGATATTTTGAACCAGAAAATAATCAATATTGCTTTTACATAATGCTGTAATATATTAACATGAAATAGACAACTTACAAATAAGGAAGGTAATATAAATGGAAAGCCGGAAGGGGTTCGGGCGTTGTATAGTAGTTTTACTCATATTTTTTACAATTAAAGAAGCGGAAGCTTCTGCATGGTTACGTAAAAAGAACCATTACTTCCTTTCTTTTTCCTATTTTTTTCTTACAGCAAACTCATACTTTGATAAGTATGGTAAAGAAAAGAGCCTTGAATGTCCTTATACTAAGCATGATCTTATAGGCTACGGTGAATACGGGTTGAGTGATAATGCTACTTTGATATTTAAGGTGCCCTTTACCCTTATAACCTGCGGGGAGAAATACAACGGAAATATTCAGGATATGGAAATCGGGATAATAGGCAGTTTTGTTTATTACAACCCATTTATATTTTCCCTTTACGGTAAAGTTATAATCCCTTGGAACTACAGCACAAGTATTGAACCGATTATAGGTTACGGAAGTTACGCCTTTGAGGTTGGCTTTTTGGGAGGTTATTCCAATAAATGGGTGTTTGTTGATAGCGGTTTCGGTTACAGAAAGTATACCGATGTGGTACTAAGTATCTTTTCCTCTTATCTTACCTTAGGTGGTAATATTGGTAAGAGATTTCAGCTCATAGGCACCCTTGATTTCCAAAGGACAGCGGAAACAAATCTTAATATAGTTCCCAATGTTTTTATACCCGATAGCTTTGAACTGCTTAATATGTATATAGGTCCACGTATAAGAGCGGGGAGTTATTCCCTTTTTTTCGGGTTTATAAAAACGTTGTACGGTTTAAACACGGGTAAATCGGAAGGAGGATTTTTATCGTTATGGGCAGAGTTTTAACTGGCACCCTAAGGATAGGAGAGATACTTATTGAAAGTGGTGTTATAAATGAAGCACAACTTAAATATGCCCTTGACTACCAAAGGAGATTCGGCGGTAGATTAGGATGGATATTACTGTCTCTCGGCTACATAAATAAAAGGGAGTTATATACCGCCCTCTCACAGCAGTACGGTATAGAATTCTTTTCACCCTCAATTAATGAATTGGATATAGGTTTGATAAAGCTGTTTTCTCCGAAGGAGATATGGGATAATCAGTGCATACCTATAAGGATTGAAGATAACACACTTATTGTTGCAACATCCTATCCGAGGGAAAATCTTGATTTAAGGTTTATTACAAGGAAACTTAAGGGCAGGTGTGTGTTTAACCGTATTGATCTGAGACTTATATCAGACAATGATCTGCAAAGGATAATTCAAAGCGTTTTCCACAGAGAACTTATGGATTTTGCTGTTTCTTCCCTTAGAAGGGAAAATGAAAATTTATCCGCAAGCCTCGTTATTTCAAAGAAGCAAAAGGTATTCTTTTTTACATTGGGTCTGTTAATTATCCTTTCCCTTGTTTTATATCCTTCCCGTTCTTCAACCGGTATGTTTATTGCGGTGCAAATATTTTATCTTTCAGCCATAGCTTTTAAACTTTTGGTCAGCATTGCTGGTCTTCTTTCTTCTTGCGGAAACAGGATGAGGATAGGAGTAAATAAAAGGGATGAGTATC
>WFPJ01000090.1 GCA_015487615.1 Aquificales bacterium | reverse complement strand
TGTTATTTTTCTCCGTTTCTTACGCTGTCAAGCTCAGGGACATAGCAAGCTTTGAAGGTAACAGGGGTAACTTTATAGTGGGTTACGGTCTTGTGGTGGGTCTGAATGGTACGGGTGATACGAGAAGTACCTTTTTCACAGTCAAGAGTCTCACCAATGCGCTTCAGAAGATGGGTATAGTGGTTGACCCTCGCAGGATTACCGTAAGGAATGTTGCTGCGGTCATAGTCACTGCAAAGGTTCCCCCATCCGCCAAGGCGGGTATGACGGTGGATGTGGATGTGGCTTCCATAGGAGATGCAAGGAGTCTTGAGGGTGGTACCTTAATCCTTACTCCCCTTAAGGGTCCCGACGGGAAAATATATGCCCTCGCTCAGGGTCAGGTTATAGTGGGAGGTTATGAGGCAAGGGGTATTGCTTCATTGAGGAGAAAGAATGTAACAACCGTGGGCAGGATACCTAACGGTGCAATACTTGAGAGAGATATTCCCTCAAATTACGATATGAGAGAAGTTCATCTATATCTCAACAATCCTGACTTTTCAACTGCGAAGGCGGTGGTTGACGCTATTAACAGTAAATTCGGTGAAAACACCGCAGTTGCCCTTGATGCTACTACTATAAGGATAAATATACCTGAAAAGGAAAATTATGTTAGCTTTTTAGCCCAGATAGAGAACATAGATGTAGAAGTGCCCGTTGTACCTAAGGTGGTCGTGGACAGCAGGACAGGAACCATAGTTTTCGGAGGTGATGTTACCATAAAACCCGTAGCTGTTGCGGTTGGCAGTCTTACCGTAAGGATAAGAGAAACGCCTCAAGTTTCTCAGCCTCAACCATTTGCGGGAGGTCAGACTCAGGTTGTACCGAGAACTCAAGTGCAGGTTGAGGAGGAAGGGAAAAGGCTTGTTCAGATTAAAGGAGCTAAAGTATCAGAACTTGTGGAATCGCTTAACAGAATAGGAGCCACCCCGAGGGAGATAATATCCATACTCCAGGCTATCAAGTCCGCAGGAGCTTTAAATGCCAAGCTGGAGGTACTCTGATGGAGGTAAGGTTTGAATCACCTTCTTACTTCAGTGATGTTATTAAAAAAAGGGATAAAAAAACAGTGGTGAGGGAATTTGAAGCCCTTATGATAAAGGCAATGCTGAAAGAAGCCTTGAAGCCTACCCTATCAAATAAAAGCTTTAGCTACAGGATGTACTACGATTACTTTCTTGAGGCTGTAAGTAAAAAAATGGCGGAATCTGGCGGTATAGGTTTGGGAAGGTATATAATGGAAAAGATAGAAGCTGATAATGATAGGCGTTGATATTGTTCAAAATAAACGCATAGGGGAGGCAGTGGAGAGATTTGGGGAGAAGTTCCTAAAAAGGATTTATACGGAAAAGGAACTTGAGTATTGCAACAATCAAAAGGCTAAGGTACCGTGTCTTGCAGCAAGATGGGCGTGTAAGGAAGCGGTTATAAAGGCGGTTTTTCAGGAAACGGGTATGCTGTTAAAATTTAAAGAGATAGAAGTTAACGGCAGGCCAGGATTTCCTGCTAAGGTAACAATAAAAAATGAAAAGGTTGTTAAGATGCTCGGGGAGAAGACAATTATGGTGTCCCTTTCCCACGAGAGGGATCATTCTGTGGCAATTGCCCTTATAAGATGAGCGAATATATAAGGGAGATAGAAGAGTTTATAGCTGATTTGAGAGGAGGAACACCATTCCTATCACCCCGTGAAAGGATGTATATATCAAACTTGGAAAGAAGAGGTGTACCTATTGAGGTATTAAAAAAGGTAATAAAAAAGTGTTTTGTTTCCCTTCCTCCAGAAAGGAGATATAAGTTCTCCGTTAACATGTGTGAAAGGCTTGTGGAAGAGGAAATAAGAAGGCGTAAAGAAAGACCTCCGGAAACGGTGCCTTGGCTTGAAACCTTTAAAAGAAAGCTGGAAAGCGCAGGCGTGCTTGAGTACCCTTTACCTTCAACGGAAGAGGAAGCGGAAAGGATACTTCGCAATATTGAAAATGATATTGTTAGAAGATTATGGGATAAGTTAGATAGGGATAAAAGAAGGGAAATTTTGCGTAAGTATGAAAAGTATAAGGACAATGAAAGGGTTTATAAGATGTTGATAAGGAGGGAGTTACTAAGGATGTTCAACATACCCCCCCTTTCCCTTTATATATCTTGAACCATTGCGACCGCCTTCATCATTGACTTTGCCTTATTGACCGTTTCCTCCCATTCCCTTTCTGGGACAGAATCTGCAACTATACCCGCCCCCGCCTGAACAAAGATTTCATCACCCCTTATTACAGCAGTTCTTATTGTAATTGCCATATCCATATTTCCGTCAAAGGAGAAGTATCCCACGCTTCCCGCATATATACCCCTCCTCTCAGGTTCAAGCTCCTCTATTATCTGCATAGCACGGACCTTAGGCGCCCCCGACACCGTACCGGCGGGAAATGTTGCTTTAAGGACATCAACAGCATCAAGCCCTTCTCTAAGCTTTCCCGATACATCACTCACTATATGCATAACATGGGAATATCTCTCTACTCTCATGAGGTTGTCAACTTTTACCGTTCCCGCTTCAGCCACCCTTCCCACATCGTTTCTTGCAAGATCAACGAGCATAATGTGTTCCGCTCTTTCTTTCTCATCGTTAATAAGCTCCTCTTCAAGCCTTTTATCTTCCTCTTCCGTTTTGCCCCTCGGTCTTGTACCTGCTATGGGTCTCGTTTCTATCTTTCCGTCCTCAAGCCTTACAAGAATCTCCGGAGAAGATCCTATTACTTTGCAGTGTTCCATTTCAAGATAGTACATGTAGGGAGAAGGATTAAGGGTTCTCAAAGCCCTGTAAATGTTCTCGGGTTTTGCCTTTAGTTTACTCTTGAACCTTTGGGATAGAACTACCTGTATTACATCACCTTCTTCTATGTATCTCTTTGCCCTTTCAACCTTTCTTATAAAGTCTTCCTTTGTTAAATTACTCTTCCATTCCTCCAAGGAAGGTTCCTTATCTTCAAGGTTTATAAGGAATATATCCCCCTTCTCTTTAAGTGTGTTAACTGTTTCTTCTATTTTTTTAACCGCCTTTCTGTATTTAATCTCAGGGTCATCCGTACCTATTAGAGGTACAATTATCTTTATCTTTGCGGATAGGTGGTCATAAACTATGAGAATATCTGTAAGGGTCAAAAACATATCGTTTGTGCTTACAGGATCCGCATCCTTTTCGGGTACATTTTCATAGAACTTTATGATGTCATAACCTATGTATCCGACGAGACCTCCCCAGAACCTCGGTAAGTTACCGTCCTTCATAGGCTTGAAGGTTGAAAGCACCCTTTTTACATAACCCAAGGGATCGGAAGTATTCTTAAGGCTTATTCTTCCCGCATCATAAACCTCAATCACATCCTTCCTGCTCCTTATGTAAAAGGATCCACCTTTAATAAGGAAGGAGTATCTTCCCCACTTTTCACCCCCCTCCGCACTCTCAAGCAGTATGTTAAAACTGCCTTCGTCTTTAAGTTTAAGGAAGATGGAGAGGGGGGTCTCGGTGTCCGCAAGAATTTCAGTATATAAAGGCACTACCGAATATTCTTTTATAAGTTTTTTAAATTCATCAAGTGTAAGGTTAAATCTCATCTACAGAAATTATCCTATATTACATTTGTCTTTTCAAATGCTATAATATCCCCTCCCATGGAGTTTATGAAGCTTCAAGGGTCTGGAAACGATTTTATCATCATAGATAACAGGGAAGGAGAGGTGGGAAGAAAACTTAAGGAGCTTAATATAAGCGTTGAGGAGTTTGTGAGGAAAGTTTGTGCTAGGCGTACTGGAGTGGGGGCGGACGGACTTATATTGATAGAAAAGCCCAGTAATCCGTCAAATAATTTCCGATGGGAGTTTTTTAATGCGGACGGCTCTGTTGCAGAGATGTGCGGTAATGGATCAAGGTGCGCCATAAGGTTTTGTTATGAGAAGGGCATATCAGGGGAAAGGGTGAAGTTTGAAACCTTGGCGGGGATTATAAAAGGAGAAGTTATTGACGGGGGTAGAAGGGTAAAGGTACAGCTTACAAAACCTTCACTACCTGAGAGAAAATCTTTAGAGATTGAAGGCAGAAGGCTGGAAGGCTTCTTTATAAATACGGGGGTTCCTCACTTTGTGGTCCCTGTAAAGGACCTTGATTCCGTTGATGTTATTTCATTGGGAAGGAAGATAAGATTCCATAAGGAATTTGAACCGAAGGGTACGAATGTTAATTTCATAGAGGGGGAAGGTGAAGGCAGGATAAGAATAAGAACTTACGAAAGGGGTGTGGAAGGAGAGACGCTTGCATGCGGGACTGGTGCAACCGCTTCCGCCATTATAGCTTATAGTTCGGGTATGGTAAAGAATAAACCCGTAGAGGTGGTTACGAGGGGCGGAGAGACCTTATATATTCATTTTGATGATAGATTTGAGGAAGTGTTCCTTGAAGGATCCGTTTACAAGGTCTATGAGGGATTGCTGTTCTTTGAGATCTTTTGAAAAATTATAAAACCCGAGAGGGGAAACATTGTCATAAGAAGAACGGACAGCCTATAGTTATCATCCGTTATAAATAGGAAAAGGGACCATATAAGCAAACCTGTTGTTGACGCTATTCTCTCCGATAGAGAAAGGAAAGACAGTCTTACGGATGCTTGTCCTTCAGGGAACTCCTTAAGTATCAGGAGTCTTGAACATGTCCACAGATGTGCGAGGGATATACCAGCCCAGAAGCCTATACCCACAAGCAGGAAAGAGGGTGTAAGGGGAAGGAGCAGAAGGAATAAAGTCCATAGCAGAAAGCCTACACCGAATAACCTTTTTATATCTTTTACCTTATCCGCCAGCTTTCCCCACAAAATACCCCCTGTTACACCGCCGAGGGCGGAAAGACCTATTATCTTATAAATTTCCGCATTCTCAAGCCCGTAAACCTCCCTAAGATAGATGCCCATCATTGCTATTAATGTGTTTGCCACTTCAGTGAGGGAAAGTATGGCTATTATAGTTAGTAAAAATCTCTTATCCTTGAACACTTCATTTAAGGACACGGGATATGTTTGAGGAGGATTTTTTATAAGGATGAAAGCAGGTAAGGATAAAAGCAAGAACAGACCCCCTATGGGTATGTAACCTTCTGGTGGTTCAAGGATCTCTATTAAAAATAATAGAGAAACAGCGGATGCGACATATCCGAGTGCAACACCCAGTCCCGATGTTATTCCCTTCTTGTCAAACTCCAAGAGGAGGGAGTTATAAAAGACAAAGGCTTGTTGATGAAATAGGGCTAAAAGCATGAAGATGAAAAGTGAAAGAAGGGGTACACCGTGGGTAAAATAAAGCAGTCCGCAAAATAGGGATACACCAACACTGAAGTACATAAAGTATGTCTTTCTTTTTGCTTCCCTGTCCGCCTTTTTACCGAGGAGCAGGGCGAGAACAAAGGAAACCGCAAAGGACAAACCGTAAAGTGTGCTGTAAACCTTTGTATCTATATATTGGGTTATATACAGGGGGAAAAAAGTTGAAAATACTAAGGCACCTAGTATTGTTTCACCGCTGTCAAAGAGACCGAAGGCTAATTTCTTTAGCACTACTTTTCTGTTTTTATCTCTTCTGATTCACACTCGTCGCTCTCGCCCATTTCATCCCTTTTACACTGTTCAAGGGGTATGATCTTGTAGAACATTTCCGCGTATGTATCAAAGTTTTTAAGTATTTCCTCGCCCCACGGACTGCCCGTAAATTCTGTATGTCTTGATATAAGATCCCTAAGCTCTTCGTATTCGTCCGAATCTTTCAGCCTTCGCAGTATAACATAGGAATAGTTGAGTTTCTCCTCAAGCGTGCGGTCAAGGTCAAGTATATATGCATAACCTCCCGTCATACCCGCTCCCACATTGTAGCCTGTAGTACCAAGAACTACAACTATGCCTCCCGTCATATATTCACAGCAGTGATGTCCCGTACCTTCAACTACAGCTATTGCACCGCTGTTCCTTATGGCGAATCTTTCTCCCGCCCTTCCTGATGCGTAAAATTCACCGCCCGTGGCACCGTAAAGGACCGTGTTTCCAACTATTACATTATCCTTTGTATTTTCTATCTCTGGATCCCTTATTATGATCCTTCCTCCATACATTCCCTTACCTGCATAGTCGTTGGCGGAACCTTCAAGTATAAGGGTAACACCCCTGTGATTAAAGGCACCGAAACTCTGACCTGCGGTTCCCTTAAAACGCAGTCTTATTGTATCTTCGGGCAAGCCTTCATCTTTATACTTTACCGATATGTAATAATTGAGTTTTGTAGGTATGGTCCTATCTACATTCCTTATTTCATACTCCCTTTCAACCTTCTCTCCCTTCTCTATGAAGGGTAATATCTCTTTTACTATTTTGTCATTAAGAGAGGGTTCTGGATTATCATTCCTTTCAACTCTACACTTTCTTTCACCTTCTGTATTTACAGAAGACAAAAGATCCTTAAGTTTTATTCTCTTACTTCCGGGATAATCATCAAAGGTTTTTATCTCCAAAAGGTCAACCCTTCCTATAATTTCATCAATACTCCTAAAGCCCATCTCAGCCAAGATTTCCCTCACCTCACGTGCTACAGCCCTGAAGTATGCCATTACATTTTCAACCTTTCCCTTGAACTTTGCCACATATTTTGGGTCCTGAGTTGCAACACCGGTAGGGCATGTATTGAGGTGGCACTGCCTTGCCATAACACAACCTTCCGCTATCATAGCCGCGGTGCCAAAGCCGAATTCCTCCGCCCCTAGGAGTGCAGCTATTATTACATCTTTACCCGTTTTAAGACCTCCGTCCACCCTTACCCTTATCTTATCCCTTAGATTGTTTTCCATTAGTACCCTTTGCGTCTCCGCAAGCCCTATCTCCCAATAATTACCCGCATTCTTTATGGAAGAGTAAGGTGAAGCTCCGGTTCCCCCTTCAGCTCCGCTTATCTGTACCGTATCCGCGTAAGCCTTGGCAACGCCCGCAGCTACGGTCCCTACACCCCTTTCCGCAACAAGCTTTACGCATACCCTTGCTTCAGGATTAGCTTGCTTAAGATCGTGTATAAGCTGGGCAAGGTCCTCTATGGAGTATATATCGTGATGAGGAGGTGGTGATATGAGGGTTACTCCTGGTTGAGAATGTCTTAATTTTGCAATGTATTCGTTAACCTTGTGACCGGGAAGCTGTCCACCTTCACCTGGCTTTGCACCTTGGGCTATCTTAATCTCTATCTCCTTAGCGGTTGCAAGATAAGTGGGTGTAACCCCAAATCTCCCGGATGCTACCTGCTTTATAGCACTGTTTTTTATTGTCCAGTATCTGGCTGGATCTTCACCACCTTCACCGCTGTTGCTCTTCATACCAAGTCTGTTACAAGCCTCCGCTATAACTTCGTGGGCTTCCTTTGAGAGAGCTCCCAAAGACATCCCTCCCGTGGTAAATCTCTTAAGGATTTCCTCTTCTGGTTCCACCTCTTCCAAGGGTATAGGATTCTTTGCCCTTTTGTAATCAAGGAGATCCCTTATAAAAGTGGGCCTTGAATTTTCCGCTATTTCCGAGAATTTTTTATAATCCTCATAATCCTTCGTTTCAAGAAACTTATGAAGGGATCTTACAACAAAGGGAGACCATGCGTGCCATTCACCGCCCTTTCTGAACTTCATATCACCGCCGTATTCAAGGGTGGGCTTCTCTTCATCAAAGGCTTTCCTGTGTCTTATTAGGGTTGCCTCTTCTATCTCCTTTATACCGTCCGCCTCAAGTGTAACGGGTGTGCCGGTAAAGTATTTATCAACAAAATCCTTATTCAGACAAACCGTATCAAAGAGCTGGGAACCGTGGTATGAGTTTAGGGTTGATATACCCATCTTTGACATAATCTTTAAAAGACCTTCCTCAAGAGCCTTCTTATAATTGAATATGGCTTCTTCAACTGAAAGATTTATCTCTCCCTTGGTACACAAATCCTTGATGGTCTGATAGGCGAGATAAGGATATATGGCTGATGCACCGTAACCTATAAGACACGCCATGTGGTGGGTGTCCCTTGCCTCACCTGTTTCAACTATAAAGGAAACCTTTGAGAGTAGCCCCTTCTTTGCTAGATGCTTAACACAAGAAGCAACCGCCAACAAACTCGGCAGGGCTACCCTGTACTTTGATATGTTTCTATCCGTGAGTATTATTATCGTAGCTCCCTCCTTTACCGCTTCTTCTACTCTTCTTTGCAAGGTCTCTATACCCAGCTCAATGTCTATTATCTCCTTACCCTCGTAGACCGCGTCCATGAGTATCTCCGATATCCTCCTTTCTCCTGCCATATCCTGAAGCTCAACAACGTTATAGCTTCTGTCTATGGGATAGGTGTAAGGTATCCTCGCCACCTTAAATTCATCCTGTTCTTCTATACTTCTGAGCTGATAATCAAGGAGTATGGGCGAATCTATCTGTAGCCTTCGTGCGTGTTCGGGAGTTTCTTCAAGGAAGTTTCTTTTATGGCCAAGGTTCATCTTAAGGGACATAACTATCTTTTCCCTTATGGGATCAATGGGAGGATTTGTAACCTGGGCGAACCTCTGTTTAAAGTATCTGAAGAGTAATGGCGGTCTTTCCGCCAAGGGAGGAAGGGGTGTGTCGTCACCCATTGAGAAGGTAAGTTCCTTTCCATTTTCCGCCATGTACTTTATAACATTCTTTATCTCCTCTTGAGTATAGCCAAAGGCTATCTGTTTTCTTAATCTCTCATCATCATCAAGATCTTTCATTCTAAGATCCTTTTCAATATCGGATAGTCTTACGAGATGGCTCTCAACCCACTCTTTGTAAGGTTTTGACTCGGAAAGTTCCTTCAAAATATCTTCCGTCTTTTTAATTACACCCCTCTCAAGATCTATGCTTATAGTATCTCCCGGTCCTAATCTTCCTTTTTCCTTTATCTTCCTGTTTCCTAGATCAACCATACCTACTTCGGAGCCGAGAACAACTACACCGTCTTCGGTTATTACATACCTTGCAGGTCTCAAACCGTTTCTATCAAGATGTGCGCCTATTACCTTCCCGTCAGTGAAGGTGATACTTGCGGGACCGTCCCACGGTTTCATCTGGAGCATTTTGTATTCAAAGAATGCTTTAACTTCATCATTGAATTCCTTAACATTCTCAAAGGCGGGAGGTATCATCATATTTATTGCATGCTCCGGTGAGTATCCCGCAAACAGGAGCAGTTCATATACTCTGTCTAAGGAGGCGGAGTCACTTTCATCGAATGATACTAAGGGTTTAACAAGATCGATATCTTTACCGAATATCTTTGAGGAGAGTTCACTTTCAAGGGCAAGCATCCAGTTCCTATTGCCCTGGAGAGTGTTTATCTCACCGTTATGGGCGGTCCACCTCAAGGGTTGGGCAAGTTCCCACTTAGGAAAGGTATTCGTGGAGTATCTCTGATGGAACATACAAAAGG
>WFPJ01000089.1 GCA_015487615.1 Aquificales bacterium | reverse complement strand
GATATAAATGTGTGGGCAAATAAGGTTATTATTGATACATTTATTGAAAATAAGGTTAAGGTTGAAATGATCATAGGTATATCCTCGGGTGCTTCCGTAAACTGTAACAGGGGTTGGAATGCCTATGCCATATCAAAGGCAAGCCTCAACTGCCTTTTAAAACTGTATGCAAGAGAAATGGAAGATACACACATAATATCCCTTGCTCCTGGTCTTGTCCTTACCCCCATGCTTGAAGAGGTTATGAAACAGGATGAAGTAAAGTATCCTTCCGTAAAGAGGATAAAAAATTCTCCTAAAAGAAGTCCCGAAGAGACCGCACGCCTCATATTTGACCTAATCCCGCGCCTCAGAGAATTTGAAAGCGGGTCTTATGTGGATATAAGGGATATTGTGGGTTAGCCAATTTCAATCCTTCCCCTTATAATATAGTCCGCACCATCACCTCTTACATTAAAATTAAGGGGTACTTCACTGCTATTTTCCAATGTACTGTAACTGAATATAGCCAAGGCATTGCCTATGAAATCATCCCTGTCTATAAAGCTAAATATATTAAAATTGTCTACTTCCCTTTCCAATATTTCCTCTACAACCTCTCGCCTTATTCTCTCTATGGTTTCTTCCCCCACAGGGGAAGGGTTAAGCGATATTATCCTATTTGTAACTTCTTCTTGAATAAGGGACAAAAGTCTAGCTTTACCCGCTTCCATAGCTTCATTACTTGATGCATCTTCTTCAAAAGCCAAAATCAATATTGCTAAATAGGTGTTATCTTTTATAAAATCTGAATTTGGATCTCCCCCTCTTAATGTTATTAAGCAAGTGTTGTATTCACCGACAGAAGCAGGAATATTTATAACAGTACCTCTCGGTAGATTTTCTCTGTCAGTTAAATTGTGCTGGCTTCCTGAACCAGCACTTACTACAGCATTTGAATTTCTGAGATCCGAAAGATTCACACCGGATCCGTCAACTTTTATAAAGAATGTCCATAGGTAAGGTTCATCACCCGATCTATCTTCAGTCCTATTTATAGTAAGACTGTCAAGTTTTACACGTACTGGTATTGAATTTACCTTGTACCAATCTGATCCACCGAATCCACCCGTAGCTGAGGTTCTTGTAAACATATAATTGAAAGGAGCTGTAAATTCCAGTGTGCCATTATTTAGTATACGCCTCTTGGGAACATCCATCCACCTACCGCGTATGGTCGGCGTGGAGCCGGATCTGTCTATTGTGCCTACAAATACATTTGAAAAGCCAGAGCTTTCTCCATACCATACTAATTCGTTTCTTATCTCTCTTACATAGTAAACACCTCTATCGTTCCCCATCCAAGTACCTGTTAGGTTATTTTCTTCAAAACCTGCACAGGTAAATCTTGAATCTGGTATTGGGATGAATGGAGATCCTTCACACATTAAAAATCTGAAGCCGAATGGGAAACTACGCATTTCACATTTTTGCCAAAAACTTCCTCCGAATCCGCCCGTTGCCCTTTCTCTTCTCAGAGAGTGATTAGAAAAATCTATCCTTAGAGAAATGTTTCCGTATGAATTAGTCCTCCCCTTGGGAACATCAAACCATCTGCCTTCAAGGAAGGATTCACCTTCCCTATACTCTCCCCAAAAGACATTTGCAAATCTTTTATCTTCTCTTTCTCCAAACCAAGCAACCTGATGAAGCCCGTCACCCATACTGATATCTCTTATGTAGTAAATACCTCCATCATTACACCTGTAAATGCCCGTTAGATTCATTGCCCTAACCCTCCTTTGGTTTGTTTTTCTCCCCTCCCGCTTTGCAACGGAAAAGGAGATTTAATTAATGTAATTTCCATTTAGAAAAAGGCAACAGTTTATGTATATTTCAGAGCTGTTAGGTGTTAGGTAAAAAGGGTTAGAAAATTGATAAACAAATAAGATATAGTGTTAACAAGTTTAAATAAAAATAGCAAATGCTTATCAGTATATTTCCGGTTGTAAAAGTATACTTACGGAAGATATAAAAAGCAGTTAGGTACAACGGGTGAAAATATCCAAAGGTATCTCCATGACAGATACTATCTCGTATTCTACACCATCGCCGAACTTTCTTTCTGATTCACGCCTTAAACTTATATTCAAGATATGCATTTATCTCGTGTCTTGAGTAGGGTGATTTTATATCAAATTCATGATCCGTGGTATAACTTTTAAGGTTTGGGATTTTGAAAAGCACTGATATATCTTTGTCTTC
>WFPJ01000088.1 GCA_015487615.1 Aquificales bacterium | reverse complement strand
TTATGGGCAATATACCCCTTATCCTGTTTATTGTCCCGTCCAAGGAAAGTTCACCCAATATTACAAACTCCCTAAGAGCTTCAAGATCAACAACACCGGAAAGACCTAAAAGTCCCAAAGCTATGGGAAGATCGTACAAGGTTCCCTGCTTCCTTATATAAGAAGGTGAGAGATTGACAGTTATCTTCTTGTTAGGAAAGGGAAAACCGGAGTTTTTTATAGATGCCCTGACCCTATCCCGTGACTCCCTTATGGCGGAGTCGGGCAAACCTACTATAGAAAATTGGGGGAGACCGTTAGAGAGGTCTATCTCAACCTCAACAGGAAATCCCTCAATACCTATATAGCCACCGCTATACACAGT
The DNA here is from genome assembly GCA_015487615.1 of Aquificales bacterium. Taxonomy (GTDB): domain Bacteria; phylum Aquificota; class Aquificia; order Aquificales; family Aquificaceae; genus WFWF01. The sequence goes on along the minus strand of WFPJ01000088.1, from coordinate 13,647 downwards.
ACAGTACATGGCTTTCACTCCACCGCATATATACCAGGCAGATGCCTTCCCTCCTCATCCCAATCCATACCGTAACCCACGAGAAAAACATCGGGTACCGTAAAACCAACAAAGTCAACCCTTATATCCTTATTTTCTTCCTTATCCTTCCTCACAGCAACACAGGTGGCAAACCTACGCGGTTCTTTCTTTTTTATAAATTCCACAATCTCCCTGAATGTATTTCCAGTGTCAAGTACATCATCTACAAGCAACACACTTTTTCCCTTTATATCCATATCTATATCCTTTATGATTTTTATGATGCCGGATGATTCCATTGAAGACCCGTAACTGCTCACCCAAAGAAAATCAACCTTTACCTTCTTTCTAATGTTTCTTACTAAATCAGAAGCAAAGATGAAAGCACCCTTCAAAAGGCATATAACTATAATTTCTTCATCTTCAAAGTACTCTTCCACGCTTTTTGCGATATCCCTTACCCTCCCTTCTATCTCCTTTGCGTCTATAAGAAGTCTTAAGGTTCTACCTTTTACCTTCAACACATTTCATCTCCTTTCCCATAAGCAAAGCATCCTCACCGTCTGAGTAAAATTTCTTCCTTTCCCCAAGTATCTTAAAGCCGAGACTTTTGTAAAGCTTTATTGCTTTTATGTTTGATTTTCTCACATCAAGTAGTATTCTATCAATGCTATTATTTAATCTTTCCATTACCTCCTTAAAGAAGTACTTACCGAGTCCCATGCCCCTGTAAGCTTTATCTATAGCAAAGGTCATAACAGTTGCTTCCTTATCTATAATCCATAGGATTAAATAGCCTATTATCTTATTTTCTTTCTCCAAAACATACTTGTATGAGTAAGGGAGTCCGAATTCCCTTTTGAATGCCTCAAGTAGCCATGCATCTGTGGTAAAAGATTCCCTGTTTATCCTGTAAACATGGGGAAGGTCGTCTTCCGACATTTCCCTTATGACTATATCCCCATGTCCTTCGCCTGCTCCTCCGTTAATACCCTCTCTTCCTCTTTCTCCTCTGAAGACTTTGATCCACATCTGTCAAGGAGCTCCTTCAATCTCACGGGAGCTTCGGTTAGAGGCAAGGAAGAATCATATATCTCTCCTTTAACACCACATTCCTTAAATGCTTCATAAAGCATCCGCAAACCTTTCTCAGCTTCAGGCCCGTTTCTCCTAACAACCCATATCCAATTAGGATCAAGTTTTCCTTCTTTCTTCAGATCCCTTATAGCATTAGCCACACCTTCACCCAATGTTACATCTATCCTCGTATTGTTTGCTGTACCTCCGCATACCAAGACACCCCTTATACCTGGTTTGGAAAGGATAATCCTCGTTATCTTATACATCTTTTCCGCTGGAGGGTTACCGCCTATATCGGTAAAGTTTGCAGGCTTAAGACCTATTGCATAAGTGGTCTCTATTGTAACGGTTGAACCTCCTCCTCCGAAGGTCATCATTGCTATATCTCCGTCCATCTCCACATAAGAACCTGCCTTCCCCCTGTGATCATCTCTATCTATTTCCGCTGCGGCTATCTCCCTTTCTGTAGGAGGTCTCTTCATAGCACTCCTTACACCATAGATCTTTGACGGAGGTACTGATGCATCATCATCTATTATCACAACAGCATCAAGGGCATATACCTTTAATTTTCCGTCAACATCGCATATCGCGAGTGGATTTATTTCAAGGAGCCTTGCTTCTGCCTCCCAAAAAGCTTTATACATATTTGCTATAACCTCGGATAACTGCCTCAGGACGGATATATACTCATGGGGGAATCCGAGTTCAAGCAAATAATTCCTTACCATATAAGGATATAAACCTTTAAGGGGATTTATCTCCCATGTTCTTACCTTTTCCGGAGGCACCTCTTCAATGTCCATCCCTCCCTCAAGGCTTAAGGTTAAAACGGGAGCCCTCACCTCCGTTGAATAGGTTATAGAAGCGTAAAGCTCTTTAACAATATTAGCCTTCTCGCTAACAAGGATACCTATGGGTTTTTCACCGTAAACGGGATAATCAAGTAGGTACTCAAATTCCTTTAAAGCTTCCTCAGGAGAAGTACATATCTTTATTGCACCCGCCTTACCTCTTTTTCCGACAAGCACTTGAGATTTTAAAACACACTCACCGAGCTGGTTGATAAAGTTAACCACATCATCATTAAGGGAATCAGCAAATATATACTTTACCGTAGGTATGCCGTACTTTTTGAATATCTTATCGTAAGCCTCATACTCATAGAGGTTCATTACATACCTCCGCAGTGTTGTATATGTTTAACATTTTACTACAAATCCTCAGACCATAGTCCTTTTCTTCTCTCCCGTGCATATCTCTGAGCCATTAGGAACCTGCCAGCATACTTTACATTTGGAGGTCTTGTATAAACTGTGGCATAGCCTTCTCTTATTATAAGCTCATTAAACAGAGTTTTTTTATCCAGCCACACATAGGCAAGCAATCTTCCGTATCTGTCCCTCTTCTCTATATCAAACTCAAGGAATACAATTTTCCCCTTTTTGAGATACTTTTTAGTAAAACGGGTAGCCTTTTTTCCCATTTCTATTATCTTTTCCAAACTTATACCGCTTCTTCGCGAATCCCTAAGCGCCTTCTTGTTGGGTCTGCTTTCAGGAGTATCAACACCTATGAGTCTTACCCTCTCTTTTTTACCATTAAGCAGGCATACAAAGGTGTCTCCGTCCACAACCCTTAGTACTTTACAAGGAACGAGTTCCTTACCATAGCTGAAGGTTAAGATAAAGATTAAGAGTAAAATCAGAACTCTCATGTCAGATTTACAATTATAAAGCTTATATTGTCGTAACCTCCCCTTTCCAGCGCATTTTCAAGAAGGATTGATGCGGACTCCTTTATATCTCTGTTTTTAACAATGTTTAAAATCTCTTCATCCTTAAAATTCTCCCACAAACCGTCCGTACAAAGAAGAAGATACGATCCCCTATTTGCTTTAAGCTCTTCGCTTAAAAACTCGGGCGTGTAATCCTCTCCGTCCCCTATCAAGGCGGAAGTGAGCATACTCCTTAAAGGATATCTTCTTATCTCATCATAACCTATCTTCCCCTCTTCATAAAGACTCCATGCTTCAGTAAAATCCTTGGTAAGAAGCTTTATAGTATCATCTATAACATAAATCCTGCTGTCTCCCACATGTCCTATTTTAACCGTATCCTCCCCAAATATTACAAAGGAGAGTGTAGTACCCATACCCTTTCTTTCAGGATGGAGGATTATGTTTTCATCAAGAGCCTTTTTTACATAATGTATAAGGCTATCAATTTCCTCCATACCCTTTTCATAAAAATTTTCCCTCAGATAATACAAAACAATCTCGCTAGCGATATGCCCCGCAGTATGCCCACCCATACCGTCAGCTACCGCCACGATATGCTTACCTTCAAGCTCAAAAAGAATGGGGTCATTAATGGAAACACCGTTTATTAGAGTTTTCCCTATGAGAATTGCATCCTCATTGATGTGTCTGTAGTTACCTACATGTGTAATCGCAGATATTTTATATTTCATTCTCTAAATATATGACCCTCAAGAGGTTGAACATCTATACCCTTTTCTTTTAAGAAGTCTATAACCCTCTCTATCTCTTCTTCCTCTCCATCTATCTCCACAACAAGCACACCTGTATCCCTTGTTACAGTTGCTTTTCTTATATTTAGGACAATATCAAATTTCTTACACACCATGCATATTATGGGTTCTTTAACAAGGTCTTCTTTGTATATTAGTTGCACCCTTATTTTTTGCATTTGTATTGATTATACTACAGTGAACTGACGGGAACGCCAACATAATATCCCTGAGAATAATCTATACCTATCTCTTTAACAGCCTCAAAAACCTCCCTTGAATTTACAAACTCCGCAATTGTTTTAATATTTGCCTTCTTTGCAAAGGAAACTATTGTCTCAACCACAAGTCTTGCATTTGTATCTTTATGAATATTCTTTATAAGACTACCGTCAATTTTAAAGTAATCAATATCCTTGTTTATAAGATAAGAAAAGTTGGAGTATCCGCTTCCAAAATCATCTATGGCTATCTTAACACCATATTCTTTTATCTTCCTTATAAAAGATGAAAATTCTTCGTAATCCTTAACTTCCTCACTCTCAAGTATCTCAAAAGTAAGTCTGTAAGAAACGTCTTTAAATTCTTCAAGTACCGCATATATGTATTCTCTCGTACTTTTATTAACTATATCTTCAAGGGAAATATTTACAGAAAAGTCGTATTCTTTGTCACGAAAGTACATAAAGGTTTTATGCAGTATTATTTTTGTAAGCTGACCGTAAAGTTTTGATTCCTTAGCTATAGAAAGAATATCTTCAACATCAAAGGTATTCCCATCACCATCTATCACTCTCATAAGAGCTTCATACTTCTCTATTTTTTCCGTTGCATTGTTCATTATAGGCTGATAGTAAGGTACAACCCTGTCATTGCTTATAGCATCCTTTAAAGCCCTTATAAGTTTCAGATTTCTTTCTATCTGTTTTTTATTATCAATCTCATAGGAATAAACAACAACCTTTGACCTGCGTGTTTTTTGAGAGTGCTTAAGGGCAATATCCGCTGTTTCTATGAGAGGTTGTTTTGTAGAAATACCCGCGGTTACACTTATGGATATCTCATTATTTTCATAAATAAATCTATGGTTTTCTATTTTTTCAATTATTTGATTTGCTATTTCCTCATAAGAAATTTCAAGCTTTGCATCAAATAATATACCAAAATCATCAGCTCCTAATCTGTAAACCTTGCCTCCCAATTCCTCCGGAACTATATCACGTAGTAGATTTGCAAGTTCAATAAGAACATAATCACCAGCCTTAGTACCGTAGAGATCATTTATACTCCGGAAATCGTCTATGTTTATAAGAATAAAAAAGGGATTTCTTACATTCTTTACATCTTCTTCAAAAGAATATCTGTTGGGCAAACCCGTAAGATTGTCGTGCCTTATAGAATACTCAAGGGTCTTCCTGAGAGCCTGAAGGTTTTTATTTTCTTTATCAAGCCTGAAAAGTAAATAAATTATGTATCCCACTCCGGAAACAAAGGTTGTTGTAAAAAAGGCAGTGAACAGTGAAATAGTCTTTGCTTCATCGCTAAATCTTTGTGAAAAAGCATGCTCAATTTCAGAAAGGGTTCTCTTTGTTTTTATTTCTAAAATATTTCTTATAATCTCAGTATAGGAATCAAAGAAGTTAAAAAATGTATATACATTTGCAATAAAAGTACGATTAAAGGATTCTTTTTCAGGATCATTAAATTTATAATTCTTTAAAGTCTCTATATCCTTCTTTATACCTAACACAAAATCAAGATCCATTGCATTCCTTGAAAGATAAATACTTGAAACTATCTTTGCCAACATATATGTATATCTCAGATCGGAAATATTTTTCACCGATTGCATATATCTAAGAGTAAGCAAGGGTAAATATATGGCAGTATTTTTTATAGGTGAATTTGCAGTCTTAAAGTCCTCTATATATTTTTTCTTCTTGTTCCATAGCTTTTTATAGACCTTTATTAGATTCAAAATATCTGAATATTCTCTCTTTTTAAGATAATCATCCTTTTCCAACATTTCTATATACCTATCCAACTCTTTCATATAATCATTCAACTTATCATAGTTGTAGTAAAGTATAAGACCCGCTTTAAATATCTCTCCGTCAACTTTGGTTTCAATTCCCTCTATTGTTTTTATAATTCTGAGTATTCGTTCATGAGAACTTATAACCCTTTTGGTGTAACTGTCAAAGGATATAAAAAGGATAGTGATCACGACAATAAGGGCAGAAAAAATGTAGACCTTCCTAAGCATACTACCTCTTAAGTATAGCCGGCATTTCTCCAGTAAGAGATTTCAGAAAATCTACAATTTTGGTTACTTCTTCATCAGTCAGCGTTATACCGAGTTGGTGGTAAGCCATCTTTTTAACAGCCTCCTCCAATGTACTCGCACTTCCGTCGTGAAAGTAGGGATAAGTAATTGCGACATTTCTGAGTGACGGTACCTTATACACATTCTTATCCTCTTCCCTTCCTGTTATCTTATATCTATCGGGAAAGTAAGGCTCCCATTTATAGGGATTAACAACCCCGAATTTCTGAAAGGAGTTACCGCCTATGTTTATACCATTGTGACATGTTATACACCCGAGCTTCTTAAAAAGTGCATAACCCTCTTTTTCGGATTCAGTAAGATCTATCTCTCCCCTTAAATATCTGTCAAATCTTGAATTGGGGGTTATAAGGGCCTTCTCAAACTCTACTATAGCATCAATAACATGCTCAAAAGTTATGTAATCAATGCCGTAAACCTCTTTAAACATTTTTTTGTATTTATCACTCTTATTTACTCTTCTCTCCACCTCCTCTTTCGTTAATCCCATTTCATCAGGATTAAGTATGGGTACAGCAGCCTGTTCATAAAGGTCTTTAGCCCTACCGTTCCAAAACTGTCTGAAATTGAAAACCGCATTGAATACGGTGGGAACATTAGCCTTAAGATCATCAGATACCTTGGGTGAGAATCTTAGATGAACTGTACCTCCCTGCTCAGGATCATGACACGTAGCACAGGATATGTTTCTATCCCTTGAAAGGATGGGGTCAAAAAATAGCTCTCTTCCTATGAGTGCCTTCTTCAAATCATATTCAATCTGTTGGGGGATTGGCTTTATAGGATCCGCCCATGAAAAGCAAGATAGTATTAATGCTCCTATCAGCTTTAAAAATATAAACATAACTAAAAATTTAGTATATTAATTCAATTTAATGAAGCTGTGGGATTTATATAAAGATAAACAAGATTTTATAGAACCTTCCCTTGAACGCATCAAAAAGGCTTGTAAATACGTAGGGAATCCTCAGAAGATGTTCCGATCCATATTGGTAGGGGGAACAAACGGTAAAGGCTCAACCTGTGCTTTTATTGAAAGAATTCTCAGGGAAGAAGGATTCAAAACGGGCTGGTTCGTATCTCCTCATCTTTTGGACGAAAGGGAAAGATGGAGAATAAGGGGTAAGCCTATTAATGAAGAAACATTAAGCTATTATGTAAAAGATCTTAAAAGTATATTTGAAAGGTTTAACCTTACCTACTTTGAGGCGTGCACACTATTGGCAATCAAATACTTTTCTGATGAAGGTATTGATATAGGAATATTTGAGGTTGGTATGGGCGGGAGATGGGATGCCACAAAGGTCGTTAATCCGGAAACAGTTATACTTACAAATGTAGGTAGGGATCACACGAAATGGTTGGGAAATACAATTGAAGATATAGCAAGGGATAAACTGCATCTTTATGTAAAAGGAAAACCTTTTATAATAGGCGAGTTCCGCTACCCAATAGCAAGCCTTTTAAACGGATCAAACGATATTATTATTGGAGGCTACGACTTTTGCTGTGAGGGTTTTGTAAAAAGGGAAAGGACAATATTGAGCAAATATATTTTTGAAGAACATGAGCTTAAAAATAGCCCTTTGGGAATGTGGGGAAAGTGGCAAATTACAAACGCATCACTTGCGATAACAGGTGCATTAAAAACAGTTAATGTTAAAGAAGAAAATATAAAAAAAGGCTTGGAAAGAGCAAAAATTGAAGGGAGGATGGAGATAATAAGAGAAAAACCCCTCCTAATGGTGGACTGCGCCCATAATTCTCATGCTATAAGTAAAGTTATTAAAGAAGTCTTCAAGCACTTCGGCAAAATTCACATAGTATTTTCCTCCCTCGCAGATAAGGATTGGTTAAGTTCACTCAAAATAATAAGAACATATACGGAGGAAATATACCTTTGCAAAATAAAGCACAACAGGGCTGAAAAAATAGAAAACATTTTAAGAGAAGCTAAAGCTTTAGGATTTAAAAAAATACATGTGCTAGACAGCTCTTCGGACATACCGCACATAAATTCTGATCTGCTATGTGTAGGTTCAATTTACTTCATTGGAGATGTTAAAGGAATGTTAAAATTGTAGAGAAGTGAAACATGTATGTGCTTTTGAGACAACCTATTTTTGATATAAATAAAGAAGTATGCTTTTATGAAGTATTCCTACAAGAAAGCTCCTTAGGAAAACATCCTCCCGATATGGATCCTCTTAAGGCAACGTCAATAACCATAGACATTATCACAGAATTAACACCCTCTAAGGTGGGAAACGGAAAGAAGGTGTTCGTTAATGTACCCGCTATATTCCTTGAAGCTTCTATGTTTGAACTATTACCGCCGGAATTCGTAGGCATAGAACTTGTTGAAAACAAATCCATAACCAATCAGCTACTTGAAGCTATAAACACTCTTGTTGATGCAGGTTTTGACTTATGTGTTGATGACTTCGGGTATGAAAATATTAACTATTTGCCACTTATAAGCAAATGCACATACGTTAAAATAGATTGGCTTCAAAGACCTAAAGAGCTCTATGAATTAAAAGCTGTAATAGATTCCCTTAAAGAGATGAACAAAAAAGTGATAGTGAAGAATATTGAGACAGAAGAAGACTTCAATCAGGCATCCCTACTGGGCTTTGACTACTTTCAAGGTTTTTACCTTGCCAAACCTCAACCCGTTAGGGATCCAAAAACACTGAATCTTCTGAGGACAACCATAATACAGCTGTATGAAGCAATAAAAAAGGAAGATATAAAAAAGATAACGGAAATAATAGAGAGGGATGTGGGAGCAACATTCAAGTTGTTAAAATTTGTTAACTCCGTATATTTCAGCAGAATAAGAAAAATATCCTCCGTTGAAGAAGCGGTCAGCTACCTGGGATTAAATAATATAGCCAACTTTGTTCTATCTGTAGCCATATCGGAGATGTTTGCCTCAGAAGAAGAACAGTATCTGTGGGAAAAATCTCTAAACAGGGCATTACTTGCGGAGTATCTTGCGGATATATATGTGCCACATTTGAAACAAAAGGCTTACATAGTAGGGCTGTTCTCCCTTATAGGGGAAATAATGAACAGCAGACCAGAGGATATAGCAAGGGAGTTAAGGTTAGATCCAGAAATAATTGAAGCTTATGAAACGAGAAAGAACGATCTCGGTTTCATTCTTTCCATAATAGAACTCCTTGAAGATAAAAAGGAAAAAGAAATTGTTAACAAAGTAGCTAAGATACTTAGAACAACTCCAGAAAAGATTGAAGAAGCTATTTCAAAGGCAAGGGAGGAAGCGGAAAACCTTTCCTCCCTTATAAAGTAGTTACTCTCCTGCGTAACTGTGAAGACCTGGGAAGTAAAGATTTATAGCAAAGAAACATATCAAAACGCTTATAAATCCTAACACAGCAAGCCACGCAACCCTGTTACCCCGCCAACCCATAAGCTGTCTTGCATGAAGATATGCACCGAAGAATAACCATACTATAAGCGACCAAACTTCCTTAGGATCCCAGCTCCAGTATCCTCCCCATGCTTCATTAGCCCATGCGGCACCAAGTATTATGGACGCAGTCCAGACAGGGAAAGAGATAGCTATAGCTTTATAAGCAACTTCGTCAAGAATGTTCTCCGAAGGTAATATCTTCTGAATTAACCTGCTGTTTTTGAGATTTGCCTTAAGAAGATACGCTGTAGCAGCACCAAAGGCCACTGTAAATCCAGCATACCCAAAGAAGGCAGTAATAACATGAAAGTAAAGCCAGTAACTTCTGAGGGCGGGCATCAAAGGAGTTAAATCCTTATTAGCCTTAAACAGTGCAAAGGCATAAATCCCGAGAATGGCTGGTAAGACAAATATAGATATAACTCTTATACCGTATTTCCTTTCAAGAAACAGATACATACTTCCACCTATGAATGCCCAGAAGGTCAATGCTTCAAAGAGATTACTCCAAGGTGGATGGAATATACCAAGTTGGTAGCTTTCAATACTCCTCTTTATCATAGCGGTTAGATTTATAGTTAGGGATAAGAGGAGAGACAAAGATGATATATTAGCAAGCATCTTCTCCCTTGTAAGAGCACTGGCTATATACAGTATAGTGGTTAATACGTACATAAGAAAGGCTGTTTTGTACCAAAACACATTATCGGGAGGTAACAAAGCCAGAACTATGCTTAGTATAATTGCACCGCTTACCCATAACAGAGAGGACCCCAATATGTTTCTTTTAGTATCTATGGTAACCTCTTTCATTCCCTTAACCTCCATAAAATATTAAAGTAAGTTTATTCCAACTCAGCGGGTTTGACAATGATTTTTATACCCACGCTTACTTCAGGATGTAATCTCAAGATAACATCATAAGTACCAACCTGTCTTATCCTCATAGGTATATAAACCCTTTTCCTGTCTATATCAAAACCTTTCTCTTTTAATGCATTAACAATATCTGATGATGTCACAGAACCGAAGAGCTTACCTTTCTCGCCCGCCTGCTTAATTATTTCAAGAGTAACACCTTCAAGCTTCTCCTTTAACTTCAATGCTTCCCTCTTTTCTCTCTCAAGCTTCTTAGCTTTCTGTTGTTTTATTGTATTTATATGTTTGAGGTTTGAAGGAGTAGCAGGTATAGCTATACCTCTCGGTATAAGGTAGTTATTGGCATAACCGTCCTTTACTTCTATAATGTCACCGAAAAGACCTTTGCCTTCCAAATCTTGAATAAGTATAACCTTCATAATAACCCTCCTATTAAATTACGACATAGGGCAATAGGGCAAGTTGTCTTGCCCTTTTTATATGAACAGATAGCTTCCTCTGATGCTTGGCACATAAGTTTGTTTGTCTGCGTGATTTTATTTTACCTCTCTCGGAAAGAAACTGCCTTAATTCCTCATAGTTCTTATAACTTGGGTCCCTCTTCTCCGCACAATACATACACACATTTTTTCCACCTTTTTTTAAATCCATAGTACCTCCTCCTAAAAGGGAATCTCGTCCTCCTCGTCCTTAAAAGGAGGCTCAAGCTTTTTCAAGTCCTTCTCTATCTCTTCAACAGAAATATCTTCGCTTTCAATATCCTCAAGCATTTGCTCCGACTTGGGTTTGCTTACTATTTTAACACTCTCCGCTACTATTCTCACCTTGGTCCTCGGTTCTCCCTCACTTGATGTCCATCTCTCCTGACTGAGTCTTCCTTCAACTATAACCATGTATCCTTTTGAAAGTCTTTCAACAAGACCTTCCGCAAATTTACCGTAAGCTTTTATATCAAAGAAGTGGCTTTCTTCTTTCCACTCCTCATTAACTTTATACCTACGGTTGTAAACTACAGAGAATTCTGTAACAGGCATACCTGAAGGTAGATACCTTATAACAGGGTCTCTAACAAGTCTACCCACAAGCAACACCTTATTCAGCATGGGCTTTTATGTTAGCCTCCTTCTCCTTTATATTGAAGTTAAGCCATCTTATTACATCTTCGTTAATTTTCATAAAGAAATCAAGTTCGTTGGGAAGCTGTGGATTGTTTGTCTTATACTGAATTAAAAAGAATCTGCCGTGGTTAAATCCTGCTACTTTATATGCAAGCGTTTTCAACCCCCAATCTTCCTCATATAGTATCTCACCCCCTTTCTTTTCAATAAATTTCTTTATCTCCTCAACTTTTTTATTTACCTCCTCATCGTTTAAAGTAGGCTTAAGAGCGAACACTACTTCATAATACCTTATAACCCTGTAGTGTCTGTATCTCGGCATCCTTTCACCTCCTGGTCTTACGGTCCCGGATTTATACCGGAACGAGGCTTAAATCTATTAAAGTATATCACAGATTGATAAACCTTTTATATACATCTTCGGGTAAAAAAGCATGCTCATGAACGGAAGGGGAATAAAACTTTGTTTGTATATCAACTTCTCTTGAAGGTTTTCTTACATCATACTTTTTTGAACCTATGGAAAAGGTCCACCAGTATCCTGCATAAATGGGTATCACGGATGTGAAAAGGTCAACGATGGGAAATACCTTCCTTAAATCTCTCTGAATACGGGAAACCATTTCACCATGATAAAGAAGGGATTCCGTTTGACCCGCATATATACCATCGGGCTTTAAAGCGTTGAAAACATAACGGAAGAATTCTTCCGTTATAAGGACATGTGCGAAGCCAACAGGATCAGTTGAATCAACAATTACAATATCAAATTCACTGTTGCATTCCTTTATATATTTATAACCATCTTCGTTAAGAATTATAGCCCTGCTGTCCTCAAAGCCCGATGAAAGTGTTGGGAAAAATTTCTTTGATGCCTCTATTACCTCCCTATCTATATCCACCAATACAGCTCTCTTAACACTTTTGTGTTTCAATACCTCCCTTAAAGATCCTCCATCGCCCCCTCCTATTATGAGAATATCCTCTGGATTTGGATGAGAAAACATAGGCACATGCACAAGCATCTCATGATAAAAATGTTCATACCTTTCATCAACCTGAACCACACCGTCAAGTATAAGCATCTTTCCAAAGTGCGGGGATTTGACTACAAGTATTTCCTGATATTCACTCTTCTTTTCATAAAGTATATCCTCTATTGGATAACAATGTCTTATAGGTGCGTAAGGATCCCTTTCCATAAAGAAAATATCTCTCATCACAACTTCTCCTCCATATAATTATAGATGCACAATGTGTCCTCTGGATTTAGTTCCTCAGCCCTTGCCTCTGGATCAACACCACACTTATTAAGAACATGTTCATCCACCTTTTTCCTCAACATTTTCCTCCTATCAGCAAATAGCATCTTAAGGAGTTTAACATATTTGTTCGTATCTATATCCTCTCCCTTATGCAGTCTTCTCATCTTTATTAAACCCGAATTTACCTTCGGAGGAGGTCTGAAAAATCTAGGCGGTACCGTCATAACATACTCAACCTCATAAAAGCTTCTTACAAGAAGAGACAGCCAACCAACATTCCTTTTTCCCTCTATTCTCTCCGCAACCTCTTTCTGTAATAGAAAACATGCTTCATTTATACACACCCTGTGTCTTATAACATTTTCAATGATGAAAGAATAGGCATTGTATGGGAGATTACCTATAACATAAAGATCCTCCCCCAATGAACAAAACCTATAGGATCGTGCATCCGCCTCAATAATCTCAAGTCTTTCATCTTCTATACTTTTTAACATCTCTATCATCCTCTTGTCTATTTCTAAAACAACAAGTCTTTTCATTTCTCTTTTCAGTAACTCGCGTGTTAAATTTCCTGTGCCTCCACCTATTTCTACAACAGTATCATCCTTACCGAAATTTAAACATTCGCTTATCCTTTCCAGTACACCTTGCGATACAAGGATATGCTGACCGAGGGATTTTTTTAGTTTCATAACAGGCAATATCATATAATTTATCTGAAATGTTTAACAAGATTCTTATAGCCAACAGAGGAGAAGTAGCGGTAAGGATAATAAGGACATGTAGGGAAATGAACATAAAAACGGTAGCCATATTCTCCGAGGTTGATGCAAGGTCCATACATGTAAAAAAAGCGGATGAAGCCTATCTTATACCCGGTGATCCTTTGCTTGCCTATCTTGACTATGTAAGAATAGTTGACCTTGCAAAACAGGTAGGAGCGGATGCAATACACCCAGG
>WFPJ01000087.1 GCA_015487615.1 Aquificales bacterium | reverse complement strand
TTACCTTTATGAATCAATTGTTAGTTACTATGCTATTAAAGGCAGTTTGAGTTATCTTGATAATTCTGACAAGGTTGTGGGTGCATTTCAAACAACAGCAAACATATTCAGCCTGCTGTGTGCAAAATACAGGAAGAAGGTTAAGAATATTTTGGTATCCTTTAGGGAAGATCCTATTGCATTCGTTATTAAACCGGTTCATTTTCCTCTTAATATACGGGGTAATCTCAGGAATTTTATGTTAATTATCCTTAATTCGGAAGGTGTAAAGGAAGCAGTGGATAACAAAAGAATAAGAAAGATTATAAAAATCCTAAAGAAGTATCCCTATAAAATGGAATTTTCCTTAATGCTTAACGGGTATAAGGGTATTACTGCAAGATCCGATATTTGCGGTGTGTTTTACTTTGAGGAAGATACATACATCAGTCCCTTCTGAAGTCTCTCTTTCCATATTTCCGGTGGTAGAAGGTCCGCTATGATGTCAACTCCTACACCTTCAAGTTTACCCGTAATGCAAGCCCTTAAGGTCTGCCATATAATTTTCGGTTTTATACCTTTTTCTTTTTGAATTTCCTTTGCTATCCTCTTTACATCTTGACTGTTTATATTATCCCCCATCTTTTCCAAAAAGGCTTCTATAACAACCCTGCTTTCTTCAGTGCGAAGAAGGTTTAACGCCTCTTCCGACATGTTTATTTCCTTTTTAAGAAGGGGGTTTAACCTTTCCGTCATCTCCGCAAAAGTCTCAAAGGAATCCTTCGTTTTTTCAAGAACCCTTTTAACATAATCCTCATCGGTAAGATCAAATCCCGCCTCTTTTATAAAGGGAAGGGCGTATCTGTAGAGGGTATCTATATCCAGAACTTCTCTTATATATATACCGCTCATCCACTTCAATTTTTCCCTGTTGAATACCGCTGGGGCTTTGCTTATATCATCTATGTTAAACATTCTTATAAGCTCTTCCTTTGTAAATATTTCCCTTTCTTCAGAAGGATTCCATCCGAGGGTTGCAAGATAATTAAACAGGGCTTCAGGCACATAACCTTCCTCCCTGTAGCTTCTTACTGATACCGCACCGTGTCTCTTAGACAGCTTGCTCCTGTCCTCTCCCAGTATGACTGGCAAATGTATAAATTCGGGAATACTAAAGCCAAAAGCTTCATAAATAAGTATCTGCTTAGGTGTATTGGAAAGATGATCCTCACCCCTTATAACATGGGTTACACCCATAAGTGCGTCATCAATGACAACAACAAAGTTGTAGGTAGGACTACCGTCACTTCTTACTATGATAAAGTCACCGAAATCGTCAGTATTAATGGAAACAAACCCCCTCAACCTATCTTTAAAACTCACATCCCTGTTGGGTGGAACCCTCAACCTTACTGTGTAAGATACACCTTTCTCTTTTAGCCTTTTTCTTTCCTCATTACTTAAATCCCTGCATTTGCCGGAATATCTGTAAGGTATTCCTTTCTTTTCCGCCTCTTCCCTTTCCCTTTCAAGGTCTTCAGGAGTACAAAAACATTCATAAGCCCTTCCTTCTCTGAGAAGCCTTTCTGCGTACTCTCTGTATATATCAAACCTTTCCGATTGCCTGTAAAACTCATCCCAGTCTATACCGAGCCACCGGAGATCCTCAACTATGGATTCTTCAAACTCCTTCGTTGATCTTTCCCTGTCCGTGTCCTCTATTCTGAGTATAAGCTTACCTCCATTGTGTCTTGCAAAAAGGTAATTAAAGATTGCTACCCTTGCATTACCCAGGTGCAGATAGCCCGTAGGACTCGGTGCAAATCTTACACAAACCATGTCTTACTATTTTATTGGTTTTTTCTTGTGAACGGTTGCGGACAATTCCCTTAAAGCCCTTGCCACCTTTCTATGAAAAACTTCAGCCCTCATTCCTGAGAGTATCTCAATAACATCATCAACCGTATCAACGCAGTATATATGGAAATCACCCCTTTTCACCGCTTCAATTACTTCATCATCAAGGATAAGATTGTCGTAGTTTCTCCTTGGAAGAACAACACCCTGTTTGCCCGTTAATCCTTTTATCTTACATGCCTTAAAAAATCCTTCCACTTTTTCCTTAATACCCCCAACGGGCTGAACATTTCCTTTCTGGTCAACAGATCCTGTAACACCTATACCTTGATAAAGGCTTATATTTCCTATGGCAGATAAAATGGCTACAAGCTCCGCAACGGATGCGCTGTCCCCTTCAACCTCATCGTAAGATTGTTCAAAGGTTATACTTGCAGACAGGGACAGTGGTATGTTTCTGCCATATTTTTCCCCTATGTATCCAGAAAGTATAAGCACTCCTTTACTGTGTATAGGCCCACTTAACTCTACCTCTCTTTCAATATCAACTATACCCTTCTCTCCTGCATAAACATTTGCGGTTATCCTTGTCGGTTTACCGAAGGATATATCTCCGAGATCGTAAACACTTATACCGTTTATCTGTCCAGCGCGCCTTCCGTCCACCTCAACTATAATCTTTCCTTCCTCAATAAGCTCAAGCATTTTTTCTTCAATAAGATTTGATCTGTATCTTCTCTCTTTTATAACCCTTTTTATATCCTCACCCTTTATATAAC
>WFPJ01000086.1 GCA_015487615.1 Aquificales bacterium | reverse complement strand
TCAGCAGCGTGGGCAGCTATCTTATAAGCTATTACACCTTGTTTAACATCTTCCACATTGGGCAATCCGAGGTGTTCCTTAGGAGTAACATAACAAAGCATTGAAGCCCCGTACCATCCAGCCATTGCCGCACCTATTGCACTCGCTATGTGATCATAACCGGGTGCAACATCTATAACCAAGGGTCCTAATACATAAAAGGGTGCTTCTTTACATATTTCTTGCTGTTTCCTCATATTCATCTCAATCTGATCCATGGGTACATGCCCCGGTCCTTCTACCATTACTTGGACATCATGCCTCCATGCCCTTTCTGTAAGTTCGCCGAGCACCCTCAATTCAGCAAATTGGGCTTCATCGGAAGCATCTGCTATTGCTCCTGGTCTTAAACCGTCCCCCAAGGAAAAGGCAACATCGTACTTTTTAAATATTTCGCATATCTTATCAAAATGTTCATATAGGGGGTTCTGTTTACCATGTTCAAGCATCCACTGAGCCATTATGGCACCGCCCCTTGAAACTATACCCATAACCCTATGTTGGACCAAGGGAAGGAATTCTCTCAAGACACCCGCATGTATGGTCATATAGGAAACACCGTCCTTTGCTTGCTCTTCAATAACATCAAGAATTAGATCCACCGTCATATTTTTTACATCACCCTTTGCTTCCTTTAAAGCCTGATATATAGGTACTGTTCCAACAGGTACAGTACTTGTTTCTATTATCCTTCTTCTCGTTTCATCAATAGCTTCACCAGTAGAAAGATCCATAATCGTATCCGCACCGTATTTTATGGCTACCTTTGCCTTTTCTATCTCTGTGGGTATATCGGATGCTAGCCCAGAGTTTCCTATATTAGCATTAACCTTAACCCTAGAGTTTCTACCTATGCACATGGGTTCAAGATGGAGATGGTTTATATTTGCGGGTATTATCATCCTTCCCGCTTCAACCTCCCTTCTTACAAATTCTGGATGCAATCCCTCTCTTTTTGCCACATACTTCATTTCCTCCGTAATTATACCCTGCCTTGCAAGATGAAGCTGACTTCTATTTTTAAATTTAAGATTTTTATCAATCCATTTACTTCTCAACATCTTATACCTCCTTTGGTTAAGCCTTTTAGTTATTATAAGGTATTAGTAAGAAGTCAAGATAAATATGATTTCCGTCTGAGTAAAAGGAATGGTATAAGTAAAAGAATAGATATGCCGTTAAACTGATAACAACCTCCGCCGTTGTACTCTACCTCAGCTATACCTCTTAATAAAACTTTTACCTTCGGATTGTCTATATCATTACTTTCAATAATAAGTTCCGCTTCTTTAGATCCGCCTGACTTGGGCATAAAGTAAATAACAATTGAACATGTTTGACCGTACACGACCGGTTCAGTACAACCGTTGTAAAAGGAAAAATCGTCCTTATTAACACCTTGGATATATATATTCTTTATTACAAGATCATAACCGTCATTTGACACAGTTATCTCCTTACTTTCCGTAGAACCCACATCCACATACCCAAAAAACACCTCAGATGAAGATAGGGAAATCTTGGGAGCTGATACCTTATTTATTAAAGCCTTATAAATATTTAAACGGCCTCCGCTTATAACTTTATCCTTTAAAGAAGGCACCTTATCTGCATTGTAAATTATACGCAGTATTCTTGCCCTCATATCCTCATTAGGATATGCGGAAGCCAATAGGGCAACTGCACCAGTGACAAAGGGTGCAGCCATTGAAGTACCGCTCTCCTTTTTATAGTTATGTAATACGGCACCCAATCCTACACCAACATTGTCTATCCTTATGCCGTTGTCCGTTAAAGAATCATCGCTAACAAGCCTGAACCTGAAGCTAAAACTTGATGTTCTGTAACTGTCATCAATAGGGAAGGCAAGATAGGTATAAGCAGAAACAAATCCAGTAAGCCCTGCAATACTGTTCCAATTAACGCCACCGTCCTTTGAATATTCAATATAAACAAAGTCAAAAAAGGCCTCCGTTGAAAACATCGTTTCAAACCCTAAGCATACATCTCCGGTAACAGCTGACAGATCAATGGGATTACTTAAAGAAAGCCATGTATTACTGTTGTTAGCATAATCTCCGGAAGGACTATCATCCCATACCTGTGAAGCCTTGGAAGAGTCAGTTACTATACTCCAATTGTTCGGTGTACCACCGGTACTCCAATTGGCTGAGCCTCCTTCCATATCATCAAAGAATATATCTCCTGAAGAAGGTATATAGTCACAGGTGCGCGGATAAGTACTGTATATATTAACGCCGGGAGCTGCTATATCAACACTGGTCGCTCCGTAATTTGAAAAAGGTGCAAGATTATCGTTAGAATCAACCGCAGCCACGGCTATTATGTTGTCAAGATCGTAAGAAGCAGGATATGTAGGCACGGTATCATTATCGGCTCCGCTGTTTCCCGCGGCGGTTACAAATATAACACCCTCAGCCCCAAGTGCAGCTATTAGATCTCTATCAGGAGCGGGTTGACAACCTTCACATCCGTAGGAAGCATTAACCACAACTACATTGACCCCTTTCCTTTTCATCTCAAGCACATAATTTAGGGCTTCTATGACAGATGCAATATCACCTACTCCCCCAGCACCAAGGGCTTTAACAG
>WFPJ01000085.1 GCA_015487615.1 Aquificales bacterium | reverse complement strand
GTATAGCAGCTCACTGGGCTTACAAAGAAGGGAAAAAGCCAAAAATAAAGGAAAATTTTTCATGGCTCCAAGAGATAATTGAAAACATTAAGGGAAGTAAAAACACCGCGGATGTTATAAACAGCATAAAGGAAAATTTGTTTTTTGAAGAAGTCTTCGTCTTTACCCCCGCGGGTGATATAGTCGTTCTACCTGCGGGAGCTACACCGGTTGACTTCGCATATCACATACACACGGATATAGGTAACCATTGCGCAGGAGCAAAGGTAAACGGAAGGATAGTTCCTCTCAACTACAGACTTCAGCAGGGAGACCAGGTAGAAATATTGACACATCCTCATAAAAAGCCAAACCCTCAGTGGCTTTCCTTTGTAGTAACCTCAAAGGCAAAAAACAAAATAAAGCAAGCCTTGAATCAAGAAAAAAAGGAAAAGTATAGATCCCAAGGTGTTAAACTTCTTGAGAAACTTAAAGAAAGGTTCAATATGCCCGTTGAAGATATTATTGAATTGATAAAAGAAAAAACAAGATATGTTTCCGAAGAAGACATAC
Source organism: Aquificales bacterium (assembly GCA_015487615.1). GTDB lineage: Bacteria > Aquificota > Aquificia > Aquificales > Aquificaceae > WFWF01. Next base: position 8,386 of record WFPJ01000085.1, on the reverse strand, counting down.
TGATAAACATAGCAAAGGGTAAACTATCCATAAAACAGATAGTAAATCTACTGTCACCTTCTAAGAAAAAGATAAAAGAAGAAAAACCAGAAGGTTCACTTTCAATAGAAGATCTGAAAAATGTAATGTACTCGGTAGCGGACTGTTGCAAGCCCGTGGCGGGAGACAATGTTTACGGTGTGTTAACAAGACTAAAGGGAGTTGTAATACATCACGAGGAATGTCCCAATCTTAAATACATAAAAGCCAAATTTCCCGAAAAGGTCCTTGAGGTATCTTGGAACGCAAAGGGAAAATTCAAGGCACGCTTGAAAGTTCTGGCAAGGGACAGGATGGGAATCCTTTCTGAGATAACCTCTGTTATTTCGGAAAAAGGAGCAAACATAAGGGAAGCTAGAGCAAAAAGCTTAACCACGGGAATAGCCCTTATGGACTTCATAATTGATGTAAGGGATAAAGATCATCTCAATAGCATAATATCCGCAATAAGAGAAGTAGAAAATGTTGAAGAATGTGGCAGAGTGTTTACTTGATAAGGGCAACATCTGTAACAAGTACATCCCTTAAACCGTAATCAATTACAGCAACAATTTTTCCACGGGGATTTATCACAGCTGAAGGTCCCGTATTGTTCACCCACACAAGAAATTTTCCGTTTTCTATAGCCCTCGCCCTTGCTATGTTCAAATGTTGATAAACACCCAAGGAATTATCAAACCATCCGTCATTGGTGAGTACCGCTATAAGATTTCCTTTACCTGCTATCCTTTTTACAAGATCAACATATCCCACCTCAAAACATATAAAAGTAGCTATCTTTAAGTTATCCATCTCAAGTGGTGTAAAATCTCTGCCGGGAACATAATCAGGCCCGCTTATAACCCCGAATATCTCTTTGGCAAAACCAAAAGGAAAAGGTAGATACTCACCAAAAGGTAAAAGCCTTATCTTGTCATATCTGTCAATCTCCCTACCCTTATATATAAGATAGGCGGATGTTCGGGGTTCAATACCTTCCTCGGTGTAATGAATATCAACAAGGCCCACTACTAAGGGAACCTTTTCAGACATTTCCATTAATTTAAGAAACATTTCATCATAGCCCTGAGAAAATAAAAAGGGAAAGGCGTATTCGGGTAAAAACAATATCTTTGCCCCTTCTTTTATAGCTTCATCCATTAACGGGAAATAAACGGATGCCTTCTTCCTGAATTCGTATTCATCAAGCTTTATCCTCTGCTCTATAAAGGGTTGTATTATTCCAACCTTTATGAACTCCGCATCCCGCATATCTTTTTTAATACTTGTATCCGCAAGCAAGGAAAGTAAAAATACCGTAATAAAAGCAGATGAAGATACAAGAATACCTCTGACTTTCCTATTATCACGAAGAATGTAAAATAACCCTATTGAAAACAAAACAATAAAAAAAGAAAAACCGTAAACAGTAATGTACCTTATGGAAAGCCCTAAATAGGACACATTAACGGATATATTTCCTAAGATAAGCCAAGGAAAGCCTCCGTAAGGGAAATAGGATCTTAAAATTTCAAACAGAACCCAGACAAGGGGAATAATATAATGCCTGTAACCACTCCATTTCCATATCTTATATACCGTTAAAAACTGTAGGATTGTTAAGAAAAAACATAAAAGAGTAACCATAGCATAGGAAATAAAGGAAGGTATTCCGCCGTATTTAATCATTGATATATTTATCCACCAGAGGGAAAAAGAGAAAAACAAAAATCCACTAACAAACCACAAATACCATTTTTTTAAATAAAAGAGTAATACAAGGGAGATAGGAACCAAAAACCAGAAATTGTTATAGGAAACACCTATAAAAAGAAGAATGCCTGTGCATGCGGAAAGTAAAAAAGGAACAATGTTTTTCATCTTCCGTATCTTTTACTGTCAATATAAAGGAAGATAAAAAGGATTATACCCCCTAATAAAGCACTTATATATTGGCTTATTAACCTCCATAAAATGGCGAAAACACCCAACTGATAAACTGGCAAGAAGGCGGAAAAGGTGCTTAGAGCTCCTATCTCACCTACTCCGCTTCCTCCCGGTGTAGGACTTATGAATATAGCGTAAAGCAAGCCCAGTTGCTGATAAGCAAGATCTATAAAGGATTGATCGGAACCAAAGGCTTTAAGAAGGGTGGGCGCTATCATCAAGAAACTTATATAGAGTAAGGAGCTGTATAGAACAGCTAAAAGTAAAACCTTGCGCCTTCTTAGGGCGTAAATCTTGAGAGTGATGTAGTACCTAAGGACCGCCTTTTTTAAGGAAGCGATAAAACTTTCACTGAAATGTTGATTTTTCTCAAAAAACCTTTTAAAAACGATATAAACTATAACCGTTAAGATAAAAACGCCCACAAGAAGCTTCAGTATGTCATAGGCAACTTCTTTATTATCCATCAAATATACTACGGTTATAGGCAAGGCAAGTATAAAAAAAGACATACCAGATATTGTCTTCATGGTTACTATACTCATTGTTTTAGGAATACTGACACCCTTCCTTGCTATCAGATAAATAGCCATAGCTTCCCCACCTATATGGGCAGGTGTAACAGTTGCAGCAAATGTATTTGCAAGGGAAACCGCATAGCCATAAAGAAAAGAGTATTTAACACCTACTGCCCTTGATAGTATAAATAGCCTGAGATTATCAAAAGTATGAAGAAGGAAGACCCATAAAAAGGAAAGTAGTAAATATCTCCTCTTTAGAGAAAAAAGCACCTCCAAGGTTTCACGAGAAAAGGTTTTAAGCAGGATGTATAAAAAACTCAGGAATATTATAATAAGAACACCTATTGATCCCAAGAAAATTGTCCTTTTCATTGTAATACTTTAATAATATTAAACAATTTTGGCATACAATTTTTTATAAAACAGAAGAGAGGAGGCAAAATGAAGATACTAAAATTGATAAGATTCTTTACATTCGCCTTTCTCATATTCTCCGCGGTGTATGTAAGTCTCCTGTTTATACAGGGAAGACCCGCAATTGAGGGAATAGAAGAGCTACAGAAACTACCTAAGAAAAAGGAAGTGACATTAAAAGTAATATCCAACTGGGACAATAACAGGGTTTCAGTAAAAATAATTCAGGAAGGCAGGGAGATAAAAATATTTGAAGATAGTGTTATGGGAGGTGAAACACCTATAAATCTGATTATAGAACCTAAAAAATATGGCCTCAAGGATGGAAAGGCAAAAGTAATGGTTACCATTGATGCGTATATCCTTGTAAGAAGAAGTTATACAGTTGACACCTTCATTGATACAATACCCCCGAAAATTTACCTCATAGCATCAACACCCACCGTAAAGCAAGGTTCATCAGGAGCTGTAAAAACACAAACAACGGATGCGGAAAGGGTTGTGGTAATGGTGGGTAAAAAGGAGTATCCCCTCTATAAGATGGATAAAAATACATTCTTCGGTATATTCCCAGTTGATGTGGAAGAAGACCCTAATACCTACATAAAGATAGTAGCCTACGACAAGGTGGGTAATACAGCAAGTATAACTCTACCCACAAAAATAAGAAGAACAAGATTCAAAAGGTATGTGGTTGATATTACCGACGATATGATAAGAAGAAAGATACTGCCACTCCTCGGTGATGAAGGGGAAGGTTTAAGCCCAGTTGATGCATTTAAAAAAGTTAATGAGGAATGGAGAGAAAGAGATGAAAAAATAATAAGCGAAATAGGTAAGAAATCAGAACCAAGAAAACTATGGGAAGGGAGGTTTTTACAACTTAAGAACAGCAAGGTAATATCGTACTTTGGGGAGCTAAGATATTACAGGTATAAGGGAAGGATAGTAAGCAAAAGCAGGCATCTCGGATATGACCTTGCCTCAATAAAGAATGCAAAGGTCCAAGCAGCAAACAACGGAGTGGTTGTGTATGTAGGTGATTTGGGTATATACGGCAATACAATAATAATAGATCACGGTCTTGGTGTAATGAGCCTTTATTCTCACCTCGGCAGTATGCTTGTTAAAGAGGGTGAGTATGTAAGAAAGGGTCAGATAATAGGCACAACGGATACTACGGGTTTAGCATTCGGGGATCATCTGCACTTCGCTATAATTGTCCAGGGTGTTGAGGTAACACCTTTGGAGTGGTGGGATCCTAAGTGGTTAAAAAATAACATTGAAAGAATAATGAATAGTTAAGGAGGAGTAAGGATGTCAGAAGGTATAAGGGAAAGAATAGAAGTAATAGTAGCTGAATTCATAATCAATTTGGATAAGCACGATCCCTTTGAATATCATCTTATGGAATTCTCAATGAAGCTAAAATCAAAACTCCTTGAAGTTGCAAACTTGGGAATACAGGACAGGGATGCGGTTGAAAACAGTCTGCTTTTAGCAATGGAAGGATTAGAAGCACCCCTCACCAACTTTATCAATCAGTTTGACAGAAGTGATAAAGTGCTCACGGAAAGATACATAAGGACCCTTGAGGAGGTAAGTAAGATTTTAAGAGAAATAGCAGATATGAATATAGTATCCGATAGGGGAACATTATGTAGGATATCAAGCAAATTTGAAGATAACATATTAACATTAAAAACACTGAACAAAAAAAATAGGGGAATAAAATCTATCCTTTACAGGCTCTTCGGACAAAAGTTATAATATGTAACCTATGAAAAATATCCTAAACAACATTATTCTCCTAATAATCTTAATTGCAGGCTCAGTAGCGGTGGTTACACTGAAACCCACAAATTTAGGTCTTGACCTTAAGGGTGGAGTTTCCATAGTTTTAGAACCGGATATACAAAAGGCACTTGAAAAGGAGTATGAAAAATATGCCCTGGATATGGAAAATTTTCTGGATGAAAGAGATGTCAAGATACTTGATGTTACTGTTAAAAAGGACGGTATACACATTGAGGTTATAGAAGAACCGCAACTCTCAAAGGCAATAGAAGAGCTGGAGGAAAATTTTCCCCGCTTCACTGTTAAAAGGGAAAGGAAAGGACTATTGCATATACAGTTGAAATCAAGGGAAATCTCCTCTTTTGAAAAGAGCATAATATCACAAGCTATTGAAATATTAAGGAACAGGATAGATGCACTCGGTGTGGCACAACCCGTCATTACAAAAATAGGACCAAAAAGAATACTTATTGAATTGCCCGGTTATCTTGATCTTGAAAGGGCTAAAAATATAATAGGTAAGACCGCATCCCTTGAACTTAAGCTTGTTGTGGAATCCGCACCTTCTAAGGAAATATTGGAAGAAAAGCTCACAAGGGATACGGAAATACTACCGTCCCTTAAGGGCGAAGAGTGGTTCCTTGTTAAAAAGGTTCCGGTGATAACGGGAGGTGATTTAAAGACAGCTTACCAGAGTACGGATGAATACGGAAGCCCTGCGGTTACCTTTGAATTGAAAGGAGAAGCTGCTTCAAAGTTCGGTAACTTTACACAGAATAATATAGGTAAAAGGCTTGCCATAGTTCTTGATAACAAAGTAGTCTCCGCACCCGTTATAAGAAGCAGAATAAGTAACAGGGGACAGATAACTGGCTACTTTACACCCGAAGAAGCAAGGGATCTTGCAGTTGTCTTGAGGGCGGGAGCCCTGCCAACCGATCTACATATACTTCAGGAAAGGATAGTAGGACCTTCCCTCGGAAAGGATGCCATAGAACAAGGAATAAAGGCAGGTATCCTCGGATTTGCGCTACTTGTTATATTAATAATAGCGAGATATAAGGTTGCTGGCGTAGCAGCAACTTTTTCAATTCTTCTCAATGCTTTACTACTTTGGGCCGGCCTCGTATTACTTGATGCTACGCTTACACTACCAGGTATAGCAGGAATAATTCTTAATATGGGTATAGCGGTTGATTCAAATGTGCTAATTTTTGAAAGATTTAAAGAGGAACTGAGATTGGGTAACACCTTAAGAAAAGCAATAGAGCTTGGGTATAGAAGAAGTCTCAGTGCAGTTTGGGATACACATATAACCTTACTTGTCGCAGCATTGATTCTTTTCCAATTTGGAAGCGGCCCGGTAAAAGGTTTTGCAACAACATTAGCCATAGGTACAATTGCTTCTTTTATTTCAAATGTCCATTATTCAAAAGTATTCCTTGATCTACTCGCTAAGTACAGAATTCTCAAGATTTAGTATGTGTTTCATCTCCTCAAGCAGTGTTTTATCATAATCTTTCCTTTCTCCACCTATATTAGTTACTGGAACCACATCTATTATGGAGTTGGTAAGGTAAACCGCATCAGCCTTTAGAAGATCTGGTAACCTTATTCTTTCTTCCGCAATGTCCATCTTCTCATGCAAGGTTGCAAGCGTTGTACCCCATAAAAGTCCACACTCAATAGCTGGTGTATAAAGCCTACTTCCCCTCAGAATCACAATATTAGAAGAAGAACACTCGGTTACCTCACCCTTCTCATTAAGAATGACAGCATCAAAAAATCCCTTTCCGACGGCACTTCTTTTTACAAGTACATTAAACAAATAATTGGTAGTCTTATGATAAACAAGAGGGTTTCCGGAATGCCTTTTGTATTCTGACACCGTAATAGAGACTTCTTCAGGAACCGAAGGTAAACCCCTTTTGACAATATTCAACATGTAAGAGGAAGACTTCTCATAAAAAGGATCTTCCCCCAATGCAAAAACGCACACCTTAACATATATATCCTTCTCTTCCCCTGTTCTTTTTTTAATTTCACTTATAAATTCCTCCCAAGACGGACATTCTATTGAAAAAAATTCCGCAGAGCTTTTCAATCTCTCATAATGTCTCCTTAGCTTCTTTGTTACTCCCCGCCACTTTATAGTCTCAAATACACCTTCACCGTAGAATAAACTTCTGTTAAACATACGAAAACATTAAACACCACTCCGATATCAAATTCAATTATCTTGCTTTGAAACTTTATTACCTTATTATGATATAAATATCCTCTTCAACACCGAAGCCACTTGCGGTACCGTGAGGAGAATATACACCTTTAGCATTCTTTGTGTTTAATAAGGCTTCTATACCTTCAACAGGTACATGACCTTCAATAAATTTATCACCCACCTTCATCGTGTGACAGGACCTTTTATCCACTGGCACACCCAATTCATTCTTCTTTTTATAAAGGGTGACACTATCAACCTGCACCCTTTTAATCTTGTAGCCCTTATCTTCAAGCAAATCAAAATATTTTGTACAGCATCTACAATCAGGATTGTAGTAAGCAATGATGACTGGCGTTTCCTTAGCCCCAGCCATTAAGAAAAAACTTATTATCGCTAAAACAATACCCTTCATTTTGTTCACCTCGCTCGGTTTTGGATTATTCTATTTTACAAACATTAAAATTCTATGATGAAACCCATAGATAAGAACAGCATATATTATATTTTGTTTAAGACCCACTCTACCAAAGGGTTGTAGCGCAAATATAGTTTTAAAAAGTACACCTGCAATACTTTAGCACCTAATATCACCTTCATTTGTATGTTCGTTGTTTTTATACCGCTATTAAGAAGGTTTATGAAAACATAAAACATTTAAGCCCGTTTAAAAAATATAGACAAAAAGGGTGAAGGGGAATAAAAAAAGAAGAATGAAAACAAAGAACAACAAAGAACCGGTGAAACTCATTTTAGCAAAATCCAGACAACTATGCCAATCCATCAAAAACAAACCATCAAAAAAAGAAGACCACCCACATACCCAAACCACATAATCATTTTCACCCTACTACTCAAAATACTTGAAAACCTATCCCCCAGAGACTTAGAACAAAAACTAAAAGACCTCTTCCCAAACGCCCCAGACTACACTACCCTCTGGTACAGATTCAGAAAAATTGAAAACTCCTGCCTTAAGGAACTAATCTACACAACAGCAAGAGAGATAATGAAAGTGCTGAAAGCCAAAAAGTTTCACTGCCTCATAGCGGATGGAACGGGCTTCGGATACTTTGACACCTTCAAACTTTTGTGGATGAAGGGCAAAGAAATAAGACAGGTAAAAAAGCGGTAGTTGTGGGAGTGAACACAGGAAGAGCCTATTCTGATGAATGTAAGCTCCTGAATACCATGCTCGGACACATTAAGTTCAGGGCAAGGTATTTCCTTGGAGATGCCTACTATGGGAAGGTGGAGATATTAAGGAAGGTAAGGGGACTGAATATGTGTGCAGTAGTGCCTGTTGGGGACACGGTTCATACGAGGGTGAGGTACTCAAGAGGAAGGTTTAGGGTAGAGCAGGTTATAGGGATAGTGAAGAACAGGTTTGGGGATAGGGATAGGGTTAGGGATTTTCATACTGCGAGTTTGTATGTTCTTGCAAGGTTTGCTCTTTACAATCTAATCC
>WFPJ01000084.1 GCA_015487615.1 Aquificales bacterium | reverse complement strand
TCCCATAGCCCTTGCAGTCCTTGAACCACCTTCCTCCTTTGGTGCTGATATTGTAGTAGGAGAAGGACAACAAATGGGGATTCCTATGAATCTCGGAGGACCGGGTGTGGGCTTCTTTGCCACAAAAAGGAAATATATAAGGAACATGCCGGGAAGGATATGCGGGCTGGGAGAGGATATTGAGGGTAATAAGGCTTTCACCTTAGTATTGCAAACAAGGGAACAACATATAAGAAGGGAGAGGGCCACATCAAATATATGTACAAATCAACAGCTTCTCGCTTTTGCCAATCTTTTATACATTACCCTCTTAGGAAAAGAAGGACTAAAGGAAGTGGCAGTTCAGTCAACCTCAAAGGCTTTTTATCTCAGAAAAAAACTGGAAGGATTAGGCTTTACTGTATCCTTTAAAGGTAAACATCTGTGGGAGTTTCCTGTAAAACATCCCGAAGCTGAATACATGCATAGTAAGGCTAAAAAAAGCGGATTTATATTAGGTGTTCCGTTGTGGAAGTATGCTAATTACGAAAATACACTCCTCATAGCAGTCACTGAGAAAAGGAAGAAAGAAGAAATAGATAAGCTTGTGGAAATTTTATCATCATGATCCTACTTCTTGATTACGATGGTACCATCGTCCCTATAGCAGAAAAGCCTGAACTTGCAAAAATAGATACGAGAACGAAGAGTATTATAGAGGGTATCTCGGAGAACTGTAAGTTAGCCATAGTTACTGGAAGGGATTATAAAAGCTTTAAAAATGTATTCGGAGAAATAAAGGATACTATATATCTCATAACATCTCACGGTGTTGAAATATTTAGGGATTCAATAAAAATATTTGAAGAAAAAATAGATAATCCTCCTCCCATTGAGGAGCTGGAAAAGGAAATATCCCGGCTTGAAGGGATAGATATTGAAAATAAGAAAGGTGGCTTTGCCCTTCACTACAGAAGGTTTAAAGGTAATGAGGAAGAGATAAGAAGGATATTCTATGAATTTATAAATAAGTATCCCCCGAAAAAGATTATTGAGGGTAAAAAGGTTTATGAGGCTTTGTACTCCGATACAAACAAGGGGAAAGGTATTATTAACCTTTTTAATGTAACTGGTTGGAATCCCTCGGAAGCCATATATGTGGGAGATGATACAACAGACTTTGATGCTTTTAAAACAATAAAACATCTCGGCGGAAAGGCTTACTATGTGGGTATAAAAAAACCACACGTGGAGATTGACGGTATATTTAAAAATACGGAAGAAGTTCGTATATGGCTGTTAAAGATTATGAATGAATGTCAGAATCCATGAATATACGGGACGGTGTAACTCCTCTCTGCCCCTTATATTTACCGCTGTAAGATCTTGAAGGTTTCTCATCTAACCTTGCAAATACAAGCTGGCATATTCTCATACCCTTGTAAAGCTTGATGGGTCTTTTATTTGCATTGAAAAGTTCAAGCGTTATCTGCCCTTCAAATCCTGCATCAACCCAACCCGCATTTTCTATAAACAGACCTAACCTCCCCAAAGAAGACCTTCCTTCCACAAAGGCGGTTACATTATCAGGCAATTTTATATATTCAAGTGTGGTAGCGAGTACAAACTGCCTCGGCAGAATAATAAACTCCTCCTCTATTTTCCTTACCTCTATCTTAAAGGTATCCTTTTTTATGTCTATCATATAGCTTCCTTCATAAAAACCTATCTCATCGCCAAGCCTAAGATCAATGGAAGAACATTGAATGCACTCTTCATTAAAGGGTTCTATTAAAAGCTCACCTGTAGAAATAAGCCTTCTCAAAGTCCTATCACTCAGTATCATTTAGTTTATTAATTTTAATCTCCTGAAGAAGGCTATGCTCAGGAAAATTAAAACATAAATTAAACCACCCGAACTACCGCTACAACCGAATATATTATTCTCTGTATCATCAGTAAGGATATCATCAACAACAGTTACAGACATTTCTTCCCTTGCGGAATTACCCCCCTCATCCCTAACGGTAAGAATCACGGTATAATGCCCCTCCTTCTTATATTCGTGTGTCAAATGCCCGGAGGTACAATTTTGTATCTCATAATCCGCTCTTCCGTCACCATCAACATCTATATAACATGTCAGTGTGTCTCCTTCCGGATCCCCGACACTGAAGCCTATCCTTACCTTTAAGGGTGCAACTCCCTGAGTGGGAAAGACATCAAAGTATGATACATAAGGGGGTTTGTTAATATGCTGTTTTTCAAGAATATTTACAATGACTATAGCTTCCGACCTGTTTCCACCGCTGTCCGATACTATAAGTTTAACAGGATAGGTCCCAGGATTGTCAAAGGTGAAGGAAAATGTATTTGGTGTACAATCAGATATTGAAAAGTCAACAAGTCCATTGTTACCTATATCAATCTCACACAAAAGCTTGTCCCCTTCCCTGTCGCTAACACTCCATGAAAATGTAACAGTCAAGGGGGCATAACCCTCAGTTGGATTCGCTGTAAAGCTTTCTATAACAGGAGGTTCGTTGTTCACGGTTATATGAGAGGAAACGCCTGGGGATATATTACCAGCTCTGTCAACCGCACATAACCTGTAGTAATAGGTATATCCTGGAGATATACCATCGTGAACATAAGAGTTCATCTGACCCCTGTAAAGTGGATTGCCTTCTTGACAACTTGACGGGGGCGCTGATGTATCGTAAACAAGTATGTATTCGGAAATACCTGTAAGATTATCACTGAAACCGCTCCATGAAAGGGTTACGGTGGTTACATCCGTCAGGCGCGCACTTAAAGTACCGCCGGAAGGGGGTGTGGTGTCAAGTATTATACTATCGCTACACGATGATTGAACACCCAAAGGATTCCTAATATCAACATT
>WFPJ01000083.1 GCA_015487615.1 Aquificales bacterium | reverse complement strand
TCAAGTGCCAAGAGTTTGACCTTGTCTTTTTCTTCATACTTCGGGAAAGAATATATTAGTTTGCCTTCTTTTGTTACAAACAGTGTCCCGCCGAAGGTCTTTGCGTAGAAGGATACTTTTTTGTCTGTCTGGCCTTCGTTTTTGATGAAGGGTACGCTTATTTTTTTGAGTTTTGGGGGTAATGCAAGTGCGGGCAAGATAAAAAGGAAGGTCAGCAGTACTATCCACAGGGTTTTCCGATTCCGCATTGAACTCACCTCCTATCTGTTTTTAGACCTTCTTCCTTTTTGAGGAAGTTCCCCCCCTGAGGAGGCTTAAGCTCGGACCGGTCTAACTTAGCCCTACCACCCTTAAGGCGGGTGAATCCTGTTTTAAATTGTAGTTTATTTTATCTTAAAACACATATTAAATAACATTAATATCCACTAAAGTAATAATTATCTTGTTAAATTGACTAATAAAAGCTACACGCATATATTGAAATTTCCATGAATACTATAGTATTGCTATCAGATTTCGGAACAAGGGACGGATTTGTAGGCGTTGTAAAGGGTGTAATGCTTTCAATAAACCCATCTCTTTCTTTTATTGACCTTACCCATGAGATAGAACCCTTTAATATATTTGAAGGTGCGCTTGTACTAAAAGCCCATTACAGATACTTCCCCAAAAATACCATATTCTGGTGTGTGGTTGATCCTGGAGTGGGTTCGGAACGTAGACCTATTATAGTAAAAGGGGAAACTTACATTTTTGTAGGTCCAGAAAACGGAATATTTGATTTTGTAATAAGGGACCTTAAAGAGGCTTTTACCGTATATAAGATTGAAAATGAAAAATACATGCTTGAGAGAATAAACAACACCTTTCACGGAAGGGACATATTTGCACCGGTATGCGCATATTTGTCTCTTGGCGTTCCTCCGGAGGAGTTCGGTCCGGAAATTGAATATAAGTTCTCCCTTCCTTTAAAAAGGGCTGTAAAAGAGGCGGACCATATAGTGGGTGAGATAATCTACTTTGACAGATATGGTAACGGCATTACAAACATACCTTGCGGAAGTTACTCCTTTGCAGAGCTTAAAGGTAAAAAGCTGAGTGTTGTTCCATACTTTTCAGCGGGTATAAACGGTATGCTTAATGTTACATGCGGTAGTTTCGGGTTTATGGAGGTTTTCACACCCAGGGGCAATGCCAAGGAACAATTTAATTTAAAAGTAGGAGATGAAATAAAAATTTACTTCTGAAGTTACTCCTTAAACACCCTGTAAATAGCAGAAAAGTCAAGTGATCCTAAACCCTTATTTCTTGCTAACCCGTAAGACTCTTTAATAGCAGAAAGTGTAAAAGAGAAAAGATTTTTTTCTTTTAACATATCTTGGGCATAATGTAAGTCCTTGTATATTAAATCAACCGAGAAATGGGTTGAGAAATCTTCATTTAAAAGCTTATCCTTTTTAACATCAAGTATGGCTGATTTACCTGCCCCTTTTGAAAGTATATCAATAATTAAATCTTTTGAAAAGCCGAACCGTTCACCTATAGCAACAGCTTCCGCCAATAGATCCATAAAACCGCCGAGCACTATATTGTTTATAAGCTTTATCCTTGAAGCATCCCCCGCCTTGCCGACATAAAATATATTTGAGCAGAACTTTTCCATTATTGATTTTACTTTTGAAAAAGCTTCCTCATCTCCTCCCACAACGATGGTTAGCTGTCCTTTTTGAGCAGGTATAACACTGCCGAGGACCGGTGCATCAAGATAGTAAGCACCTCTCTTTTTTAACTCCTCATAAGCAAGGGCGGAATAGGAAGGGTGGTTTGTGGTCATATCAACTATTATCTTTCCCTTTATATCTGCTTTTACAATACCTTCCTCGCCAAATATTACAGATTCCGAAGCAAAGCTGTCAAAAACTATTAAAAATAATATATCCACCTTATTTGCAAGATCTTTAGGACTGTCAGCTATATCTACACCGAGATCCTCAGCCTTTCTTTTCGTTCTGTTCCACACAGTAAGTTTTTCACCCTGATCTATTAACCGCCTGGCTATTGTCTTTCCAAGAGTACCAAGACCTATAAACCCTATCATTTCAAAACAGGTTTATAAAGTTTGTATATATCTTTTCCCACTCTTCTTCACTCAGTGTAACATATATCCTTTCTGTATCAGAGATCATTTCTGGCGATATACTATCTGAGTTCACAAGCACATCCATAAGCTTATCCTTTTTATGAATAGGAATGCTCAAAGTATACGTTTTATGAACCCATTCGCTGTTGGATTTTTCAAGATACACATCTATCCACATATCACCCATTTCATAGGAAAGCATAAACCCATAAGGTTCAGCAAGTCCGAGTATTTTTGCAACTTCATTTATGTGGTGATTCAACCTTTCCATATCCTTCTTTGGTATATCCATTATTATATATTATCGTAACCTTCCTGCCCTGTAACACATATTCAATGCTTATTACTATATCACAACAATCTAAGAAGTCCGCCCATTCTACCGCAACTATACCTTGACCGATAAATTCACTTATATCAAAACCCCTATCCCTGTAAAGATCTATATGAATAAGCTTACCTTTTGAGGTTGGATATTCATGTACAAGTGTGAAAGTTGGACTTTTTACCGTATAACCTTCCCTTATTCCAAGCCCTTCAGCCAAACCTTTAACAAAAGTAGTTTTACCGCTACCTAACTCTCCCTTTAAACATATAACCTCATTACCATTTAATCTTTTTGCAACATCCTTTGCTATTTCTATAAGTTCCTCCTCGGTATTTGCAGTGAAGACTTCCTTCATTTTATTTTTTTCTTCAATCTCTCTTCCTGATTTGGTTCCCCCCTTTTTCCCTCCTTAAGTAGCTCCATAGCCCTTCTGTAAAATCTTTGAGCTTCTTCTTCCTGACCAAGCTTTAATAGTGCATCCCCTATATGTTCATTTATTACCGGATCGTCTTTTGCTTTCTCATAAGCTCTTAAAAGCCATTCAAGGGCTTTAGCATAATCACCTTTGTGGTACAAAACCCACCCGTAACTGTCTATATAAGCAGGGTTGTCTGGATCCTTCTCGAGTGCTTTCTTTATAAGCTTTTCCGCCTGTTCAACTCTGCTACTACCGTACCACAACAAAAGGGAATATCCCAAGTGATTGTAAAGGTCCGGATCTTCAGGATTAAGATTTATAGCCCTTTTAAGGTCCTCCTCAGAATCCACTATTCTTCCCATCTTATCGTAAATAACAGCCCTCAAGAAGTATGCCCTGTAATTTTTGTCATCTATTTCAATAGCCTTATTTACATGCTCTAAAGCCTCCTCAAGTCTGTCCGTCCTATAGTAGAGATTAGCAAGAGTTAAATGAAGATTAAATCTGCTTTCACCTAAGGATAGACCATCTTTAAGTATTCTTTCCGCCCTGTCATACTCGCCCAGCTCTATAAGAACACCTGCTAGCCTTTCAATAACCTTTACAGATAAAGGATTTGCAGAATAAATCTTCTCGTATATTTCCTTAGCCTTTTCATATTCTCCAGAGATCTCAAGGGTAAGTGCATAAGAATAAGCTATGTTAAGGTCATTCGGATGCTTTTCATAAAGCTCCCTAAGTATATTTGAGCTTTCCTCAAATCTTCCACTTCGCAAGAGAAGAATTGCGTACTTATACCTGTAGTTATACTGGGTGGGATAAAGTTTTATCAGTTTTTCATAAAGCTCTTTTGATTCTTCTAATCTTCCTGTTACCATATATAGATCTGCAAGTTTTTCAAGAGCAAACCTGTTTGAAGGATCTTCCCCGAGTATACTTTTGTATAACTCTTCAGCTTTTGAAAATTCCCTTTGTTGCTCGTATATTTTTCCGAGTGTCAGAAATATTATCTCAGAATGCTTTCTTATTTTTAAAGCCTCCTCAAGATATTCAACAGCTTTATCAGGCTTACCCTTGGCAAGATTTATATTTGCAAGCATAAGATAGGTCATAGGATTATTGGGCATGATCTTTGTGAGTTTAACAAGAAGCTCCTCCGCCATATTAAACATACCCCTCTTCAGGTACTCATCAGAGAGGAGCACTATCAACTCCTTGTTATCCGGAAACTTCTCATAGCCCGCTTCAAGCATTTCCAGAGCCTTTTCTTTGTCTCCGAGCAGATAATAAACACTGTAAAGGGAAATATAAGGTTCAGGTCTATCAGGAAACCTTAGTTTGAATTCTTCTCCAAGTTCAAGAGCTACTGAATACTTTTTCAATTTCAATTCAAGCTTTATTGTGTCAATATACAAACTGGGAGTAGGTTTAACTTCCAACGCCCTTAAACAGTATATTTCCGCCCTTAAAGGATTTATAAATGTAAAATATCTGCACATAAGATACTCGTTGTATATATTCAAGGAAAAAGCGACGGTACAAAATACCGTCATAAGTAAGACTGATAGGTATCTTATCATTTCCTTTTGCCTTCTTTGTATATAAGAACAGGTTTTTCTACCTTTCTGAAAACATCAGAAGATGTACTTCCCAAAATTATACGCTTAAGACCGGAAAGACCCTTAGAGCCTATTACCAAAAGATCCATCCGCTCATTTTCCTTGACATATCTAACAATACTTTCCGCAGGGTCCTTATCCTTTCTTATAACGAGACTCACTTCAATACCTTGGGAAGCTATCTTTTGAGCCAAATCTCCAAGATATTTCTTTTTTTCCTCGCTGTATTTCCTCAAAACACTTTCCCTTACTTCTTCCACTATAGGTAAATCTATATCCTCCTCTATATGCAGTAAAGTTATATGAGGCTTAAAAGCCCCGAATATGTCAATAGTAAAATACAGAGCCTTCTCGGAAGTTTCCGAAAAATCATAGGCAACAACTATATTTTCGGGCGTTTCAATTTCTTTACCCTTCAATATGAGGATTGGCTTTATACTATGCCTTGCAACCTTTTCTGCAGTAGAACCTATAAGCACCTTCTCCACTAAACCTTTACTGTGACTTGCCATTATAACAAGATCCACATCTTCCCTTTCCTCAGCCTCAAGTATTGATTCCCTTGCATCGCCCACCTCTACTATATACCTGCTTTTTACAGGTTTAAGCGCTTCAATCAAACCTTTCATTTTCTCTTCCGCTTCCCTTTTCGTCTTTCTTTCAATATCCTCAAGTAATTTGAGATCAATTATATCCACGGATATGCTTTCTGGATAAGGAATATAGAATGCTGGAGACACAGTATGAAAGAGAACAATCTCCGCATCATTAACTTCCGCTATTCTCTTTGCAAGCCTTATAACAGAGTTGGTTATTTCTGAAAAGTCAACAGGTACCAAAATCTTCATTCACTTCCTCCGCTTACGCAGTAACTTTTATTATAAGTTGAAAAGTGTTTATTTTTATAAGATAATGTCAAGCGGAGGTTGCCATGGAAAAGGTGAAGATAAAAATAGATGGAAAGGAATTTGAGGTTGAGAAAGGTAAAACGATACTTCAGGTAGCCCTTGAGAATGGCATAAAGATTCCCTACTTCTGCTATCATCCACGCCTGAGTATAGCGGGTGCCTGCAGAATGTGTATTGTTTATGTTGAAAACTATAAAAGGCTACTTATAGCATGTAATACAAGGGTTGAAGAAGGGCTTGAAGTATATACGGATCATCCCCTTGTGAAAGAAAACCAAGCATACATACTTCAAGCACTTATGACAAGACATCCCCTTGACTGTCCCATATGTGACAAGGCGGGAGAATGCGATCTTCAGAATCACGGCGCCATATACGGACCTCAAGAACAGATAGTTCCCATATCCGCCCTTGAAAAGCATAGGGATTATACTGACTGGGAAAGTGACTTTTTGGAGTATTACTCAAACAGGTGTATAGTATGTTACAGATGCACAAGGGTATGCGATGAAGTTATAGGTGCAAAAGCCCTGTATGTAGATGAAAGGGGCTTCCATTCAAATATAGTCCCCGCAGTGAGACCCATTGACACATCATCGTGTGAGATGTGTGGTGCATGTGTTTATGTGTGTCCGGTAGGAGCCATTATTTCAAAACCTTTCAAATTCTGGACAAGAAGCTGGCTTTTGAAAAGTGTAACAACAAACTGCAGTTTCTGTCCAGGAGGTTGTGATATAAGACTTGAATACGGTGTAGGGGATTGGAGATCAAAGGAAAAGGTTTACAGGGTAAAACCCACCGATAACATAAATGTGTGTGCAAGAGCATTTTTCGGTTACGATGTGTTCAATGAAAACAGACTTCTGCAACCCGAAATAAACGGGAAGAAGTGCGAAAAGGATGAAGTAGTTAGCGAGATCGTTAAGATATTAGAAGGAAGTAAGAATGTGGGTATAGTATTATCTCCTTACCTACCCAATGAGGTTATAGAAACCGTAACAGAAATAGGGGAAAAGGTGGGTGCGAGTGTAACATCACCCGTAGCGGATCACCTCTTTAACATCTTGGATGAGGTAGGAGATAGTGATATAACCATAGAAGATTTTAAAAATTATGAGAATTTCGTTATAGTAAGCAAAGACATTACATCCCTCGTACCGGTTGTTTCTTACTATCTTAAGGGTAATATATACAGAATCTTCGGGGAAGAAGGTGCAAGGGATGAAAAACTTAACCCTATAAACATAGAAGATGGGGAATTAAAGAATATAAAAGGAAGAACACTTATTATAGTAGATCCTCTTTTGGATTACAAACAGATCTCAAAAGTAATAAAGAATGTAAAAAGGAAAAAGGATTTTGACATCCTTGTTGTTCCGAGGGATTTTAACGCCCTGGGACTCTACAGGATCCTTAAGGGTAAAAATATAACACCTTTCGGTACCTTTACTAAAGCCCTTAAGGAAGGATATTTTGAAACACTTATCATATTTGGTGAGGATATTTGCGATTATATCGGGGAGGAAGAAACGTATGAACTTATTTCAGGAATTAAAAATCTCATAGTCTCCTCACCTTTCTCTGACGGCATATCCGAAAGGGCACATGTAAAGATACCTATGGCACTTTTCGGTGAATTTGAAGGTAGCGCATATACATTCATGGGATATATAAATTTTGAAAGGTTCCTGCCCTGGTCCTTTGATCAAAAAATCCTATGGGAAGAGGTAGCTAAGAATATAACGGGCGAGAAGGGAATGACCCTGCTGGAAGGAAAAGAGGATATGGAAAAGTTACCGGGTGTGCACCTATACAGAAACAACTGGATAACTAAAAGGAGCGCACTACTTGGAAAGCTTTATGAAAAGGTGTGTTCCGTTAATGCTTAGTGTGTTCCTTTTTTCCGGGACGGGACACACCTCTGTTATGTATTATCTGTCACCCTTTTTTAAAGAAACCGCGGACTATGTCAAATCACCCTTAAGATGGGATAAAAGGGACTGGTTGCTTTTCTCCGCAGTAGTCACCACAACAGCCTTTTTAATATACCAAGACAAAAATATACAAAAATTTGTTCAGCAAAACAGAAGGGAAGAAACAGACCGTATTCTTTCCGCAGGCAACACCTTTGGGGACGGATACTTTGTTATACCTTTCTTGTCCCTTTCCTTGTCTTCCGCATATCTTTTCAATGATAATAAACTCAAGTCCTTTTCTATAAAAGCCACCAAGTCTTTCATACTAACGGGTACAACAGTTACAATTATGAAGGTAATAACCTCAAGGGAAAGACCTAACGGGGCTGATTTCAGATCGTTCCCCTCAGGGCATACCGCTGTTGCCTTCGCCCTTGCAACATCCATAAGCAAGGAGTTCGGTGATAATCCCGCTTTACCCATATTCTCTTACTCCCTAGCACTTATGTCTGGTCTTGCCCGTATTGAATATAATGTACACTGGGCTTCAGATGTATTCTTCGGAGCAGTTCTTGGTATATACACCGCCAAGTTCGTCCATGAGTGGAAAGATAACAGTATAAGTGTGCTTCCTTATAAAGAAGGAATTATAATTACATGGAGGTTTTGATGGATATTGAAAGACTGAAGACACTTATAAAGGAGAGATCCTTAAAGGTAGCAGAAGAACCAATCTTTAAACTATCCTCGGGTAAGATGAGTCCTTATTACCTTGACTTGAAACAAATAACCTTCCTTCCGGAAGGCATGTACCTTGTAGGGAAACTGATGTACGAGATGATAAAACCCTTTTCTCCTTCCGCGGTGGGAGGGCTAACCCTCGGTGCGGATCCAATCTCTTACAGCATAGCCTTCGTATCTTTACTTGACAACAATCCTTTAAAACCCTTTGTGGTTAGAAAAGAAAAGAAAGAACACGGAATGGGAAAGAGGATAGAGGGTGTACTTGAAAAAGGAGAAAGGGTGGCGGTTGTTGAAGATGTTGTTACTACGGGGTCATCTTCCCTTAAAGCAGTAAAGGCTTGCAAGGAAGAAGGTTTTGAGATAATAGGTGTATTTGCAGTAGTTGACAGGGAAGAGGGAGGAAGGGAAAATATTGAAAAGGAGGGTCTAAAACTATATTCCCTTCTAACACTGAAAGAGTTACTGTAAAATCAAATTATGGAAGAAAGGCTTTTCACCCCCGGACCTGTTAAGTTACCCGAAAGGGTAAGGAATGTACTAAGCAGACAGATAATACACCACAGAACACAGGAGTTTACAGAAGAGTTTCTTGAAGTGAGGAATTTATTTAAAAGGCTTGTCCATAGTCCTTCGGAAAACTTCGTATTTTTTGCTTCCTCTGGAACAGGTGCAATGGAATCAGCAGTTCTGAATTTCTTTAAAGAGGGAGATAAGGTCGTTGTTATATCTGGTGGTAAATTCGGTGAAAGATGGGTACAATTAGGAAGACACTGGAAGCTTGATGTTATTGAATATAAAGTTGACTGGGGCAAAAGCTTTGATCCTAATATGCTTGAGGACATAATTAAGAAGAATGATAAGGTAAAGGGTATCCTTTATCAGATATCCGAGTCTTCAACAGGTGCCTATAACGATCCCAAACTCGTAAAAGAGGTTGTGGGTGATAGGGAAATAATAACGGTTGCGGATGCCATAACCGCTCTTGGTGTTTATGATATTGATCCCGTTAAGGAAGGAATAGATGTTCTTGTGGGAGGGTCCCAAAAGGCACTCATGCTTCCACCCGGTCTATCCATGTTATGGTTTTCCGATAGAGCGGGAAAAAACCTTACGGACAGGGCTTTTTACTTCAGTATAAAAAAAGAGCTACCCAAACAGAAGGAAGGACAAACCGCTTTTACCCCAGCCATAATGCTGATCTTGGCTTTGAAAGAATCCCTGTCCATGCTTCTTGAAAAGGGAATAGACAGGGTTGAATCGGAATACAGAAAGATCTCCTATGCCCTCACAGAAGCCTTCAAATCCTGTAATCTTTCCATCTTTCCTGAGAATCCCGCCATATCAATGACCGTAATCTACCATGATAAGGCGGATATTATAAGAAAGAAGCTTCTCCAAAAAGGTATAAGGGTCGCAGGTGGACAGGATAGACTGAAGGGAAAAATCTTCAGGATATCTCACATGGGTGTTGACCTATTTGATATAGGAGGTTTAATATTTGTTCTGGACTCTATTCTTGCAGAGGAGGGTATAATAAAGGAGAGGGGTAAACTTATAAAAGCATTTTCTGAAAGGATATAAAAATGAGGAGATTATGGGGGGTTTTGTTCCTTGTTATATGCTCATGCGGAGCTTATAAAGGAAAAGGTAACGCCTATCCAGAGGTTATAAGCTATTTACCTAAGGATAAAGACATAGTTTGTCAGTACATGTGCTATCTCACCTTCTCCATTGAGTGCAAAGACCAGGAAACCCCTCAGGAGAAGTTAACCTACAGGGCTTACATTGACGGGGTACTTCAAAAGGAAGAAACAGATGTAAAAGGATCCTTTACCTTTGAAAAGTTATTCTCAAACACGGGATGGACATATAGGGTTAAATTGTCCTGTACGGACGAACCGGTAGGCGGGTACGGAGCCAAGACGGTGGAAAGGGTATGGAATGTAACACCCGAGGAAATTGTAACACCGTGATATAATAAACCTTCGTTCTATGGTCAAGCTTATCATTGCACGACACGCAGAAAGTGAATGGAATACGGAAGGAAGGTATCAAGGTTTGAAAGATCCCCCACTTACGGAAAGGGGAAAAAAACAGGCTGAACTGCTCGCCCATGAGCTTAAAAAGGAAGGTATAGATATAATATTCTCATCGCCACTTAAGAGGACCCTTGAAACCGCAAGGATAATCGGGGAGCATATCGGGATAGAACCGGTAATAGATGACAGGATAATAGAAATAGACCACGGCGTGTGGTCGGGTATGCTCGTAGATGAGGTAAAGGAGAAATTTAGGGAAGACTTTGAAAGATGGATAAACGAACCCCACAAGGTTGTATTTCCGGAAGGGGAAAGCTTGAGGGATGTTTATAAAAGAGTGAGTGATTTTATTGAAGATATTAAAAAAAATTACAGGGGGAAAACCGTCTTGGCAGTATCCCATACCGTACCCATAAGGTGTATGTATTGTGCGCTCCTTAATGTAGATCTTGCAAGATTTTGGGGATTCGGCTGTGACAATGCCTCTTACTCTACGGTGTTAATAGAGGATGACAGATCTGTAATAAACAGGTTAAATATTACATGTCACTTGGGGGAACTATATGTGGAAGCTCATCAGGCTCTTTAGCCTTCTTCTTTTGGTTTTTTCCGTCCTTTCCTATAGTAAGGACGAGCTTAAAAGGGGCTTCAATATAAAAGTGAAAGTTGTGGGGAGGATTTATGAAGAAAAACCGAAGCTTGAACCTCCCGCAAAATTAAAGGTTGAAGAGGAAGGAGTTTTAAACTTAAGTAACAAGCTCCTTGAACCCCCCAAGTCTATGGAATTTGCTGATATAGAGGATATTGAAGCAAAAGGATTTATGGGATGCGGAGAGCCTGAGGACAGGACGAACTACCGTTACGGAGTTATGGAATTCAAGGAAGGGAATTTTGAAGATGCAAAGTACTACTTGGAAAATGTAATTTCTGTAAATTCTCCCTTTTCAGGTATGGCTAAATATGTTCTCGGCATAATAGAGTATAAGAATAAAAATGAAAGGAAAGCTTTATATCTGTTTTCGGATGCCTGCGATACACCTCACATGTACAGGGATGCATCCTGTGAAGCATATTACGCTTTGAAATTCAAGCTTGATGGTAGTCCTGTTGACACGGATCATGAACTATGGAAACAGGTTTATGAAATTTACACGGATGGAGAATCTGGCATCCCTGACTGTTCCAGAGTAACCTTCAAAAGATACTGTAGGTATATAAGGGATTTCGTTGAAGGTAGGGAAAATGTAGAATACAGGGACAGCACGAGGATAAGAAGGGCTATCGTTTTAATAAGGGAAGGAAATACGGAAAAGGCTATAAATATATTAAAGGAAGAGATAAAACCCCTAAAACCCTTCAGGGACATAGCCCTTTACTATATATCCTTGGCATACATAAAAGAAGGTAATAAGGAAGAAGCAAAGAAATATATATCCCTGCTTGAAACCTTTAACCCCGAATATGCTGCAAATTTATACTCCCTACTTTCAAAGGAGAATCTCATATACTCAAGGCTCGCCTACGCCATTACCGGTTCCAAGGAATTCCTCATAAGATCTGGAAAGATAGCCTATAACAGGGGAGATTACGAAGGTGCCTATTCTAACTTCATGCAGGCGGGAGATTATGAAAATGCCCTTTATTCCGCGGTAAAGATGGGAGACTATAACCT
Organism: Aquificales bacterium; assembly: GCA_015487615.1. Classification (GTDB taxonomy): domain Bacteria; phylum Aquificota; class Aquificia; order Aquificales; family Aquificaceae; genus WFWF01. The sequence goes on along the minus strand of WFPJ01000083.1, from coordinate 3,471 downwards.
TGCACTGAAAACTTTAAAGAAGTGGAAAAGGAAGAATGCAACATACTACAGATGGCTTCTTGAAAGCCTTTATTGGCTTGAAAAGGATGAAGAGTTGAAAAGGGTGCTTTCAAAAATAAGGAAAGCCCACCCTGGTTTATACAGGGAGTATATGGGATGGTATCACTTTAAGAAGGGGAACTGGGAAAAGGCATACAGGTATTTCAAAGATCCTTATTATAAAGCCATAGCCCTATTTAATATGGGCGAATACATGAAGGTTATTGAAACACTAAAGGACAAAAATGACAAAAGATCAAGGATACTTAAGGCAAAGTCCGCCATATCAATGGGCAACGGTAAGCTTGCAAGGGAATTCCTGCTTAATGATACGGATGAGGAAATATATCTTAAGGGTTTAAGCTACTTTATAGAAAACCGTTATTCAAGGGCGGTAAGTTACTTTCAGAGAATCTCGGGAAGGAGCAAGTTAAAACCAAAAGCTTTACTTAAGGAAGCGGATGCCTACTACAATCTAGGAAATATATCAAAGGCTAAAAGTCTTTATACAAAGGTTATGAAGGAATATCCAGATTCGGAAGAGGCAATGAGCGCAACCCTTGCCCTCATACAGCTTGAACTTCAAAGACCGGAAGGTAATCTTAAAGAACTTATAACAACCTTTGTTAAAAAGTATCCCGACTCACCCATAGTAAACGATCTCTATTATCAGCTCGGGGAGATATATACAAAGGAAGGGAACAGGGAAAAGGCAAAGGAGGTTTACGAAAAGCTTATTGATACGGAGTACGGAGAAAAGGCAAGGTTAAGACTTGCACAGCTTGAAGAAGATGAAGAAATAAAAATAGAAAAACTCAAAAAGTTAATAAAGGAAGCGGAAGATCCGGAGGTAAGGGAGGAGGCAAGAAAGTCCCTTATGGCGATATACAAGCAAAGAGGAGATATAACTAACTTTGCTGAGCTTCTTGCTCAAGGAAGCATAGAGGATAAAAAGGAAGCCATAAAGGCTTACATCTCGGTGGGTGAAGGGGAAAGGGCAGTTGATCTCTTTAACAGTATAGTTGAAAAGGGATATATAGATGAAGATCTCAGAAGGATAAGCATAGATATATATACGGTAACTAACGATCCTAAATACCTTTCTTATGCCAAGGAGAGCGAAGATGACGAGACTAAAGCCAAGGCATACTATCTTGCAGGTATACACTATAAGAATGAGGGTGACAAAAAGAAAGCCCTTGAAGAGTTTATAACCGTCACCATTCTGACCCCGGATATCCAACCCTATTACAATAGGAGCATTCTTGAAAGTGTTGATATACTAATAAGCATGAAAGCCAGAAAGGATGCTTCATGTCTGTTGGAAAAGCTTAATCCGGAAACTTTATCTGAAGAAGAGAGGGGGAAATACAAATACTATAAGGATAAACTACCGCCTTGTGAGGTGAAATAAAATGGAACAGCTTCTGGACTTTTTAAGTAAAGCGGGTTATGTAATCTATCCCCTTATTTTACTTTCCATCTTTTCATGGTTCATCATAATTGAAAGGGCTTTTAATCTGAGGGCCTCAAAATTTATTCCTAAGAATATAAACGATATAAAAAATCTTATCCACAGGGGAGATATAGACGGGGCGATGAAGCTGGCATCCTTAAGCCACGATCCTTTCAGCAGGGCGTTACATATCGTTCTGCAGGAGTATGAAAAAGGGAGAAGAAGCAAGATACACCTGAGTCAAATTGCGGAGTCTGAGCTTGTTTCAGTGGTTCCTCTCGTAGAAAAGAATCTTCTTCTGCTATCAGCCATTGCATCAATAGCACCACTGCTTGGCCTTTTTGGAACAATAACTGGACTTATAAAAGTTTTTTCCGCCTTTGCAATATCCGAAGCGGAGGAAGGAGTAACCCTTCTTGCCTCAGGAATAAGCGAGGCATTAACCGCAGCGGCAGCAGGATTGATAGTTGCTATACCCGCGCTGTTCGCCTATTGGATATTCCGGGCTGTGGGAGATAGAATATTGGCTAAGATTGAGAATTCCTTTAAAGAAATTCTGGAGATCTTAGAATGAATCTCAGAAGAAAAAGAAGACTATCAAGGGATGAAAGAGCTTATATAGATGTGGTTCCTATAGTGGATATACTTTTAGCGGTTTTCCTTTTCTTGGCAATCCTCGCTTTCCAATCTCCTATGACCTTCATAGCGGTAAAGCTACCCTTTGCAGAGCACGGTGAGAAAGGAGCTATAAGTATAATGAAGATACAAGTTACTGCGGATGGATCCTACAGAATGGGAGGTAAAAAGCTAAGTATATCCGAAATAGATAAGCGGATTAAAAAGATAAAACCTACATCCATAATAATAGAGGCGGATGAGAGGGCGCAACATAAGTTCGTTGTGCAACTTATGGATATAGCAAAGAAAAATAAGGTGGAAGATCTCGTCATTGCAACAAGGACGAGAAGGTAATGTTTTTCGCTAAAAAAATAATCTCCTACTTTATCTTACCACCTGGGATTTACATAGTCCTTTTCCTTCTTATATACCTTCTTTCAAAAAGGAAAACAGTAAAATACATATCCCTTTTATCCGCACTAAGCTTATATCTTATTTCCATTGAACCCTTCAAAGATTTACTACTTCTTCCTTTGGAGAATATGTATAAAAGACCGAAGATACTGAAGGGTGATATCATCGTAGTTCTGGGAGGAGGAGCTTACAACACGGGATACCTTAAAGAGGATTCAACCAAAAGACTTATAACCGGATTCATTCTCCATAAAAAGACGGGGCTACCCCTACTCTTGTCGGGCGGTTCCGCCCTTAATAACCTCCCCGAATCAAGTATTATGAAGCAATTTCTTATAGAGCTAGGCGTTGACAGAAGACTTATATTTACGGATCAGAAGAGCAGGGACACGAGGGAAAATGCCAAATATGTTAAAGAGCTGTGTAAAAAAATAAATTGTAAAAGGATAATACTCGTGACTTCAGCCTATCACATGTACAGATCAGTTTATACCTTTGAGAGGGAAGGACTTGATGTAATACCCTATCCGACCGATTACAAAACGGACAGAAAATACAACCTTTTCAGTTTTTTTCCTAAGATGAGCGCTTTAAAGGACTCCTACAGGGCAATAAGGGAATATATAGGTATTATTTTCTACAGGTTAAGAGTAGAGTCTGTCTCCCATATCACCGAGTCCGGGTATTATGAACCCCCTACTGTTTAATCCCTCATCAACAGAAACGGTGTAAAGCTTTAAACCTTTACAAACGCCCCTTACCCTTTCCAAACCTTCCGGAGATGCAACGAGATGTACGCTTATTATATCAGCGGGATTGCCTTCCTTTATAATCTCCCATACCTTAATAAGGGTACCCCCTGTTGCAAGCATAGGATCAAGTATAATCACCCTTTTACCTTCAATAGCGGGTAATCTAACATACTGTATATGTGTTTCAAGGGT
>WFPJ01000082.1 GCA_015487615.1 Aquificales bacterium | reverse complement strand
TCCATTTTCCGAAGTAGTGTTCCATGTATCCTAAGGAGTAAAGGAATATTACTCCTGCTACGAAGGTTACTACTGCTGTTGTTATGGATGATAGGGGGTCGTAGTAGAGTCCTAAGGAGAGGTTGTAATTTTCAAGGGGTAGGAAGTTGTAGAGGGTTATGTGGATGGGTTCTTTGAGTGCTTTGGGTATTATAAGCAGTGACAGTATAAAGGATAGGAATGCTGAAAGGGTTGCTATTATCCCGCTTGTTCTGTCTCCTATCTTGCTTCCTAAGAGTCCTATTAATATAAAGCTTAAAAGGGGCAGACCTATAATCAAAAGCTCTATCATGGCTTTAGTCTCTTAAATGGGTTATCTCCGAAGAACCCTCATAACCCTTCAGCCTGAATATAGCCATTACCAATCCCAAACCTATGGCAACCTCCGCTGCAGCTACGGTTAGTACAAAAAGTGACATAATCTGGGCATCCGTACCTTTAAGTATACTGTCAACGGTTATAAGTATTATGTTTGCTCCGGTGAGCATTATCTCCGTACAGATGAGGATTGTTATAAGGTTCTTTCTTATGATTGCACCGAATAAACCGAGAAAGAAGACAAGAAAACCCAATATAATATAAGCCTTTTCAAGGGTCACTCCTCTTTCCTCCCGAGAAGGATTGCCCCTATCATAGCGATAAGCAGTATAACAGAAGCAACCTCAAAAGGGAAGAGGTAATAGGTAAACAGGGTCTTGCCGACTCTGGTTACATTATCGGTGATTTCAACCTTCACGGGAATTGAGCTTATATCGTATTTGTTAATAAGTAACGCTATGAAAATGACTGAAATGATTATGAAAGGTAGCCCCACAAGGAACTCACCCAAGTATATACCTTCGAACTTCTTTATTTTCTCCCATGGTATTGTTGTTATAACAAGAACATAAAAGACCACTATTGCAACCGCATATATAATCAGCTGAAGACCCGCTATAAGCTCAGCACCGAGGCTAAAAAATACACCCGCGGTAGCAAGCACACTTGAAAGGAAAAATAAAATAGAGTGAACAGGATTTTTTACAATTATTGCACCCACAACAGAAAGCACAAGCCATACGGACAAAAATATAAAAACAATCAGCTCCATTCTATTTTACCCCAGAGTCTTTCCCTTTCCTTATCATCGGGCCATATCCTGTCCGGTTCTTCACCCCTTCTTGCGGTAAAGTCTTTACCGTGTATCTCCAATCTCTCCATGTTAAGTACTTCATCCCTCCGTGAATAGTTAGCCAATTCAAAGATATCCGTCATTGTAAGACATCCCACCGGGCAAGCATCAACACACAAACCACAGAAAAGACAGTTGAGCAAATTCATATCAAACCTTACGACCTTCTTTCTTCCGTCTGGAAGTTGGACAGCTTCTATCCTGAAAAGAGAAGGCATGGGACAGGCGGTCTGACACATATAACATGCAACACACCTGCTTTTACCCTTTTCATAAGACATGAATTTTTCTATAGCCTTCAGAGAATCTGGTTCAGTACCATCCCAGACAAAGTGACCGTGTGCTCCCCTGAACCTCTTGGGCGGTGTAAGTTTCTCCTTAGGATACTGAGTTGTTATAGGCTTTTTTATCATATTTCTTATAGTTACGGAAAGCCCTTTTATAAAATCAAGAAACAGTACCGTTTCTACAAGGTTAAGATAAGCCTTCCTGTTTATTTTCTTAATTCCCATATCTTCCACCTCTCAGGAGAATAAATATACTACAAAGGCTGTAACAACCACATTAAGAAGGGCTATAGGAAGCAATATCTTCCATGCAATATCTGTTATATCTTTCGCCTGAAATCTCGGTAGGGTCCAGTGTAACCACAGGGTGAAAAAGACTAGGGCGAAGGTCTTAACAAGAAACCATATGTAGGGTGATAGGGGTCCGAATATATTTGGTCCCGACCATCCTCCGAAGAATAGGACAACAGCTATTGCGGAAAGACCTACAACATTAAGATACCACTCCGCAAGGGGAAACAAACCGAACCTCATACCTCCGTATTCAACGTTATATCCTGTAACAAGCTCAGCCTCCGCCTCCTGGATATCAAAGGGTACCCTGCCCGATTCTGCAAGCATACAGAACAGGTAAAGGATAAAGGCGACCGGTTGGTAGACTATATACCATATACCCTTTTCTATTTGTGAATTAACTATTTCAACAGTACTAAGACTACCCGCTATCAGGATAACACCAAGAACCGCAAATCCCAATACTACTTCATAGCTAACTATAACAGCAGCCTTCCTTAAAGATCCTATAAACGCATACTTTGAGTTTGATGCCCATCCCGCAAATATGGTTCCGTAAACCGCAATGGATCCCATAGCAAAAACTATAAGCAAACCTATGTTAACATCGGAAATGATGGGTTTTATCTCTTTACCGAAGATGGTAAAGGAAGGGCCGAAGGGAATAACAGAAAAGATTAATAGGGATGGGACAAGGGCAAGTATTAAAGCAAGGTAATAGACGGGTACATCCGCACCTCTCGGTATTATGGACTCCTTTGTTAGAAGCTTTACACCGTCAGCTATGGGTTGAAAAAGACCGAAGGGTCCCACCACGCTCGGACCCATACGCGCCTGTATATGACCAGCCACCTTCCTCTCAACCCATGTAAGGTAGGCTCCGAGACCCAAACCCACAAGCAGTACAACAGCTATCTTACCCAAAGCTATAATAACATCAATTATCATCTGTCCGTTTCTCCCACGACAGGATCAAGACTTCCGAGCAGGGCAATAGCATCCGCTATAGAACCTCCCTGAATGAGCTTAGGGAATATGGATAGATTGTAAAGGGCTCCCGATCTTATCCTGAGTCTGTAAGGTCTTGAATCTCCTTTTGAATGAATGAAAAAGCCTAGTTCTCCTCTTGGGTTTTCCGCGGAAGAAAAAACCTCTCCGGGCGGTGCTTCTTCGCCGTGAACTACAATTCTGAAATTCTTTACCATATCTTCAAGATCATTAAAAACATCTTGCTTGGGAGCCATAACAGCTGGATGCTTCTTATTTATATAGGGGGCTGACTTGGGAAGTTTCTCAAGCTTTTCCACACACTGTTCTATTATCCTTAAGCTCTGAACCATCTCCTCCATCCTTACAAGATATCTGTCGTAAACATCTCCCACCTCTCCTACGGGTATATCAAAATCAACCTCATCATAGGCGGCATAAGGTTCCAGTTTTCTAATATCGTAGGGAACTCCCGAACCCCTCGCAACCGGCCCGCTCAAACCGTAAGCATGAACATCTTCCTTTGTTATTATGCCCTTATCCTTTGTCCTTCTTAGCCATATTCTATTCCTTGTGAGGAGAGAATGATACTCTTTCAATCTTCCGTAGAAATCTTTAACAAATGCCTTTACCACATCCAAAGTGCCTTCCGCCAGATCGTAGTGCACACCCCCTATCCTTAAAAAGGCTGTGGTAAGTCTGTATCCCGCATTTCCCTCAATTATATCCATTATCTTTTCCCTTTCCCTGAAGGCATACAAAAATACGGTTAAAGCACCCAAATCCAGTGCGCCAGTGCCGAGCCATAGCAGATGAGAGTTTATCCTTTGGAGCTCCGCAAACATTGTCCTTATGTATCTTGCCTTCTCTGGAACTTCTATTTCCAAAAGCTTCTCTACAGCTTGAACATAAGAAAGCTCATTGCATATAGCGGAAATGTAATCCATCCTGTCCGTGTAGGGCAAGAATTGGAAGTAATGAAGATGTTCCGCTATCTTTTCCATGCCCCTATGAAGCTGTCCGAGGATAACATCACATTGAACAACCTCTTCCCCTTCAAGATCAAAAAGGAACCATATAGTACCGTGCGTACCGGGATGAAGGGGTCCCCAGTTAAGAACGAGCTGTGCCTTCTTTTTCAATCTTGCCCGTTCCGTCCTTTCTATATCTTCAAGGGTTGCTATCTTTGTGTGAACAAGCTCAAAGTCGTGACTTGGGGGATCCTCCCTTCCCGCCAAAACTTCCGTGAGAGAGGGAAGCTCTTCCTCCTTATAACCTTCTAAGGGGAAATCTTTTCTCAAGGGGAAGTGGGGATATCCCTCCCATAGAAACATTCTCCTGAGGTTTTCATGACCCTCAAACTCCACACCGAACATATCATAGGCTTCCCTCTCACCCCACTTAGCCCCGGGCCAAAGGTCAGTAACGGTGGGAAGCCTCCCGTTATTAGCCCATGTTTTAACAATCACCCTTTCGTTGTGATCAGGGTTATAGAGAATATAAACACCTTGGAATCTCTCCTCCCTCTCCGGGAAGTCTATGCATGTAAGATCTACAAAATGCTTGAAACCCTCCTCATCCCTTAAATATTTAAGAAAATCCTTAAATATATCTATATTTACCTCAAAGGATACCGCATGTTCATATCTTGTTACATTTACATCCTTATATCTATTTTTAATCCTCTCTTCCCTTTCCTTACTTATCCAAGGCATTATTCACCTCACACAAGGGCACCCTTTTCTATCTCCTTCCTGAATTCCTCAAAGTCCTTATCGTATTTGTTAACCCCTTTCTCCTTTATTTTTTTCTGAAGCTGGAGAATTCCGTAAATAAGACCCTGGGGCGTTGGCGGACAGCCGGGAATATAAACATCAACGGGTATGATTCTGTCAACACCTTGAAGGGTTGAATAGGTGGGGAAAGGTCCGCCTGCAGATGCACAACCGCCCATTGATATACACCACTTGGGATCGGGCATCTGATCCCATATAAGCTTAAGCATGGGAGCGACCTTATTAACCACCGTACCCGCAACTATGAGAACATCCGCCTGCCTCGGAGAAGCCCTGAAAATAACACCCAACCTATCAAGATCAAACCTTGATGCTGCGGTATGCATCATCTCTATAGCACAACAGGCAAGCCCTATGGTGACGGGCCACAGGGCATTTCTCCTGCTCCATCTCAATAATACATCCACCCTTGTAGCAACAAAGCCATTTGAATTTATAAAAGTCATGGCATCACCTCCTCAACTTTGCCATTTAAGTGCCCTCTTTCTGAGGGCGTAAATAAAGCCCAAGAAAAGTATAAAAATAAAAAGCACAGCTTCTATAAGACCGTAAAGCCCTATATCTTTAAATACTACCGCCCAAGGAAATAAAAAAGCTACCTCTATATCAAAAAGTATGAGAAGCAAACCGAACATGTAGTAACCTTGTTTAAAGTTTCCCCTCGCTTCTTTGTCATAAAGGGGTACTCCGCACTCGTAAGGGTAATCCTCCATGGGATCCCTTCTCTTTTCACCCAGGATATCGTTTAGTACCGCCATAACAAAGGCTATTGTCAAAGCTATGAGGAAGAAGATTAGAAAGGCTCCGTATCCTTCCATCTGTATTCTCCGAGTGTTTTAAAAATATATCAGCATAATACTTTTTGTGTCAAGCAACAGAAAACTCCTTTTGAATAAATCTCTTCCATGTATCGGGCATCTTATCAAGCTCTTCCGTTGCTATACTTTTAACCGCTTCCTCAGTACCTGCAGATTTCTGTTTAGCCCTTATCTTAACATCACACACCTGAGGTTCATTTATGGGATGCCCTATCTTTGAAACCATGTAACAGTATGCCTCTTCAACCTCTTCTATTTCCCTTACAACCCTGTCCGCTATTATATTTGCAACCACATTGTATATCTTACCTATGTGGGATACGGGATTTTTACCTGCGGCAGCCTCAAGACTCATGGGCCTGTAAGGTGTTATGAGACCGTTAACCCTGTTGCCCCTTCCCACCTGTCCGTCATCACCCTGTTCTGCGGATGTCCCGGTTACGGTTATGTAAACGCTACCGTTGTCATAATTATCCGCGGTGTTTATAAATACTTCCACTTCCTTATCCGTAAGGGAACTTGCAAACTCAACAACCTTTTTCCTTATCTCTTCTTTCTTTTCCTTATAGTCCTCAAGATCCTTTATATAACGGGAAACAAAGGCAAGGGCTATGGTCAGCCTTATTTTATCTTTTATCCTGACCCCCATAACCTTAATATCTTCCCCCACCTCGGGATGCTTTATCTTCATCTCCTCCGAATTCAGAAACCTTTCCGTATTTAAAACTATACTTTCAAGATCATTAAGGGGGGCAAAACCTACTCCAAAAGAAGTGTCATTGGCGAGGGGAACCTCTCCAGATTTTTGAAATCGTTCAAACAATTCAACAAGATCCCTACTACCGGGTTTTATGCGCGCATTTATAACCACATGCTTTGAAGGGTCTATATTTCTAAGGTTATCAGAAAGCCATCGCTGAATGGTCTCTATGGCAAGCTCCTCAACGGGTAACTTTTTATCACCCCTTTCCTTTATAGCCCTTCCCACAATATATATTTCTATAGGAGATATAACTCTTCCTCCGCCGAATACAGGCTCCGCTATACCGCCCACAAGAAGAGCTTTATCAACATTGTGATGCATTATAGCTCCGAACTCCTCTATATACATCTTTGAGAGGGCAACGGATAGCTCTTCCGCTACGGAGTCACAGATAGTATCTGGATGCCCTATACCTTTCCTTTCTACAATCTCAGCATATTGGGTGCCCACCTTTTCAAATTCAAGTGAAGATACAATTATGTTTGCCATTCAATGACCTCCTCGTTCAAAAAGTTTTTTACCTTCCCCTATAAGCTCCTCCGTTTCTTCCGGTGTGGGAGCCTCCGCATAGATCCTTATAAGGGGCTCCGTACCAGAAGCCCTGAAGAGGATCCAACTGTCATCGGGAAATATCAGCTTCAAGCCGTCAATCGTTAGTATTTTTGACACCTTATACCTTCCGAGAGAGTCGGGAGGATTCTCCACCATGCTTTTGAGTTTATCTTTAACCCTGCTATCCGCATGCATATCAACCCTCTTATAATACGCACTTCCGTATTCACCCATTATCTCATTTATTATTTCCGAAAGGGGTTTTTCCGTAAGTAGCATGTATTCAAGAATGTAAAGGGCTGAAAGCAAACCGTCCCTTTCCGGCAGAAAATCGGGAAATCCATAACCTCCGCTTTCTTCACCTCCGAAGATAACCTTTTCCTTAAGAATTACTTCGTTTATATTTTTAAATCCTACCGGTACCTCTCTAAGCTCTATACCTTCCTTACTGCATATCCTGTCAGCCAGATATGTTGTTGATACGGTTTTTACAACACAGCCTTCTCTGAGCCCTTTGTTTCTTATAAGGTGAAGAAGTAAAAGCACATAAACCATTTGGCTGTTTACAAAATTTCCCTTTTCGTCTACTAAGGCTACTCTGTCTCCGTCTCCGTCATTTGCAATACCCACCTGTGCCCCTACAGTCCTTACCTTTTCCTTCAAAATGCCAAGGTACTTCTCTATGGGTTCCGGCGGATGTCCCCCGAAGAGGGGATCCCTCCAGTTCCTTATATCAAACACTTCAATCCTTGTATCCTTTAAAACATCTTTAAGCAAGCCTGCGGAGGTCCCGTACATGGCATCGTGTACAACAACCATTTCCCTTTCCCTGAAAAGTTCCATATTCAAGTATTCCCTGACCTTGTTTATATACTCCTGCCTTATTTCAACCCACTCTTCTTTATAATCCCCCACAGGCTCAACTTCTATATTTGAAAGCTCCTTCTCAACAAGACTTACAAAAGAAGGAGTTGCGGATCCTCCGAAACCTTCCTTTATCTTGTACCCGTTATACTGGGGAGGATTATGAGATGCGGTTATCATAACACCGCCATCAAATCCCATGTACTTAACGGAAAAGGAAAGTTGAGGCGTGGTAACAGGTGTCTTGGTGAGGAATGCATCAAACCCCTCGGATTTAAAAACATTAAATACCCTCTTTGCAAACTCTTCGGAAAGAAAACGGTGGTCGTAACCTATTATTACCTTGTTTGCCTCAATCCTTCCCAGCACCTTCGCATGAGCTTTTGAGACCTTTGTTACATTTGAAAAGGTAAAAGTATCACCTATTACAGCCCTCCATCCATCCGTACCGAATTTAATCATACCTCCTTCCTCCAGGCTTCTACCATTTCCTTATCTATATCTACTAGGACTATCCTCTCCAAGCTTTTAGATTTGAACTTTTTTATTTCATCCACCATGGTCTTTGCAGCTATCTCCTTGTTCAAACCTCCCACACCAGTACCCATACCTGGAAAGGCAACAGACTTAAAACCTTCTTTGTCAGCAAGTTCAAGGGCAGCTCTTACCGAAAGCCTTACCTTCTCCGCATTGGTCCTCATAGCGGGTTGTTCCATGGTGGGCGAATGTATAACACCTTTAAAGGGCAGCTTTCCCGCGGTAGTAAGAACGGCCTTGCCCACGGGGATGGGCGATTTCATCATCGCTTCCTTCTCTATTTCCTCACCCCCTTGTCTTCTTATAACCCCCGCAACACCTCCACCCATTATACCCAGACTGTTTGCAGGATTTACTATAACATCCGCATCAACTTCAAGAATGCTTCCTTCCCTTACCTCTATCCTCATGGTATGATCAATTATACCAATGCTTGCAAAAAGGATAATACCCTGTCTTGATGTTGATAAGGGAAGGGTTGTAAAAGGTGTTAAATTCTTGAATCTAAGGGATGCGGGTGATCCTGTAGAAGTCGCCTTAGAGTATGAAAACCAACTCGCGGATGAACTTGTCTTCCTTGATATAACAGCTTCAGCGGAGGAAAGAAACATTATGATAGATGTGGTCAAGAGGGTGGCGGAGAATGTATTTATGCCCTTTACCGTGGGAGGCGGTGTAAGGAATATAGAAGATATAAGAAAACTCTTGGAAGCGGGAGCGGATAAGGTGTCTATCAATACGTCCGCTGTTAAAAATCCCGGGCTTATAACAGAAAGTGCAAAGATGTTCGGAAGTCAGTGTATAGTAGTTGCAATAGACGCAAAAAGAAAGGGAAACAGTTGGGAAGTTTATATAAACGGAGGAAGAACACCCACGGGCATTGACGCCATAGAGTGGGCCAAGAGGGTTGAGGAGCTGGGGGCGGGCGAGATACTCCTTACTTCAATGGACAGGGATGGAACCAAGGAGGGTTATGACATAGACCTTACAAGAAAGGTTGCAGAAAGTGTTAACATACCCGTTATAGCCTCAGGAGGTGCGGGTAAAAAAGAACACTTTTTGGAGGTATTTAAGGAAGGTAAAGCGGATGCAGGACTTGCCGCTTCCTTATTTCACTTCAGAGAACTAAACATAATTGAGCTTAAAACCTATCTTCACTCAGAAGGAGTTCCTGTACGACTTTTAACATAGGTCTTCTCTATTAGGCAAGCATACTGATTGCCAAAAATAGATTTGGCTATATTTTCAGCCCTCTTTTTAGCAACGAACTGATTTCTCTTAGGATCTGTAGTTTTACCATCAGCCATTCCCACTATCTTTATTTTTGCTTGAAGCCCTAACCTCTCTAAACCTTCCACCACTTCCTTTATGTTCTCAACATTTGGAGAATTGGTTTTCGTGGATGCATAACCGAATAGAAAGGAATATTTTGCTACAAGCACCTCCGTTTCCTTTTCCTCTATAAATCTTTTTATACCATCCTCATTAGTAACAATAACTTTGGATGGTTCTTCCTCGCCCTTAATTACGTAGCTTAAAACAAGCTCCTCTCCTGGATTTATGTCTGGTAACCTTATCAAAATCTTATCACTTTTAATCTCTGTAGGTACAAGGACGATTTGTTCGGATATATATGGAGAGTAAGATATCACCCTCCTCGCCACTATGTCCTCCATAAACAAGGCTTCCTTTTCTTTTTTATGAACCAGTATTAGAGAATCCTGACTTTTCCCTGTGTTATTTACAATGGAGATAATATATCTCCTCGCTCCGTCTTCAAGATCAACTACATTAACCCTCGTCGGAAGAAGACTTTTATAATGCGATCCGCTCCTTATTTTCATGGGCACCGTTATATAGACATCCGCACGCCTGTATATCTCTCCTTCCTTGCTGGTAGTCTTTGCATCCATGTTAAGCTCAACATTATTAAACTCACATATGGCAAATACTGGAACGAAAGCTCCCCACACCAACTTCTTTATAATCAAACTCCTCATATTACTCCTCCCGCACAGGTATAAATTCTTCCGCTAATATTTTAAGCCTTCCTTCTTCTTTTGCAATATATAATCTCTTAATACCTTTATCACTGTAATTATTAGATCGGTATGTTTGCAAAAATTCCGCAACATAATATAAAGGTTCTTTAGAACCGTGTTTACTAAAAGCAAGAATTGTAATATCTTTTATATCCACATCTATATACTTTTTACCAAGCACAGTTCTTCTCTTGTATCTTTTCCAGCTGTTTATATCACCCCCTTTCCATCTGAATTTTTTTGAATAAAAGGAGATGTATTCATCAAAACTCTTTCTTTCCCATGCCTTTCTCCAACTTTCTATCATGTC
>WFPJ01000081.1 GCA_015487615.1 Aquificales bacterium | reverse complement strand
GGGAGCGAGCCTGCGCACGACTTGCATGTGTTAGGCGCGCCGCGAGCGTTCGCGCTGAGCCAGGATCAAACTCTTCAAAGAGATTTAGTTTAAATCACCCCAGTTTCTACCACCTTCCCCCTATTCAGTTGCCAATGAGCCTTAACCTTTTATTATTGTAGGCAATGTAAAAATATACTATAAAAACAAGTGTATGTCAAGTTTTTTAAAGCCTGTTGGAAAAATGCTGTAATTTTCAGGAAAAAGTTACCACCAATTTAGGGACATAGCGTCACATGGCGGGATTTTTCTGGGTAAAGGGAAAGTATTTAGTATAAAGACTTATAAGGAAATCTGAATATCCTTAAGAAAGGTGGTGGTAATTTTTTCCTGGAAATTGTCTTTAATGTGGCGGAGGGGGAGGGATTCGAACCCCCGGTGGGCCGTTAAGACCCACAGGTGATTTCAAATCACCCGCCTTCGGCCGCTCGGCCACCCCTCCTTTAGAAGATAAATTATATCTCATACAATCTGTCAAGCAAATCTCGGGCGAGTGAATTGTTAATATCTCTAAGTTTCAGATAAATTTCTCTTGCCTTTTCATTTTTACCGAGTCTAAGATATACAGTGCCCAGTTTATAAAGAAGGTCTTCATTACTAGGATCCTCTGCTACCTTTTTTTCAAGATCTTCAGCCATTTTTTTTAAAAGTTCCTCTATATTTCTTGTGAAGGCTCCCTTCTTGTAATCCATGTCAGAAAGGCTTATCGGGTACCTTCTCCCAGTCTTCAAGAAACTTCTTTATACCCACATCTGTAAGGGGATGTTTGAATAAGGATTGCATAACTTTAAAAGGAACGGTACATATATCAGCTCCTATAAGTGCCGCTTCAACAACGTGCATCGGGTTTCTTATGCTTGCTACAATAATCTCTGTGGATATTTCATAGTTCATAAATATACCCTTTATTTCTCTTATTAACTTCATACCTTCACCAGAAACATCGTCTAATCTTCCTACGAAGGGAGACACATAAGAAGCTCCCGCCTTGGCTGCCAACAAGGCTTGGGTGGGAGAGAATACAAGGGTTACATTTGTTGGTATTCCTTCAGATTCAAGAACCTGAACTGCCTTTAGGCCTTCGGGTGTCATAGGAATTTTAACAACCACATTATCTCCGAGCTCTGCCAATTTCCTTCCCTCTTCTATCATGCCTTTAGCATCCAATGAAACTGTTTCAAGACTTACAGGACCATCAACTATTTCCAGTATTTCCTTTACAACTTCCTTGAACGGTCTACCGGTTTTTGCTACTAAGGTAGGATTAGTTGTAACACCGTCAAGTAAGCCCCAGCTTGCAGCTTCCTTTATTTCCTCTACCATTGCAGTATCAAGGAAGAACTTCATATTTCAACCTCCTTTTTAATTTTGTTTTCTCCAACAACTCCTATAAAAACCTTTTTTACTTTTCCTTCTTTTATAACAACTGTCGTAGGTGTTGCCATTATATTCATGCTTTTAACTATGTTTTCATTTTTTACGTCAAATACATTGATTTTAAGTACATCGGTAAAATGAGAAAGATTGTTTATAGTTTTTTCCATAATTTTACAGGCTCCGCACTTAGGAGAATAAAAATAAAGAATGCCATTTTCAATTATATCAACCGTTTTACCTTCAAGTTTTTTACCTTTATAAATAGCGTAGAATTTAAAGAAGAGCAAAAATCCTACGAACAGCAAACCGAAAATTACTATTAGCTTAAGAACTTCTTCCATTTCTTTAATCCTCCAGACCGACTGACCTTTTTAAATCTGTAAGTTCCTTTTCGGTTAGATCTCTATACTTTCCCCTTTTTAAATTTCCGAGTCTTATGGGACCTATGGCTATTCTCTTAAGCTTTAAAACTGGATTGCCGAACTTTGCCATGTACCTTTTAACAAGATGTTTCCTTCCTTCATGAAACACTATTCTTATTATTGTATTACCTTTCCTGTATTTCAGCACATCCACATCGTCTGGCTTTGCAAAACCATCCTCAAGCTCCGTACCTTCTTTAATTTTCTTTAATTTATTTTTACCTATTAATCCCTTAACCTCCGCTATATATACCTTGGGCAGTTTGTATCTCGGGTGCAATATTCTGTGGGCAAGTTCTCCGTCGTTGGTAAGTATTAACAAACCTTCCGTGTTATAGTCAAGTCTTCCTACTGGGTAGACCCTTTCTTTAATATCTTTTATAAGCTCCTTTATAGTTTTTCTTCCTTTTTTATCCTCACCGAGGGTTGTAAGATAAAAGGGCGGTTTGTTCAGAATTATATACCTCTTTCTTTCCGGTTTTATCTCTATGCCATCAATTTTTACTGTGTCTTTTTCTGGATCAACCTTATAGGCGGGATCCCTTATGATTATATCGTTTACACTAATCCTGTTGGTTTTTATTAACTCTTCCGCTTTTCTCCTTGAAGCTATACCGCACATGGAGAGAAACCTGTTAAGTCTTATTTTCATTTTATGAGTTTGAGAAACTCTTCCCTGGTTTTTATATCTTTCATAAATACCCCTCTAAGGGCTGATGTCACGGTTATATGCCCAGGTGACATAACACCCCTCATTGACATACAAAGATGTTCCGCAGTTAAAACAACGCCTACACCTTTTGGGTTCAACTCTTTCTGTATAAAATCCGCTATCTCCTCTGTTAATCTTTCTTGAACTTGTGGTCTAAGAGCAAAAGCTCTTACTGTCCTTACAAGTTTTGAGAGTCCACATATTACACCGTTTGGTATATAAGCTATGTGTACTTTTCCAAAGAAGGGGAGAAGGTGATGTTCACACAGAGAATAGAAAGTTATATCCTTTACAAGGACCATTTCATTGTAATCACCGAACTCCTCAAACAGCTTCATATTAAAGTTTCTCAGTGACTCAAATTCTTCCCACATCTTTGCAACTCTTTCTGGGGTTTCTCTAAGGCCTTCTCTGTTTGGATCTTCTCCTATGCCTTCAAGGAACAGTCTTATACTCTCCTTTATCTTTTCCTTGTCAATCATCTTTCAACTCCTTTACCTTTCTTATAAATTCGCTTAACAATTTTTTATCCTTCATACACGGCTTAAGTTCAACCCCAGAAGATACATCTACACCGAAGGGTTTTACTTTTTCAATAGCATGGATCACATTGGTGGGATTAAGTCCTCCAGAGAGAAACAATCTAAAGCCCTCTTTTCTTATTTGATATGCAATGTTCCAATCAAAGGTCTGTCCTGTACCGCCATAGCTATCTTTTTTGTAAGTATCAAGTAAGATTGCATGCGCATTACTCCACACTTTTTCTATCTTCGGGGTTTCCTTTTTGACCCTGAAAGCCTTTATAACCCTTTCTATACCAATTCGTTTTGCAAATTCATAGTCTTCATCGCCGTGTAATTGTATAAAATCAAAGCCTTTGCTGAGCATGTCCAAAGCTAAATCTATATCTGGATTAACCATAACAGCTACTTTTTTTGAGTTTTTTATATCTTTTATTAGGTTTACAGCCTTTTCCGGGGTAACATATCTCGGGCTTTTTTCATACAAAATTATACCTATGTAATCAGCTCCCTCCGATATTGCATAGTCTATATCTTCCCTTCTACACAAACCGCAAATCTTTATTTTCATCTATACTTCTTTTTTCTTATAAGATATGCAAAGGGTAAAAGTAGCAATGCTATATATCCAATGTGAAAACTTGAACAAGAAGGTACATCTGTAAACACAGGTTCTTTAGGGGATTTCTTTCTTTCTTGAGGAGGAGGTGTAGGAGGTGGTGTGGTGACAGTTGCTTTAAGATTAATTGTCAGTGACGGTAAGGAAGGATCATTGGATTCAATTACTAACTGTGCTGTTTTTGTTCCTGTTGATTTAGGATTTACCAATACCTTTAAGTAGCATTTGTCTTGGTATGGGACTGGATCAAAACACTGGGATTCAAATTCAAAGAAATCCTTGTCCGCACCGCTTATATATATATTTGTTATTTCAAGATCTTGCAATCCTCTGTTTTTAATTATCAAGTATCTTAACGAATACATATTTAAATACACATTACCGAAGTCTATGGATTGAAGCGAAGGAATTATATGAGGTTCACAGGCATCTATCTCTTTTATCTCAACTATATCCTTTTTGCTTATTGTTGAAGTTTCGTCGGAGACGAAAAGATTGTTATTTGGGTCTTGGTAAATATCCAGAGGGAAGTTTTGTTCATTGAGGGGCGGATTATCAATTTTTACTATGGTAGCCTGCATATCTTCAACCGCATTTTGGCATTTCGGGTTTACCACGGTTCCGTCCGTGTTAAGTTTTATGAATGTACCATCATAGAAACCGTTTCCGAATGCTTGTGTATATCCGGTAAGATAAATATTTGTATTATCCTGCAAGAAGGAGTGAACTGCACCATTCAGCTTATATATCTTGCCTTGAAAGAGATTTGTATCTACATCCAGGTTTTGATCTTCAACACCAAATATAAAAGGATCTTCTGTACGCGCAAAGAGTAGAAATCCGCCGGATACCTTTGAAATTCCCTCTACATCTTCACTTATTGCTCCGTTACATTGGGAGTTGGTGCCTATACAGTATATTGCTTTTGATTGTACAACACCGTTTGAGTCAAGTTTAAGTATGAATATATCCGTAGCGGATGTATCGCTGTAAGTTGTCGTTCCAACAACAACATAGCCTATTGTATTGTTGTTGTTATCTACTAATTCAATAATGTCTTTAAGATAATCTCTGTTATCATAAACTGTTTGATTGTTCAAAACCTTTCCAAATGAGTATAGCTTGGACCACTGAACATTACCTGCTCCGTCCATTTTTATAAGGAATATATCGTAGTCATAATCGGTTCCAGAGGAAGGGAAGTCTGTTACACCCCCTATTAGCAGACCACCGTCACTTGTTGCTATTACCTTTGAAACATATTCATTGCTTATGTCTGTGGGATTGTTGTTACAGGGATCAGTCTCACAGGGCTTTATAACTTTTGTATCCGTAGCAATATTTCCGTTGCTGTCTGTGTGCATCATAACCACATTGTACTTTCTCAGATTTATCTCAAAAGAGGAGCTGTTACCTATAATATAAAAATTTCCTGCGGTTGATGGATCTTCCAATATGATGGGAAATATGTCTTGAGTAGATTTTTGGTACATTTTTGCGGTTTGTAATGTACCGTTTTGGTCAAGTATGAGGAGTAGGGTTTCCCTGTATTCATCCTTGTCAAAAGAATTTGTTATGCCTATTACATAATAATTGTTTTGATATTCAACAGCCATAAAGCCTTTGTCTTCTCCATCCCCGCCGAATATCTTTTTCCACTGAACACTACCGTTATTATCAGTTTTGATTATTAGAATATCCTTACCACCGAATCCGTTTTGATTCATTGTGTATCCCGTTAACAGATAACCGCCGTCACTTGTTTTAAGTATGTGATTTATTTCTTCATTGGATATGTCTCCATACGTTTTTATAAGGGAAAATGCGAACATGTTGAGGAGAAATATTAATGTTATTAAAGCCTTCCCCATCTTTCTCCTCCTTTATCCTCCGTAATTAAGATTATAATATTTCGTGTAGGGGCTTTATGTTCAAATATATTTTTATATCCCTATTCCTTCACTTAATCGTCTTGGCAGTTATCTACGGATCCGTGAGAATGTTTTCTTTTAATGAAAAAGGATATGATTACAGAAGTATTAATATAAGAGGAATAGAGTTTTACAGCTTAAATAGAAAAGCTAAGACAGGTAAAACGGTGAAAAAAGATGTTAAAAAAGTTGTAAAAAGTAAAAGGAAGAGAAGCCCATCAGCTAAAAACCTGAATAGTAGAGTTAAGGAAAAAGAAGTTGCTGTTGAAGGTAAAATTACGGAAAGACAAAGCGAGTTAAGTTCTGAGGTGGGCGAGTTTAGAAAAGTAAAGCAAAAAGATAAGGAAGTATTTCCGAAAATCCATAAAGATATTATTTCCGAAGCTGATATGAATAAAAACGGTAAGGTTGAAGAGAAAGAAGATTACAGCTTGATTTATACAAAACAAAATCTTGAAATTATAAGGAAGATTATAGCGGATAGTATTGAATATCCTATTGTGGCAAGGAAGATGGGATGGGAGGGAACTGTTGTAATAGCTTTTACTCTAAGTAAAGGGGGGGATCTGCTCGGTGTTGAGATTATTAAAAGTTCGGGCTACAGTTTGCTTGATGAATATACTGTTAGCGTTATCAAAGAAGTTTATAAAAGATTTCCCTTGCCGGAAAGTGATGTAAGGATAAAAATACCTGTTAGTTATCATCTTGAATAGTGTATTGATTTTTGTAAAATTTAAGCTACTGTGGAAAGAATAGTTCTGTTCTTCCATATACTGTTTGCTGTTTTATGGATAGGGGGTATGATATATTCGCTTTTTTTCTTAAAGCCATCTTTAGTAGAAGTGCCTCAGGAAAAAAGGCATGAGTTTCTGAAAGCGGTCAATGGCAAATTTTTACCTTCCGCTGGGGTCTCTGCCCTGTTACTTCTTATTACTGGTATATATCTTCTGCTCAATATGAGACCGGACTTGCTTAGAAATGGCTTATTTCATTTTAAATTGCTACTTTATGTTATTATGCTTGTTAATCTTGCTTATATTTACTTTTATCTTTACAGGAAAGGGAACTTCTCTAAAATGATGGTTTTCGTGGGAGTGAATCTTACGATAGGTGTGCTCATTTTGTTGATGATTACCCAAGTAAGGTAATCCCCGTCATTGTTGGTCGGGGTTCGGTGTTTTAGATTTTATTGGCATGGTGAGGAAGATTGTTCGTTATCCTGCCAAGATTTTGAAGGAACCAACTTTGAAGGTTAACAACATTGACGATAGGGTAAGATCTGTGGTAAACGACATGATTGATACTCTTAAAAAAGAGGAGGGAGTTGGTCTGGCGGCAAATCAGATAGGAGAACCTCTCAGCATAATGATTATTGATACTACACACAGAGATGGAGATAAGGGATTCAAAGGTGTTCTTATAAATCCTGTTCTTATATGGAGTGAGGGAGAAATTGTTTATGAAGAGGGTTGTCTTTCATTTCCCGGTTTATTTGTTGAAGTTAAAAGAGCAAGAAAGGTTGGTGTTTCCTATATTGATCTTGAAGGTAAGGAAAGGGAAAGGGAGTTTGAGGATTTTCTTGCTGTTGTATTTCAGCATGAATATGATCATCTTAACGGTATTACCTTTGTGGACAGATTAAAGGGACTTAAAAGAAGGATGGCTTTGGAAAAGTATCAGAAGATATTAAGGGAAGCGGAGTATCAGGAGGTTTGATGTGAATATAAAGGTGGTGAAATTTTATCCATTCAGCACTTACTACAACGGTGGTAGGCTTATAGGGTATGCGGATATTGAAATAGAAGGTTTGTTCAGGATCAGGGGTATAAAACTTTTAAAGAATAGATATGGAGGTCTATATATCCAGATGCCTACTGTGGGTGGTCGTGAGGTTGTGGAACCTATTTCAAAGGATATCACCGAGTCAATAAGAAGAGAAATTGTGGATTTTTATAAGGCGATTGTTGTATAATGCAAGGTCAATGAAAAAGGCATCGGGAATTTTAACTTCGTATGCATTTTTTGTATTTAATTTGATATTTGCAACAGCTGTTATTATATATGGTCTTTTTTATACGGAGTCTCCATCAACTCCTTACTATATACTTTTAGGATTCTCTCTTCTTCTATTCTTTGTATCCTTATGCGGTTTGGGTTACCGCGGTTTTCAAGATCTTGTGAAAGATTATAAACGGCATGGCAATATCTACGGATTTATATATGACTTCTTTGCTTCCATAAAGCTTGCCATATTCATAATGATAGTTATCGGTATCCTATCTATGTTGGGTTCAACATATATTGAGCAGAACAGGGAATTTGACTTTTATGTTAACAAGTTCGGAGTAGAGAAAGCTTACTGGTTCTGGAGGTTATGGCTTACAGATGTTTTTAGCTCTTGGTACTATATTCTTTTCATAGTACTTCTTGCTATTAATCTAATTGTTTGTTCAGTAAAGAGATTGCCCGGTGTATGGAGATATACCTTCGGAAAAGAAAGATTTATGAAGCTTACCGAATCTATGGAAAAGAGGTTGAAGGCCATTTCTTTAAGGGTTAAAGCAGATGAAGAAACTATTGTGAGATTCTTATCTAAGAAGGGATTCAAGGTTTTTATAGATAAGGAGGACGGAAAAACTTACATTTACGGAGAAAAGGGAAGATACTCACGTCTTGGTGTCTATATAGTTCATTTCGGTATCCTTGTTATATTGGGGGGTGCGTTAATTGATGCTTTCTTTGGTTTGCGTGGTACTGTTATAGTACCTGAAGGTGATAAATCTAACATTCTTATTATTCCCGCTGAAAATATTCAGATAAAGCTACCGTTCTATATTGAAGTTACAGACTTTAGGATCGTACCTTACGGTGATGAGTCTCCACAGTTTGCTGATGCGGTAAAGTCTTTTGAGAGTGATTTGAAGATAATAAGGGATGGAAAAGTTGTTGCGGAAGGCATGACTATGGTTAACGGTCCATTTGATTATGATGGTTACAGGATATTTCAGGCTACTTACGGTCTTACTGGAAATGTATTAAGTATGGGTGTTGCAATCCTTGATAAAGAAAAAGTACTTCAGAACAGGGAAGATGCATTTTTAGGAAGAGTGGAGGTTGGTGTGGGTAAGGTGGCGGAATTCAGGGACATGCTTATATCCGTTGATAGGGTTATACTTAATGTTAACGACCCCGCTGCAGGTTTCAGGGGAGATATAGCTCCCGCTGTTATTCTTAAGGTTCTGAAAGACAGAAAAAGCTACAATGTACCTGTCATTTATGATCCTAGGACTACGGTGTTTGTACAATACAATGAGATAGAGGAATTAAAGGATTTCCCCTACTTTCTTCTGATGGATGGATTTGAACCTCAATATTTTTCTGGGTTGCAGGTCTCAAAAAATCCCGGGACAAATATTATATGGTTCGGATCCGTGTTGCTTGTGGGAGGTATGATGCTCGCCTTTTACACAGTTCACAGAAAGGTGTGGATGAGACTTGAGAATGGTAAACTGTTTGTAGCTTTTTACTCTCATAAATTTAAGGAGGAATTCAGGAAATCATTTATAAAGGAACTTGAAGAGATACATGATCACAAAACTTCTTGACCTTCAAATATCTTTTCTATTTCTTCTGGTGGTTTAGGTGGGCTGAATATGTAACCTTGTACATATCTACATCCGTGTTTCTTTAGAAACTCAAGTTGATATTCTGTCTCTATACCTTCCGCTACAACTTCCATATTCATGCTATGTGCCATGTTTATTATGGTCTTTACAACTGAAGCATACTCTTGTTTTTCTACCATTTGGCGGGTGAACAGTATGTCTATCTTAATGGTATCAACCGGGAAATTTATAAGATAACCGAGGGAAGAGTATCCTGTTCCGAAATCATCAATTGCTACCCTTATACCGTACTTTCTTATCTCATTAAGGGCATTTATTGTTGCTTCTGATCTTTCTATGAATTCCGTTTCTGTAAGTTCAAGTTCTATTTGTTCCGGCAGTATTTTATTTTCCTCAAGGATGCTTAGTAGCTCGGGAACAAAGTTCTTTTTAAGAAGCTGTTTTGCTGATATATTTATAGCCATCCTCAGTGGTCCGAAACCTTTTTCATTCCACAACCTTAGCTGTTTGATTGTTTCCTTTAATACCCAATGTCCTATTTCAACTATTGCTCCAGTTCTTTCTGCTATAGGTATGAATTCTCCCGGTGATACAAAGCCGAGTGAACCGCTGTTCCATCTTACAAGGGCTTCAATACCTATTATTTTGTTTAACATTACATCAACTATAGGTTGATAATGAAGGTATAGTTCTCCTTTTTTTACAGCATCCCTAAGGCCCAGTTCTATAAAGTATTCACGGGTTGCCCTTTGATCAATTTCCTTTGTAAAGAACCTATAACTGTTTCCTGCTTCTTTTTTGGCATTGTGGAGGGCTATAGTAGCGTTCTTTAACAGGGTTTCTTCATCTTCCCCGTCGTTGGGGAATACAGAAATACCTGCGCTTATAGAAATATATATGTCCATTCCTTCAATATTTATTGGTTTTGAAAACCTTTCCATAAGTTTGAAGAGAATGAAGGAAATATCATCTATCTTTCTTATATCTGAAAGTACGAGGCAAAATTCATCACCGCTTATCCTGGCTACTATGTCTCCCTCTCTTACTGTTTCTTTAAGTGCATTTGCTACTTCTTGAAGCAATTTATCTCCGAAGGAATGACCCATTGAATCATTTATCTTTTTAAAATTATCAATATCAATGCATACAATGGCAAGATATCTTCCAGATCTTTTTATACTTGGGAGGGCGTGGCTTATTAAATCCTTAAGCATAAACCTGTTTGGAAGGCCTGTAAGGCTGTCATAGTAAGTTAACTTGAATATTTCACCTTCTTTTTCTATATAATCAAGGGCTAATGAAAGATCTGCTACCATTTCTTCAAAGAGTTTAATTTCTTCACTATGGAAGAAATCTTTTGTTTCGGAATAGAAATTACATTTACATACAAGCTTGTTACCCACATAAACAGGCATTGACAGTAAAGATTTAAATCCCATTCTTAAAAGTACTTCTTTCCACCTACTATCTATATCCGAGTTTTCAATGTCGTTACATACAAATGCATTATCTTCTTCTATTTCTGGTATACTTATGTCCATCTTTTTAAATTTTTCTATTTTTTCAAACAGATTATCTGCCTTTCCGTAGTATATATAAGGCTTTAATTCTCCTCCTTCATTTATACATACCCATGAAAGGGGCAGTTTTCCTTCTTCAACCGTTATCCTACAAGCTTCTTTAAGGAGTTCATCCCTATCCCTTATCCTTATTATTGCACTGTTTATATTGCTAAGTATTGCATATACATGATTTAATCTTTTAATCTTTTCTTCCTGTAGCTTCCTTTCGGTAATATCTCTTATTATTACTAGTGAAGACGGTTGGCCTTCAAAGATTATAGGTGCTGCAGCAACTTCCGCAAAAAAAATTTCCCCGTCAAGTCTTATAAGTTTTTCCTCATAAATGGGAACGGGTTTGCCCATCCTTTGTTGGTACTCTATTCTTTTTTTGACCGCACCTAAATATTCTGGATGTACAAAGCTGAAAACGTCCTTACCTACTATATCCTCAGGCTTTTCCGCCCTGAACATTTTCAGCGTTGCGGAATTTGCAAAAACTATCTTTCCCTTTGAATGAACTACAATAGCATCTGGTGAAAGTTCCACAAGCTGTTTATATCTGTGTTCACTCTCCTGAAGGGATTCCTTATTTTTTTGAACTTCACAGGCTTCCGCCAGTATGGTGCAAGTCGCCTTAAGAAAGTTTATGTCTCCTTCATCTAATTTTTTACTTTTTTTGAAATAAACACCAAGTATCCCGAAGCATTCATCACCTATAATCGGTATGTTTATTCCTTCTTCTATCTTATACTTCTTCCAAAGATCTCCGAAATTTTTAATATCTTCCTTCTTCACAAATGTTGTAGCCCTCACTGGCAATTTTAAATTAAGGATGTCCATTTTTTCAAAACCTGCGCAGGCGTTAAGAATACATTCCCTATCCGTGCAGGGAGAGAATATACCTACATAATCAGCTTCTAATACATCTCTAACCTCTTCAACCGTTTTCTCCATAAGCATCTTAAGATTTTCGCTCAAAGCCAAATATCCGAGGTTGCTTAGAACCTTTTGTCGTTCTATCAACCTTTTCAACTTTCTTTCCCTTTCGTGAAGTTTATTTATAAGGTATTGGGCATACAGCCCCAATCCGATTATCAGTAAAATGCTTTCAAACCTCTTTATCAGTGTGTAAAAGGAGGGTTTTATTATATGATCCATAAAGCTTTTTCCTGGATTGAATATTGAGTTTATATACGCATCAAAAAACCAAAGGATAACAATTGTACCTATGACTACATAAATAAATTTCATATCACTCCAGCTTTATTATTAAGTAATTCCCTGTCCTTTTCGCTGAGACTGGCCTTAGATTAATCAGTTTTCTCGGTAGAGTAACATAGCTTTTGAAGTTTCCGTACCTTACTATGATGGTATCTCCGCTTTTCAAAAGATTTATATGCTCCTTAGGAGCAAAGGGTAATTTTAGTTTCACCTTATAACCACCTTCCTCCTTAATAAATGAATAAACCTGCTCTTTAAAGAATATATCGGCAGGATTTTTGTCTCTATAAAGTATTTCTGCAATGTGCTTAAGTTTACTTTTACCTATCATTTCTTCTGTAAAATAGGGTGATTTTATTATCGGTATAGGTGAGAATGTGCTCATTATTTCTTCAATATACTTTTTCTGTATTTTGCTTACTTCCGAGTGATCCGTTTTAAAGATTTTATTTAGGATAATACAATCAACATTAATACCGAACATGTTGAAGTACATGAAAGCCCTTTTGGATTCTTCAAGAACCATTTTTTCTGGATTAAGCACTATCCTTACCGAGGAGATGTCAGGGTTAAACAGTATTTCATCAACACCTTCAAGCTTTGTGTAAAAATTCTCTACTGCTTTAAAATAGGAATCGTCTGGTAGTGGTACATCTGTAAACCTTCTTGCTATCGGTCTTGCAACCTTCATAAGAAGCCTTTCTGTGTTAAATATCTTTTTCATATACCACTTCATTATGTTAGGCATAGAAAGGAATCTCAGGGTTTCACCTGTCGGAGGCATATCAAGGATAAGTACATCAAAGTTTCCTTCCTTATAGTATTGGTTTATATAAAGAAGGCTTGTTATCTCTTCCATTCCTGGCAATATGGCAAGTTCTTCCGCAACAATATCCTCAAATCCTGTTGTGTTAAAAAGTAGTTCAAGGAATCTATAAACATCGCCCCAGTGCCTTTCTATATCCTCCTGTATGTCTATCTCTTGGATCCATAGGTTCTTATCTATATTGGTGGGTAATCCTTTGAAACTTAGCCTTTCCTCTTCGGGAATGCCAAAGGAATCTGACAGTGAGTGGGCGGGATCAAGCGATATTACTATTGTGCGATAACCCATTTCAGCAAGCTTTACACCCGTAGCTGCAGCAACAGTTGTTTTACCGACTCCGCCCTTTCCGGAAAATAAAATTATCCTCATAGTGAATATTTTTACCCAATGTGTTATATTTATAAAAGGAGGTAAAGAATGTTTCATATGCCCACTTTACCTGAACTTCTTATAATTCTTGCCATAATATTTGTTCTGTTCGGAGCTTCAAGGATACCCGAGGCGGGAAAGGCACTGGGCGCGGGAATAAGGAACTTTAAAAAAGCTCTGTCTGGAGAATTGGAAGAGGAGGAGAATACAAAGAAGCTTCCTGAGAAGAAAGAGGATACAAAGGAAGGGACTAACACGACCTAAATAGTACTACAAGTTCTCCCTTCAATTTTATTCCTTCAAGCTCCTTTAGTAGTATTGAGGCTTTTCCCCTTATAAATTCCTCATTTACCTTTGTTAACTCCCTCGCTATAACGGTGTCTGGATCGTTAAAGTAATCCTTTATAACTTCAAGGGTTTTGTTTATCCTTTCTGGAGACTCGTAAAGTATTATTGTAAAGTCTTTACAGCTTTTTATACTCTCCCAGAATTTTTTTGCCTTTTTTTTAGGAGGAAAACCCATAAATATGAATCTGTCCGTAGGCAAACCCGATGCGGTTAGAGCGGTAATTAGGGCTGTTGGTCCTGGCAGGGCTTCAACATTTATGCCTTCTTTGATGCACTCCTTTACCAGGATATAGCCGGGGTCGGATATAAGAGGTGTACCCGCATCGGATACGAGGGCCACCTCTTTACCCTCTTTAAGTAATTTAATTATGCCTTTCATCTTTTCCTTTTCCTTAGGGTGATAGTAAGAGAGTAACTTTTTCCCTTTTATGTCATAATGCTCAAGCAGTATCCTTGTCCGTCTTGTATCTTCACATGCTATGTATTCAACCTTTTTCAAAATCTCAAGACTTCTTAAGGTTATGTCTTTAAGGTTTCCTATGGGGGTGGGTACTATGTATAGGGTTGACATAT
>WFPJ01000080.1 GCA_015487615.1 Aquificales bacterium | reverse complement strand
GTATTCCGCTATCATAAGAATGAGCATATTTCTGAAGTGAGCAAGGTCAAAGAGGAACTTTCTTACCTTTTCCTTCTTTTCCTTTCCTGAAACCCTTATTGTGAGGACTCTCTTAACCGATGACATCCTCCATCACCTTCCTGAACTTTGAAATCCTTCAAACTTCCATCACCTCTTTGGGTTTCATAACAGGATTAATATAGTTAATAGCTATATTATGTCAGGTGTTTCTAAGAATTATTGATTATATACACAGGTTCTAATTTAAATACATCTTCTCCTTCCTTAAAATCTTTTAGCTTTTCATAGGCATACATACCGCCAAAGGCTGAGAAGGGAAAGAAGGGAAGGACTATATTGCTTTTACATATCCTATCTTGCCAGAAGGAAAGGGTTATCCCCGTACCCTCTATATCTTCTCCCTTATATATTTTTATTTCGGAGATTTTATCTTCACCCGCTATCCTGTACATGATATGGGAGCTTACCTTAAGATAGGGTATCTTGGGATAACTTGAGGGTATATATCTTGCAAGGATTTCAAGATTTTCGTAAGAAACAACAGGTTTGTTGTATAAATAAGCCCATGTTTTTACGAAGGTTATACCTATCCTCACAGATGTTAGATACCCCACACCCTTTGATACCGCAAAGGCAGAAAATTCAGATATATCTATATTTAGCTCTTCAAGTAGCTTTGGCATGTTTTCCAAAGTTTTTTTGTCTGTATGGATATAATGGAGTAGCTCCAGCTTTCCATCGCATATTACTGATATGTTTGTGAAGGCGAAGGATGTGTCTATTGAAAGTATTTTAAACATTTATGTAATCCCCGTCTTTAAGGACGTTAATGTGAGGTAGTTTTTCTTCAATCTCCCGGATTACTTCATCATAACAGAAAGGTTTTATATGCATTGCGTATATTTTAATATCTTCCCTCTTCAGATTTTCCATATCTTCTTTCAAGGTTTCGGGGGTATTGTGTTTGCTGGCAAGGGCGATATCATCCATGTAAGAGGGGAAGGACACATCCGTTATAACCGCTTTGATCCTGGAATCTTTGTTTACTATTTCCCAAGTTTTACTATTCTTGTGGGTATCACCGGTAAACAGTATAGCTCTATCTCCCCTGTATATTATGTAACTCAGGGCTTTTACCGAGTGATTGCTTTCATAAGGGTATATTTTCATATCTTCAAGATAGAAGCTTTTTCCCGGTTTTATATCAATATAGTTTATTGCATAGTCAGAAGTTTTAAGAAGTCTAATAGAGCTGAATTCGGGCCAAATATCCCAATTCATTATATGGTTTTTAAGTGCATCAAGTGTTTCTTTATGTCCGTAAATATTAAGGGGTTTTGTTCTCTCTTTAAAGGTGAAATCTATAAGGAATGCTATGTCTATAATATGATCAAGGTGGGCGTGGGTAAGGAGTATGTTGTCTATTTTTATACAGTTTTTACCAAGCCCTTCTATTATATTACCCGCATCTATAAGGGTTTTGCCCGAGAGTTGAATACATGTGCTTTTCATATTTTTGAAGATGCTTCCGTGGGACCCCAATATTTTTATTTCCATACTAATCTCCGTATCTTTCCTTTATCCTTAAAACATCATCCATATTTTCAATAAGTATATCCGCAAATTCCGGATCAAAGATCTTTTCCCTGTTTTCTTTTACAAAATCTATGACCTTTTCAAGGGGCCAGGGCTCTTTGTAGGGTCTTTTTGATGTAAGGGCATCAAATACATCCGCGACCGTTGTCATTCTGCTGAATGGATTTATTTCTTTTCCCTTTTTACCGTGCGGATAACCCTTTCCGTCCCATCTCTCATGATGTTCCAAGGCTATGATTGCTGCCATCTGAAGTAGCTCACTTTCGCTATCTTTGAGTATTTCATAACCTATAAGTGTGTGTCTCTTCATTATTTCCCATTCTTTTTCATCAAGTCTGCCGGGCTTTGTCAGAATTGAATCGGGAATGCCTATTTTTCCTATGTCATGCATGGGTGAAGCTATCATGACATTTTCACAGTCTTCCTTTCTGTAGCCTGACTTTTCTGCTATAAGCCTTGTTATTAAACCTATCCTGACTATGTGATTGTACGTTTCCGGATCCTTGTATTCCGCAGCGTAGGATAATCTAAGAACCGCTTCCTTATATGCGTCATAGATTTTTTTATAAAGCAATGAATTTTCAATAACTGATGCGGCATAAGCACCCACGAATGTAAACAGTTCAACATCTTCCTTAGTGAAGGTTCCCTCTTTTTTATTTATTGCTTCAAACACACCCAATATGTTCCCCTTTTTATCATAGAGGGGAATGGCAAGTATATTCCTAGTTTTGTAACCCGTAACCATATCAATTTCCTTGTTGAATCTCGGATCCTTGTAAGCATCATGTATTACCAGGGTTTTCCCCGTAGTGGCTACGAAGCCTGCTATACCTTTATCCGCGGGTATTGTTATCCTTGAAACGCCGTGGGCTACCTTTGTCCACAGTTCCTTTTTATCTTTATTAAGTAGGAAAATACTGCACCTATCCACCTCAAGTAAATCTCTTGAAAGGTCGGATAGAATTATAAGTAATTTGTCCGTGTCCCGCTCTTCGCTTATAATCTCAGCCGCCTGAAGAAGCCTTTTTAACTTATCAAATTCTTTCACCTCGGTAAAAGTACCTGTCCCTTTATTTTAGTCCATATTATCCTATAAGTATAGATATGTGGTTTATACTGCTTTTAACGATATTTATCTTTTCCTTCTCTTACGGTGAAAGGATTATAGTAAAACCTAAGGACGGTACCTATGTAAAGACTTCAGGATTTAAAATTAAGAAGCACATAGACAGGGCGGGTATATATGTAATAGAGGTCAGTGAGGATGAAGTCTATGAAGTGTTGGAAAAGTTAAGGAAGGATCCGTCCGTTGAGTATGCGGTTAGGGATTTTATTATCAAGGCTCAGACTATCTGTCCCCTTCCTCAGGATCAGTGGTGGATGAATATGATAAATCTCGCGGGAGCTAAGAGCCTTTGTAACAGTTCTAATCCTGTTACCGTA
The DNA here is from genome assembly GCA_015487615.1 of Aquificales bacterium. Taxonomy (GTDB): domain Bacteria; phylum Aquificota; class Aquificia; order Aquificales; family Aquificaceae; genus WFWF01. Next base: position 15,856 of record WFPJ01000080.1, on the reverse strand, counting down.
GCGGTTATAGACACGGGCGTTGATTACAATCATGAGGATCTTCAGGGTAGGATATGGAAAAATGCGGGTGAAGTATGCGGTAACGGTAAGGATGATGACAATAACGGTTTTATAGATGATTGTGTGGGTTATGATTTCGTGAACGATGACGGGAATCCTGCTGATGACAACGGTCACGGCACTCACATTGCGGGCATAATATCCGCTGTTGAAGATAGTAATGACAATGTAGAGGGAATAAATCCCGATGCAAAGATAATGGTTATAAAGGTTCTTGACAGTCAGGGGATGGGTTATGTCTCCGATCTTATTGAGGGTATCTACTATGCGGTGGATAATGGAGCAAAGATTATAAATCTTAGCTTGGGATCGGAGATATCCTTTGTGTGTGATGATATAAATATGCTTCTAAAACCTTTGGAAGAAGCATTTCTTTATGCTCAAAGCAGGGGGGTGTTGATAATTTCTGCAGCGGGTAATGAAAATCTGAATCTTGATAACACCCTTTATATTCCTGCTTCTATAAGAACGGACAATCACATAGTTGTAGGAGCAGTAAATCCTTCCATTGAAAGGGCAAGCTATTCAAACTACGGCATAAAAACAGTTGATGTAGGAGCACCAGGGGGTGATGTTGGAACGGGAAATTCTTCAGAAATATGCAGTTTGGCGCCGAATAACGGAGAAGCTCTTATGGTAGGTACTTCTATAGCGGTACCTTTTGTATCTGGTATAGCATCCTTAATATATTCATGTACGAATGAAACGAATTTCAGGAGGATCAAAGCGGGCATTTTGTTATCCGCGTGGACAAACAGGGTCCCTTCCCTTCAAGGTGTATTTATGACTGAGGGTGTGGTAAATGCCAACGATTCACTCAATTTATTTAACAAACCTGCCATATTCAGTATAGAACCTTACATTGCTTCTCCGGGTACCCTTATAAGAATAAAGGGGGTAAATTTCGGATCACCGGGTAGTGTATATATTGACGGTGTACCCGTTACACACCAGAGTTGGACGGATACACTTATAGAGGTTAAAATTCCTACTAATATTAATGTTGATCCTAATAATCCACTTAAACCCGTGGAGGTAGAGGATAGTAATCTGGTAAGGAGCAATCGTTATTTACTGCAGGTTTATTCTAACAATGTATCTCCGAGGGTCAGACTTTGTGCGGATAACTTGTCGGGTCCCGCGCCCCTTGAGGTTACGGTAAAAGCCTTTGCGAATGACCCAGACGGCTATATAGTGGATTACAGGTGGAATATACCCGGATCAGTTACTTATAAGGTAAATAAGGATACAGAAAAGGTTATAGTCTTTGATGAGCCAGGTACTTATACAATAAGTGTTACCGTTGTTGATAACAAGAACGGTGAGGCTTCCGACAAGATAGGTGTACTTGTTACTTACGGATCCGCTTACGAAGGTGGAAAAGGGTGTTTTATAGCGAGTGCGGTTTACGGTGAGGATTCACTTCTTACCGGCATTTTGAGGGATTTGCGGGACACTATACTCCTTAAGTTTGAATTGGGCAGGAAATTTGTTGAGCTTTATTATAAATACTCTCCCCCTGTTGCTGAATTTCTTAAGGCAAACCCCTTATTATCATATGTAACCTTTTTAATTCTCCTGCCCTTGGTTGCCTTTTCATGGTTTATGCTTTATGTTCCCCTTGTATTTAAGTTCATGCTTCTTTTTGCCTTTATCCTACTCTATTACCTGAGATATGAGAAAAAATAGGATAAGGATATTTTTTGCTTCCGCTGTAGTTTCAATCGTTTCGGTTGCTGTATTTTTTTACTTCGGTTTACTTGATTATTTCAGGATGCAACCCTTTGACCTTATGACCAAGATTGCAAGGAAGGATTCAAAGATAAGTGAAGATATTGTTGTGATTCTGATAGATGAGGCAACGCTTAAGGCTATGGATCCTATCGTAGGCAGATGGCCCTGGCCCAGATGGGTTCATGCGGAAGTTATAAGATTTCTTAAAGATGCAGGGGCTAAGGCCATTATCTTTGATATTCTTTTTACTGAAAGATCCGAGGATGATAAATTCCTTGCGGAAGCCACAAAGTATGCGGGCAATGTTATACACAGCGCCCTTATTTACAGGGATGAGGGTGAAGGCTTTGATGTGGGAAGACCTCTTCCTGAGGAGTTTGTTAAAAGATTCGGGATTAAAGTAAAGGGAGATTTCTATGATAACAGCAACAACTTTACCCTTCCCGTACCCGATCTCATAACTGCATCAAGGGGAATAGGTATAGTCACTGTTGAATCGGACAATGATGGGGTTTACAGAAGGATAAAGGTTTTCAGGAAATACGGCGATGTATATTTCCCGTCTCTTTTTATCTCTCCGTACATATATATCAATGGTATAAGGGAGGCGGAATTAAAAGAAGGGATATTAAAGGTAGGTGCTTTTAATATACCGGTTAACGACAAAGGCATGCTGTTAATAAATAACTACGGTATTGTAGAGCCTTATTCTATGAGTGCGATACTTAAGACAATTCAGGCTATAAATCGTGGGGAGCTTTCCGAGATGGAAGTAGATCCTGCCCTTTTTGAGGGAAAGATAGTTTTCATAGGAGCAAGTGCTGTGGGGCTTGAGGATCTGAAAAATATACCCATAGGAAATGCACAGCCCGGCGTTTATATGCACGTTTTTGCTTTGAGCAATCTTTTAAAGGGTGATTATGTTATAGAAATAGACAGGCTTTGGACATTTCTTTTGACACTCTGTGCTTCCTTTATTATAGCAGGCATTATTTCCTTTTCTAATAATATTTATATTCAAGTGTTTTCAATACCAACAACCGTAAGTTTATTGCTCGCTTTTTCTTACATGCTTTTCATGAAAGGTTACTTCCTTTCACCCGTGTATCCCGTGTTTTTTTCTGTTTCCTCTTCCGTTTTTTCCTTAGCCTTGAGAAGTGCAACGGAAGGCAGGGAGAAAAGAAAGATAAGAAAATTCCTTGAGCAGTATGTATCTCCCGCTATAGTTGCCAAAATAGTTGAAAACTATGAGGAATTTATAAAGGCGGGGCAGGGTAAGAGGGCATACATCTCCGTGTTATTTGCTGACATACGCGGATTTACAGCCCTCTCGGAAAATAAAACTCCCGAAGAGGTTGTCAGATTCCTTAACAGCTATTTTGCCCTCATGTCCGAGGTTGTATTTTCCAATAAGGGAACCCTTGATAAATTCATAGGCGACGCCCTTATGGCATTTTGGGGTGAGCCGGTGGAGGTGGAAAATCCTTCTTTTTTGGCTGTGAAAACAGCCTTGGAGATGCGTCAAAAGTTGGAAGAATTTAACAGGAAAAGTGTTGCGGGCTTTCCGCCGATAAAGGTAGGTATAGGTATAAACAGGGGTTATGCGGTTGTGGGAAATATAGGATATGAAAAGAAGCTTGACTATACCGCGATAGGGGATGTGGTCAATACAGCTTCCCGTCTTGAAAACCTTACTAAGGATGTGGGGGCTACAATACTGATATCCCAAGATGTTTATGAGGATGTAAAAGATAAGGTCGTATGCAGGTATGCGGGTAGTTTCCTTTTAAGGGGAAAGGTCCGCAGGATTAGGGTTTATGAACCCCTTATGTTTGTAGAAGAGGTGGAGCATACTTATATTGAAACAGTGGAACATTTGAACAAGGGAATTGTCTTGTGGGAGGAGGGTAAGAGGGAGGAGGCTTATGGTGTTTTCAAATATGTTGCGGATAATTGCGGTGATAATTACCTAAAAGATATTGCAAAAAGACATATGAATATAATAAAAGGAGGTGTGGGAAAATGAAGGTATTGGTATCTTTGGTTGGACTCATTTTTATCTTTGCCAACGCCCAAACAATGTATGTTAAAAGCTTGAAAGCAAAAATATACGAGAAACCCAACCTCGGTTCAAGGGTTGTGGCTACAATAAAGAAAGGGGAGAAGGTAAAAGTCTTGGATAAGAAGGGGAACTGGCATTTTGTAAAGTATGACGGTGTTAAGGGCTGGGTGTATTCTTTACTTATAAGTCCGGATAAGCCCCCGAAGAAAGTTCCCGTTTTAGGCGGTGAGAAGGAATCCGATATTATAAAGGGTAGGAAAAGGAGTTCAACCAATATAACCGCCGCTGCATCAAGGGGTCTTACGGAGGATTTCAGGAAGAGGAAAAAAGAAAAGTATGTATCAAATTACAGGAGCCTTGAAAGGATGGAATCTATAAGGATAAGTCAGGAAGAGATTGAAGAATTCGGAGAGAAGTTAAAATGAGATTTATTCTATACTCGCTTATTTGCTCTTTTTTTATTTCCTTTGCTGATGAAAATTTTAGAGCAAGGAAACATATTGAAAGATGGTACAAGGTTACCGATGAGGATATAAGGGCTGAGGTTCTTCTAGGTAGGGAGGTTGCAGCTAAGATATTGGGTAAGTATGATCTTGTGGATGATGAAGCCCTTCAATTTTATGTAAATAAGGTTGGTAAATATCTTGCATTATATTCGGGCAGGGGAGAACTTGATTTCAAGTTCGGAGTAATTAATTCCAAAGAGATAAACGCCTATTCAACTCCCGGAGGGTATGTTTTTGTAACTATCGGAGCAATAAGAAAGATGAAGAATGAAGCGGAGCTTGCGGGGGTTTTAGCCCACGAGATAGGTCATGTTGTTCACATGCATGTTATAAAAGACCTTGGCTTTAAGGGAAAAGGGTTGCCTTCTTCCAGCCTTGTTATGATATTATCCGGTGGTACACAGACCATAAGTGTTACCTTTTCCGAACTTATTGACAAAGCGACGGATATTTTGTTTGAGAGGGGTTTCAGAAAGGAGGAGGAATTTGAGGCGGATGAAACGGGGGTTATCATAATGGCGATGGCGGGTTATGATCCGAAAGCATATGTGGAGTTTTTAAAAAGAACAAAATATGAGTCAGTGACCCACCCCAATAATAAGGAAAGGGTTAAGCGTTTAGAATTGGTTATAAATGAACTTAAATTTAAAGACGGTAAAAGGATGGGAGAAAGGTTTATAAAAAATGTTGAAGTTTTTTAATCTTTTGCTGATTTTGATTTTTTCTTGCTTTTTTATTTCTTACGGGGATGAGTTTCACTATAAAAATATTCCCATAGGGGGAAGGGGCGGTTATATGGGTGGTGCATATACCGCTGTTTCCGACGATCCTTCTGGATGTTTTTATAACCCCGCGGGTATAGTATATAAGGTAGGAAGGTCCCTTTCTTTGAGCGGTAATATATACACAATATCAGAAAAGAGATACATAGGTCCACTGAAAGGTACGGACGGTAGCCGTTACGATTGGGTGCTTGAGTCGTCAAAACTCTCCCCGAGCTTCTTCGGTATAGTTGATGAAATCGGGAATTTGAAGGTGTGTTTTTCCTACGCGGTACCTGACTACATATTCAGGGATCAGCACCAAATATTTTACAATGTAAGATCAATATTTCCAGATAATCCCATTTCCGTTTATATCATAGATATATACGATGTAGATAACACATACCTTGTGGGTCCTTCAGTAGCTTATGAGGTAAGTGAAAGGCTTTCCGTAGGGTTAACCCTGTATCTCCATTACAGAAGTGTTGACATTTTAAGGAATCATCTTCTTGTTTTCTCAAAAGGTGAATCGGTTCAGGCTAACTACAGAGAATCTCTTGAAGAGTACGGTATAAAGCCCATAATCGGGTTCATGTTCACTCCCTTTGAAAAATTTTCCGTGGGATTAAAGGCTTCCAAGAACTTTATCTTCTACAGCGATAAATTTATTCAGGGTATGATGTCTCCGATAGGACTTACGGGCGGTTTATCTTACAGTTATACTTCGGATAGAGAGCCCAGAAAAACTCCCTACGAATATACAGTAGGTTTCGCTTGGTTTCCGTCTTCGTCCTTACTGTTATCAGTTGATATAGACTACTTCCCCCGTCCGAGTTCCGAATATATAGATGTTTATAACTTCTCCGCAGGATCAGAAATTTACATAAGGGATGATATAGCTTTAAGGTTGGGAGCATACACAGATTTTTCAAATGTGCCACCTTTGAAAGAAAATCAGGTGGATCAAAGGGAAAAGCTTGATATTTACGGTCTGTCAGCAAGTATAAGCTACTTTACCTTTTCTTCTGAGATTACCGTGGGGGTTGGTTATCAGTTCGGTACGGGGAAGGCTCAGGTTATAGCGGGCAGTACTGAAATTCAGGATATAAGTTATAAAAATATAATCCTGTCCCTCTCAACGGTTTATAATTATTGAGTCTTCCTTTTAAATGGGGGAAGATACTTCCTTAGCTGAAAAAGCACATATATTATAAGTCCCAAAACCGTTAGTATAGCAGCGGTTATATTTGCACCCCTTTCCATGATTCTTATAAGGGTATCGTAGATAAAGAGATATATAAGATAAAAACCGTAAAGTACTAACAGATTAGATAGTATTTGCCACAGATAGTGTAGTGCTTTTCTCATTTGGCTATTTATTATATCAGTATTCGTAACATATTCTTAGGGTGCTTACTACATTTCTCCCAAGGGCATTCAGATTATAACCCCCTTCTAAGCTGAAAAGCACGGGTATGTTAATTTCTTTGCATACACTGAGAAGACTTTCAACTATTAACTCTATACCTTTGTCGGTTACTTGAAGCATGGTTAAGGGATCTTCTTCGTGAAGATCGTAGCCTGCAGATATGAGCATGATGTCCGGTGAGAACCTCTTTACCGCTTCGGGTAGTATTGTTTTATATGCTTTTTCGTATTCCTTATCTCCTGAATAGGCAGGCATTGGGATGTTTAAAGTGTAACCTTCTCCTTTTCCCCTTCCTCTTTCCGCTTCGCTTCCCGTACCCGGGTAAAAGGGAAACTGGTGGGTTGAGAAGTAAAAGACCGTATCGTCTTCATAAAAACAGCGTTGTGTTCCGTTGCCGTGATGGGCGTCAAAATCAACTATGAATACTTTTTCATAGCCAAGTTTTTGTGCATATCTTGCACCTACAGCTATATTGTTGAATATGCAAAATCCCATAGCCCTTGAGTACTCCGCATGATGTCCGGGAGGTCTTACCGCACAGAATACGGCTTCTGCCTTCTCTTCTTTTATAAGGTCTATACCCTTTATAACTCCTCCTACTGCATAAAGGCTTACCTCATAAGTGTAACTGTTTGCGTAAGTGTCTGGATCAAGATATCCTCCACCGCCTTCACAAAATTCTTTTATCTCCTGGATATATTGGTAGTCATGGACTTTTCCTATATCTTCAATCTTAGCCCTTACGGGTTTTTCAATGGGTATCCTGTCTCTTAACTCACTGCGTTTAAAGTGCTCCATTATAGATTCAAGTCTGCCTTTGTGTTCCGGATGACCTTCCGCATTGTGTTTAAGATATATATCATCGTATATAAGATAGGTTTTCATCCGAAGACCTCATGGATCCTTTTTTTCAGGGTCTCAATATCATCCTCTTCGCTAACTCCCAAGTCTTCCATCAGTTTTCCTATGCTTACCCACTTCTTTAAAACCATACCTTGGGTAAGGAGATATTCAAAGGGTTCTTCATCCTTTACTAACCCTAAATCATAAAGGAATTTCTGAAAGAACCTTGCATATAAAAGATGCAAGACAGCATGTTCTATACCACCTATATATATGTCAACAGGCATCCAGTAATCTGTTTTTTCCTTTGAGAAGGGCTTTTCACTGTTTGCGGGATCGCAGTATCTTAGAAAATACCATGATGAATCAAAGAAAGTATCCATAGTGTCCGTTTCCCTTCTTGCGTTACTTCCACATTTAGGACACTTTGTTTTTACAAATTCTTCAGAAGTGGCTAAGGGGTTACCCTTACCCGTAAATTTTACATCTGTAGGAAGTTCAACAGGGAGATCTTCATAAGGTACAGGTACTATTCCACATTTTTCACAGTACACTACAGGTATGGGTGTCCCCCAGTATCTCTGTCTTGATATATTCCAGTCCCTGAGTCTGTAGGTAACTTTGGGTTCACCGAACCCCTTTTCTTTGAACCACTCTGGCATTTTCTTTTTTGCCTCAGAAGATGGTATACCCGTAAAGGGTCCTGAGTCTTTAAGGATTCCTTCACCTTCGTAAGCTTCACCCCTTATTTCTTTTTCCGGCATTACTACATACTTTATTGGTAAACCGTATTTTACTGCAAATTCGTAATCCCTTTGATCGTGGGCGGGCACCGCCATAATTGCACCCGTACCGTATTCGTAAAGTACATAATTTGCTGTCCATACGGGTATCCTTTCACCGTTTGCAGGATTTTCCGCATAAACACCTAAGAATTCACCTTCCTTTTCTTTTATGAGGGTTCTTTCCCTCGTGGAAAGGCCTCTGAGTTTTTCAACAAAAGCCTTTACTTCCTTATATCTTCCCCCCTTCTTTGCCAGTTTTTCTACCAAGGGATGTTCTGGGGCGAGAATGAGGAAGGTTGCACCGAAGAGGGTATCGGGTCTTGTAGTGAATACCTCAACCGTTTCATCTTCTACCCTGAATCTTATAAGGGCACCTTCTGATCTTCCTATCCACTGTCTCTGCTGGGCTATTACCTTTTCTGGCCATTTGCCTTCAAGCTTTTCAAGGTCTTTCAGGAGTCTTTCCGCGTAGGCGGTTATTTTTAAATACCATGAAGGAACACTCTTTTGAATTATTTCCGTTCCGCATCTCCAACATTTACCGTCTATGACTTGTTCATTGGCAAGGACTGTTTCATCATGGGGACACCAATTTACTATTGCTTCCTTTCTGTAAGCTATACCCCTTTCAAACATCTTCAGGAATATCCATTGATTCCACCTATAATAATCCTTTTTACATGTAGCTATTTCCCTTGACCAGTCGTAGGAGAATCCCAATCTTTTCAGCTGATTTTTCATATAGGCTATGTTTTCTTCAGTCCACTTGGCGGGATGTATGCCCTGTTTTATTGCTGCATTCTCAGCGGGAAGACCGAAGGCATCCCACCCCATGGGATGTAGGACATTAAATCCCTTCATTTTATATATCCTTGCTATGGCATCACCTATTGTGTAGTTCCTTACATGACCCATATGTATCCTGCCGGAGGGATAGGGAAACATTTCAAGAACATACTTCTTTTTTCTTTCTCCTTCCGAACTTTTAAACACACCTTCCCTTTCCCATATCTTTTGCCACTTTTCTTCTATCTCGTGAGGATTGTAGCCCTTCATTGATAAATATATTAAACCACTTCTATTATTAGATTATTGTATTTATCAACTTCAAGCTTGTAACCTGGCGGTACAACGGTTGTTGAAGAATATTCAACTATTATGGCGGGTCCTTCCAAATAGGTTCCGTGGTTTAGCTTTTCCCTGTTATATACGGGCGTATCAATCCATTCTTGACCGAAGAAAACTTTCCTTTTAAAAATAAAGGCATCTTTCAATGTGTCTTTCTTTTCAAATTCCTTGAAGGTTGGTTTTTCCGTTGTTCCTATCACCCTGACCCTTACATTAACGATTTCCACTTTCCTATCTTCCATTTTATAGCCGTAAAGTCTTTCATATTCCCTTTCAAAATCAACTCTCGGTTTTTTACCAGACCACCTTGCCATTAATTCATACGACTGCCCTGTATATCTCATATCCAAGAGTCTTTCTGTCAGAATATTTTTTTCTTCTATACCTTCCCTCATTAAGTCTTCTATTCCCTTTCTTTCAAGCATTTTAAACATTTCATCTATATGATCAATGGGTATTTCGTCCGCATCAAGCATAACCGTTGTGGAATAGTCCCTTATAAAATCTGTTGTAATAAGTCCTATGGCTGACAGCAAACCAGGATTTCTCGGAATAAGTATCTTTTTTATATTCATAAGCTCCGCTACATAACATGCATGCATACCTCCAGCACCACCGAAGGAAACAAGTATAAAATCAGCGGGATCGTAACCCCTTTCAACGGATATTACCCTTACAGCCTTTGCCATATTTGTGTTTGCTACGGATGTTATGCCCCATGCAAGCTCTGTAGGATCCATGTTTTCTTCCTTTGCCATTTTATCTATAAACTCTTTACTCCTTTCTGGATATATATTCATTCTTCCGCCCAAAAAGAACTCTGGTATTAACCTGCTAAGATAAAGGTTTGCATCAGTTACCGCCACCTTTTCCCCCTTTCCGTAACATGCAGGTCCTGGATCCGCACCTACACTCTTGGGTCCAACCCTTAAAGCTCCACCCTCATCAAAGTATGCTACTGATCCTCCACCCGCTCCTACAGTGTGAATATCAATGGAAAGTACCTTCATTGTAAAGTCGCCTACCCTAATATCTGTTGTCATGGAAGGTCTATTATCCTTTATAAGAGACACATCCGTGGATGTTCCACCCATATCAAAGGTTATAAGGTTTTTAAAACCTGCCAGCTTGCCTATGTAGTTTGCTCCTATGACGCCTCCTGCTGGTCCTGAAAGAACGGTTTTTACTGGCTCTTTAAGGGTAAACTCAAGTTGAGATATACCGCCGTTAGAATGCATTACATTTATGCTTACATCTTTTCCTAGGCAATTTTTGAGATCTTTGAAATATTCCGATATTATTGGTTTCACACATGCATTTGCAACTGTTGTTATTGTCCTTTCGTATTCTCTGAATTCTGAAAGTATTTCGTGAGAAAGGGATACATGTATATTAAGCTCCTTTAAGGCTTCTCCTACCCTTTTTTCGTGTTCTGGATTTGCGTAGGAGTGCAAGAAGCATACCGCTACAGCTTCAGCTCCCTTTTCCTTTATCCACCTTTTAAGATATTCAAGCTCATCCTTTTCAATATCTTTAACTATCTCTCCTTTATAATCAATCCTGCAATTCAGTCCTATTCTCATATCCCTGGGTACGGGTACTTTGCCTTTTCTGTAGTGCAAATTGTAAAGTTCCTTCCTATTCTGCCTTCCTATTTCAATCACATCCTCAAAACCCTTATTCGTTACCAAAACCGTTTTTGCTACTTTACCTTCCAACAATGCGTTTGTTGCCACCGTTGTTCCGTGTATAAGAATTATTCCAGATGTGGCGGATAGGTCTTTAAGGCCTTTGCATATGGCAAGGGAAGGGTTTTCAGGGGTGGAAGGTATTTTGTATATCCTTAATTCGTTACCATCAAATAGAACAAAATCTGTAAATGTCCCTCCAGTATCAACACCTATTATTCTCATTGACTGCAACAATCACCCTTAGATTTTTTCCTTGTTGATCTGTAAACCAGAAAAGCGCCCAAAATACCTATAATTAGTAAGAAAATGACTTCATCCAATTAACTTACCCCCTTGATATATAAGGAAGGCAACGCTCCATGCTACAACGAAACTGTACGCCAAAAATATAAGTGAATACTTTATTCCTATTTCCCTTGACATTGTTGCCACCGTCCCGAGACACGATGTATATATAAGTATAAATATCATAAAGGAGAAGGCAGACAGTGGAGTAAAGGATTTTCTTATAACATTTTTAAGTGAATTGTCTTCCTCATCCTCAACCTCTGCAATACTGAGTGAAGGGCTAAAAACACCCATTATTCCATCCTTAAGGGCATTGCCAAAGCCTTTTATCAATTCTATACCTTTATGCGAGAGGTCTTCCTTTTCATATTTTTTCTCTTCCTCTCCTGAATAGATTGTACCCATTGATCCTATTACCACTTCTCTTGCAAGGAAGGCGGGTATTAAGGATGTTGTAGCCTTCCAATCGTCTATTCCTATGGGGGAGAATATGGGAACAAGAGACCTGCCTATTTTTGAAGCTACACTTTCGGATATATCTTTACCCGGCGGTATATTTATAAGTAGCCATATCAATATGGATGTACCGAATATGAGGGTGCCCGCCCTGTAAAGAAAATCTTTCACATGTATCCATACTATGGTTAACACTGAGGATATGGGGGGGAATCTGTAAGGCGGTAGTTCCATTACGAAATGTGTTATAGCCTCCTTAAAGAAGAACTTTCTTAATATAAGGGCGGTTATTATGCCTATTAATATACCTGTAAGGTAAAGGGAAGCTATGACCAAGGCGGGTTTATCAAAGAACAATACTGCGAAAAAGGAAAAAACAACAAGTCTTGCGGGACATGACATAAAGGGAATCATACTTATAACAATCAGCTTTTCTTTTAGACTTGTGGCGGTTCGTGTGGCTACTATTGCGGGTACATTACAACCGAATGCAAGCATTATGGGTATAACATGTTTACCGTGAAGACCCAGCTTATGCATAATTCTATCCGCCAGAAAGGCTATCCTCGGTAAATATCCGGACATCTCAAGATAGGTAAGAAGGAAGTAGATCACACCTATGAGGGGAACAAAGGTAAGGACAAAACCCACACCGCCTATTACAGCCTCGCTGAAAAAATCTATGAGCCAGTGAGGTGCATTAATTGACAAAAGTATGTTTATAACCAACGCTCCTATGAACTCATTTATTGCAAAGTCAACCCAATCAACAAAGGGTGTGGAAAAATCAAAGGCTATTTTAAACATAAGGAATACTATTACTACAAGGGAAAGTATTCCCATAAATGGGTGAAGTATTATTTTGTCTATAGTATCCGTAATATCCCTTGCGTGCTCACCCTTTCTTTTGAAAACTTCATGAAACAAGCCGTTTGCAAAAGCGTATCTTTCATCTTTAATTATATCCTCCATATTTTTTCCGTATAACTTTTCAAACTTTTCTCTTATTTCTCTATATCTTTCAGACGATATGATAAGTTCAATAGCTTCCCTCGTGGTTTTGTTTTCTTCCAATTTTATCTTGTCAATAACTCTTTGAAGTTCATCACTGTATGTTACTTTTGGCTTCTTATCTTTAGAAATAACATCTATTATAGCGGGAAGTATATTGTGTACACCCTTTCCTTTGTTGCCTATGGTTTTTACTATGTTGATATTTAAAAGCTCCGCAATTTTCTCGGTGTCTATTTCTATTCCCATCTTTTCCGCTTCATCAATCATGTTTAGTACTATAACAGTAGGTATTTCAAATTCCAGTAATTCCGTGGTAAGATTAAGAGATCTTTCAAGGTTTGTAGCTTCAACAATGTTAACAATAACATCCGGTTTTTCCTTTTTTAAAAAATCAACGGCTATTTTTTCATCTTCGGAAAGAGGTTCAAGGGTGTATATACCCGGCAGGTCAACTATCTTTATTGTATAACCACTGAACTTTACCGTAGCTTCCTTTTTTTCTACGGTTGTGCCGGGCCAATTTCCTACTTTAAGATTTAAACCCGCAAGTCTATTAATTATAGTTGTTTTACCTACGTTAGGATTTCCTGCGAAGGCTACCTTTATCAGAGATTGCATTATCCCTTAACTTTTATATACTCCGCAAGCTTTTTATCAAGTACCACCCTTAAAGAATTTATCTTTATGACAAGATTCCTGCCGCTTTTCATTAAGAGTTTAACCTTTTTGCCCTTTTTTATACCCATAGCTTCAAGCCTTTTAACAAGCGGACTGTTGTTATTGGTTATTTCAACTATTTCTACCTCACTGCCAGTTTTCACATTTCCCATGCATTCCATGACCTTACCACCTCAGTTGAGATTAAGATACAATATCAATTAGGATTTGTCAATGTGAGATAAGACATAAAAAATGGCCCATCTTAAGTTTTCTCCATGAAGTCCCTAACAAGCTCTTCCGCCCTTCTCTGACTATATTTGTAATATGTGTCTATTGTAAGTCTTACATTGGAGTGACCTGCAAACTCTTTAACTACCTCTGCGGGAAATCCCTGATTTACAAGGTTGGTTATATAAGTGTGTCTAAAACTGTGAATACTGAAATCAATATTCAATCTCTTTGATAACCTGTCCGTATAAACTTGAAGAATACCCCTCTTTATCCTGAAGTTATCTTCAAAATTTTCTATCCATTTAAGCAATTTATTAGTCGCATTATATGTCTCTTGTTTGGAAGCCCCTAATATCGGAACAAGTCTTCCTTTGTGCCTTTTTGTCATGTGAGGTTCAAGTTTTATCCATAGAATACCACTTTTATCCAGATAAAAGCACTTTTGATTAAGAGATTCAAACTCTATAAGTCTTATTCCGCTGTATAAAAATAGTGTGTATATTTTTTCATATTTTTTACCTTTAACCGCATTCAGTATGTTTTCTACCTCTTCTTTTGTTAATGCCCTTGGATAAACGGGTGTTTTTCTTACATTTACCTCTTCCCTTACATCTTCTATAGCCTTTTCCAATTCAACATAAAGGTCCTTGTCTATATAGTTTCTTTTATGTAAAAATTTGAAGAAATGTTTTGCTGCCGATAAATGCGCCAATATAGAAGAGGGTTTAAGATTTGTATTGTCAATATATTTATAAATGGCTGTAGGATTCAAATCCTCTATACTGTTTAAACCTGTCGTATTTATAAACTTTTTCATATGTCTTACGTAAGAGTCAATAGTTTTCTGACCTTTTGTCTTTTCAAGATTTTTTTTCCACGCTTCTATAAACCTATCCATTTTTCTCTCCGAGCTTTGACTTTAACCTTTCTATCTCCATATCCTTATTCAATATATCACGATCCTTTTCCAATATAACCCTTTGTATTTCAATGTCTTTTGAGGCTAATTCGTGTTCATACTGGCGGAGCTTTGTTTCAAGTGCTTTAATTTCCTCTTTAAGATGCTTAAGTTCTTCTTTAAGTGATTCAACTTCTGCCTTTTTTTCGTCAAGGGTTTTTATAAGCTGTTCTTTTTCCCTTTTAAGAAAATCTATCTCTCTTTCCTTTACTGCAAGCAATGTTGATAAACTTGATATCTCATGAAAAAGCTCTTCCTTTTGGATATCCTGCAATCTCTGTATTTCTATGTAGGTGGCTATAAGGTTGCCTTCAAATTCACCTTTAAGTTTTTCAATAGTCTCCTTAAGCTGGGCCTCCCTTTCTTCTTTCTTTTGATTACTCTTTGTTATGTGCTCGTATTCATCGGGTGATATATAAACATACCATATACCGTCTTCTTCCTTTGCCCCCTCAAGTACACCTGCCCTAATCCTATTCTTTACTGTATTAAGGGAAACACCTATAAGCTGAGCATACTCACTTGCCTTCATCTTTTGCTTATCCATTACATCACCTCCTTCTATAAATGATAGTATCATTTGCTATCAGTGTCAATTATATAAATTGATATCAACAGGAGGTGGGTCTGTGATGTTAATATAATTGCTATTATGTTAACACAAGTTAAGCTTTCCTAAATACAAGTCATTCATAATTCATGAAAATTTAAGACACTTTGCCCTGGGTTTATATTCATGGTACACTCCAGTTTCCGACCCGCTGTCAACGATTTTACAGGCTGATGTCAGCTTTAAATTGATAAAATAAAAAGCATGGTGTTCAAGGAGGAGGACATAGTAAGCAGGAGTAAGGATGTTGAAATAATAGGTGAGCCTTTTAGATGCAGGGACGGTGAATACACAAAGTTTTATTGTATTAAGGTGAGGATAATTTTTGAGAACGGTGAGGAAAGGGAATATCTTTTAAGGTCTCATGGGGATCCTAAGGGTATTTTGAATTTTAAGGAGAATAAAAAGGGTATAAAGGATAATATGAAGGAAAGGTTTTTTCTTCTAAGGAACGGTGAGATAGTTTTCAAATCTTGGGACTAAAGAGCCCTTGGCAACTGGATAGGGGGAAGGTGGTTTTGGGGTAAGGAATAGACAGGTATAGGAGTTTAGGTACTCCTTAAGTAAAGGAGGTGATCCAGCCGCAGGTTCCCCTACGGCTACCTTGTTACGACTTCGCCCCAGTTGCCAGCCCGGT
>WFPJ01000079.1 GCA_015487615.1 Aquificales bacterium | reverse complement strand
GTCATAGTTAACTCCCAAATCCAATTCATTTTCTACTCTGCTTCCTATATCTCTCTGTAGGGATACGGTCGCCTCATAAAAGCCTTCAAGCTCTTCCTGTGTTTCTCCCTTCATTCTCATTCCGGTTAAAAAGGCGGATATCTGAACGGGATCACCTTTTCCTTTGAGTATGTTATCAAAGACCGATTTGGCTTCCTCTTTTGTAATATGCCCTGGATTCATACAACCCCTGCATACCCTCTTTAAAATATTATCCATACCTTTCCTCCTTCCAAGGGTCGCCCACCGCGTGATATCCTCTCAGTTCCCAAAAGCCTTTCTTTTCATCTTTTAAAAACTCAACGGTATGTACATACTTAGCACTCTTCCACGCGTAAAGGGAAGGGACTACAACCCTGAAGGGGTATCCGTGTTCCTTGGGTAGTATTTTCCCGTTCATCTTCACTGCTATCAGGGAATCATCCTTTTTAAAGAATTCATAAGGGAAGCTTGCAGAGTATCCGTCATAGCACTTTACAAACACCCATTTAACATCTTCAGAAGGTTTTACCACCTCTATTATGCGTTTTGCTAATATACCTTCCCATTCTATATCCTTAACACTCCACCCCGTTACACAGTGAAAATCCGCCTTTATCTTGCTCAAATTCCCACTGCTTATTATTTCCAAATAAGGTATCTTTAATGGATTTTTAACCTCTCCTACTATATAAAGGTGTATATCTTTTTCTTCTGGAATGGAGAAGTTTTTGTTTATGTCATATATAAGGGGTTCATCTATCCACTGCTGACCAGGAGGAAGCCTTTTATCCATTTGCTTTATATGTTAATATGCGGATATTTAACTTTTTATGACCCCGCACACGGGACGGCGGGCTTACCCTTGCTCCCTTTCGGGCCTGGGGGGGTTCACCCTGTCCCGTTGCAGGGCTGATATTTAATATAACACTATTTAACAAATCTATCTATAACCTTGGTACCTACCAGATCTCCCCACACATTTACTGATGTCCTTAACATATCAAGAAATCTGTCAACCGCAAGTATTACACCTATACCCTCAAGGGGTAAACCAACCGCATTGAGAACCATTACCATTGTTACAAGTCCCGCCCCGGGTATACCCGCAGCACCTATGGACGCAAGGGTTGCGGTAAGGGCTACTATTATCTGTTGATAAAGACTAAGCTCTATGCCGTATATACTTGCTATAAATAAAACTGCCACCGCTTCATAAAGGGCTGTACCGTCCATGTTTATAGTTGCACCTAAGGGAAGTACAAAACCTGCTGTTTTCTTTTTTACTCCCCCCTTTTCTTCCGCAACTTCCATAGAGACGGGCAGTGTTGCAGAGCTTGAGGCTGTTGAAAAGGCAACTATAACTGCTTCCCTTATTTTTAAAAAATAATCAAGGGGGTTAAACCTGCCCACAAGATAGGCTATAAGCCCCAAATTTATAACCGCATGGACAAGAAGCCCGGTAAATACTGCGAGTGCGTACTTCCATAACCCGAGAATGGGATCAATACCTTTCTCTGCCACCAGGGAGGAAACTATTGAAAATACTCCCAAGGGTGTAAGGTATATTATCCACCTTGTAAGTACTATAAGACCGTCATTTAAACCGTCAAAAAATTTGAAAATAACGCTCCTTTTATCTTCTGCTATCTTGAGAAGTGCCATTCCGATCAGAATAGAGAATATGATGATTTGGATTACCTTTCCTTCCGCCAAGCTTTCTACGGGATTAGAAGGTATAAGACTTAGTATAAAATCCTTAAGGCTTATCTCTTTTTCCAAGGAAAATTCCTTTTCGGAAAATTCTGCATTACTCTCAAATCCGAAGAAATTTACTATAAACAAACCCGTTGTAACAGCAATAGCAGTTGTTGACATGTAATATATAAGTGTTTTTATGCCCACTTCCTTTATCCTTGCTAAGGAATTAAGACTTAAAATACTTACAAGTACTGAGGAAAGTATAAGGGGAACTATAACGAGTTTTAGAAGATTTAAGAAAATTGTACCTATAAGGGAGATGTTTATTGAAAATTCCTTAAAATAAATACCGAAAGGTACAGAGAGGATAATTGAAATAAAGGTGAGATTTTCAATAGATAATATCTTTTTCATAAACTTTATTCTAACAGGCTGTTGTTTCGGTTATAATACATTAAACTCCTGATAAGTCAAGGGGTGATGTCATGGTATTGAAGGAAGAGGACAGAGTTTATGTTTGGGAAAAGGGTATAAGGGAACCTGATGTAGGCGAATATATAAGGCTTAGGGAAGACAGAACTATTGATGTTCCCGATTTTCCCATAATTCCCTATATTGAAGGTGACGGGATAGGGGCTGAGATAACCCCTTGTATGATCAAAATAGTAAACAGGGCTGTTGAAAAAAGCTACGGGTCATCCAAAGGTATAGTATGGGTTGAGTTACTTGCAGGGGATAAAGCCGAGGAAAAAACGGGTAAACGAATGCCCGAAGAAACCCTTGAATTTTTAAAGAAGGCTATAGTTGGCATAAAGGGACCCCTGGGAACTCCAGTAGGTAAGGGAGGCAAATCATTAAATGCCATACTCAGACAGTCAATGGAGTTTTATTCCGCCATAAGACCCGTTGTGTGGCTCGGTCAACCGTCTGCCATACCCTTTCCTGAAAGGGTCAACTTAACCGTTTTTAGGGAAAATTCTGATGATGTTTATATGGGAATTGAGTATATGGCGGGTCAGGAGGATACTAAAAAGGTAAGGGAATTCTTTATAAAGGAGATGGGTGTATCTGAGTACGCACTGCCCGATGATTGCGGTATAACCATAAAGCCTATGAGTGAATATAAAACTAAAAGACATGTGAGGAAGGCACTCAGATATGCCCTTGATACGGGTAAGAAGGTTGTTGCCCTTGTTGGTAAGGGGAACATTATGAAAGCAACGGAGGGAGCTTTTATCAATTGGGGATTTGAAGTTGCCAAGGAACCGGAGTTCCAAGGTAGGGTCATAACCGAGGGAGAACCAGAAGAGGGACAGGTACTTCTTACAAAGGTAATAACGGATCAGATGCTTATGCAACTCGTTTTAAGACCGGAAGCTTATGATGTTATTGTTACGCAGAACTTAAACGGAGATTACATATCCGATCTTGCTGCCGCCTTGGTAGGAGGTCCGGGTTATGTACCAAGCGGTAACATAGGGGATGGGTATGCACTCTTTGAAAGCACTCACGGTACAGCTTGGGACATTGCTGGGCAAGGTATAGCCAATCCTATCTCTATCACTCTTTCAGGTGCAATGATGCTTGAGTACCTTGGATGGAGAGAGGCTTCTGAGAGAATATACTCCGCGGTAAAGAAGGCACTTGAGGACAGAATAGGAACCCCTGATATAGCTGCAGGTTTCAGAAAGCAGGGGGTGGAGGCGAAGCAGTTATCTACCAATGAGTTTGCGGAGGAAATTATCAAAAGAATATGAATGAATTAAGGAGGTTATGAATGAAGGTAAAGGTTAAGCAGAAGGAGGACTTCCACTTCATAGGTATAGGTCCAGCGGGAAGAGAGGTGCCAATAGACGCTGCGGAGTATGTGGGGGGAAAGGGAAGGGGTATAAGACCACCGGAGCTATTGTTCCATTCAGTTGCGGGTTGCGTAGGTATACACCTTTACGAAGCTCTTCATAAAGAAGGAAAGCATGTGGAGGACATAGAGATAGAAACAGATGCTGATAGGAAAACCGAAGGGTATCCAAAAATATTTTTAAAGATATATCTTACGGTAAGAGTAAAGGGCGATGTTACCGAAGAGGATGTGAAGAAGGGCCTTGATAAGACCATATATGATCCCGGAACATGTTCAATAGCTTATATGATAAATAAGGTGGCACCAATTGAGTACAAGATAGAAATTGTAAAGTAATAAAGTTCGGATATGGTAAAAACGGCAGGGAAGAAAAAACTTTCTAAAGAGGAGAAGAAGAAACTTTTAAAGCTTTTAACTTACGAGAAGGTAAACGGGAAACCAATATATTACCGGGACTATAAGAGAGTACTCAGGGGGGAGATTCCGCCGGAGGCAGTCATGGGGAGTAGCGGAATACAGGCATATTTAATAATTTTGATAATTGAGTATCTACTTAAAACCCTTGATCTCAATAGGTATATCTTACTCTCCAATGAAGTTGGTTTCAAATTTCTTAAAGGCTCTTGGAGGAATCTTGATATAGCCATATTTGAAAGGGAAAAGGTTAAACCTTACCTGACCGAGAATAAATTAATACCTGTCCCGCCCTTGGTGGTCATAGAAGTTGATACTAAGGCGGATCTTACAAAATACGGAAGTATGGAAGAGTATGCCTATGAAAAAACACAGGATTTATTAAATGCGGGTGTGGAGAGGATTATATGGATATTCACCAAAACAAAAAAGGTGATGATAGCAGAAAGGGGAAAAAAGTGGGTGGTTCAGGATTGGAAAGATGATTTTGAAGTTATTGAGGGTAAAAGAATTTGTATAGAGGAACTTTTAAAAAGGTGAACGGATGAGAAGGTAATACTAATAAGATGCTTAATAATAATGAAATTTGAATTTACATAGTAATTTGTGATAAATTTAAAAGACTCAATGTGGATATGCAAAAGGAGGTAGTTAATGTTCAAGAAACTCCTTATTGCCAATAGGGGTGAAATAGCATGCAGGATAATAAGGGCAGCTAAGGAGTTAGGGATAAAAACAGCGGCAATATACTCTGATGTTGAACCTACAGCACGCCATGTGAAGATGGCGGATGAGGCATATATGATAGGGGTGGATCCACTTGATACTTATCTAAATATGCACAGGATTGTGGATCTTGCCCTTGAGATAGGTGCGGATGCAATACATCCGGGATACGGTTTCCTTGCAGAAAATGCGGAGTTTGCAAAGCTTTGTGAAGAAAAAGGTATTACCTTTATAGGTCCCTCTTCTGAAGTTATAGCCCTTATGGGTGATAAGGCAAGATCAAAGGAGGTTATGAAGAAGGCGGGACTCCCGGTCGTGCCCGGAAGTGATGGAGTGCTGAAAGATGTAGAAGAAGCAAAGGCTATAGCTAGGGAAGTGGGTTATCCCGTTCTTTTGAAGGCAACCGCGGGCGGAGGAGGAAGGGGAATAAGGATATGCAGGAATGAGGAGGAGCTTGTAAAAAACTATGAATCCGCCTACAGTGAGGCGGAGAAGGCTTTTGGAAAAGGTGAGTTGTTACTTGAGAAGTTTATAGAAAATCCAAAGCATATAGAATATCAGGTCCTCGGTGATAAATACGGTAATGTTATACACCTTGGTGAAAGGGATTGTTCCATTCAGAGGCGGAATCAAAAGCTTGTTGAGATAGCACCTTCCCTTATACTTACACCGGAGAAGAGAGAGTATTACGGTGAGCTTGTTGTAAAGGCTGCGAAGGAGATAGGTTACTACAACGCTGGAACCATGGAATTTATAGCTGACGAAGAGGGGAATCTCTACTTTATAGAGATGAATACAAGGGTCCAAGTTGAACACCCCGTTACTGAGATGGTAACAGGTGTTGATATAGTTAAGTGGCAGATAAGGATAGCTGCTGGGGAAAAGCTAAGGTATAAGCAAGAGGATATAACTTTTAACGGTTATTCTATAGAGTGCAGGATTAACGCGGAGGATCCTAAGAAGAACTTTGCCCCTTCCATAGGAACCATAGAGAGGTACTATGTGCCTGGGGGATTTGG
>WFPJ01000078.1 GCA_015487615.1 Aquificales bacterium | reverse complement strand
GTGTTTTCCCTGTCATAAGGAAAGGCTTCAATAATTGTGAACCTCGGACCACAATTAACACAGGTTATGAAGGGATACAAAAATCTTCTGTCTTTCGGATCAAAAAGTTCCCTTTCACACTCTTCGCAAAGGGCTATATCTGGGGGTATTATGGGTTCTCTCTCCTTATCTTCCTTGCTTTCCTTTATGTAAAAGTCCTTAAAGCCTTCCGATTCCTTATAGGATATTTCAACATGGGTAATTTCTGCCATTGGAGGTGCCTTATCTATAATTTGCCTTTTAAATACATCTAAGGCTTTTTCTTCACCTTCCGCTTCAATAATAACTCCTTCGGTTGTATTACATACAAATCCTTTTATACCCAGTTTCTTGGCTGTGCGATAAACGAAAGGTCTGAAGCCCACCCCCTGAACTATACCCTTTATCTTTATCCTTACAGCCATCTACTTAATAAAATAGCTTACATGGAGAGGATATTGCTTTCCCACGGAGGCGGAGGGAAGGACACCGCGGAACTTATAAAGGGAATATTTATGGAATACCTTTCCAATCCCATTATTGAGAGATTTGAGGATTCAGCCTCTTTAAACCTTGAGGGTAAATTGGCATTCACAACCGATTCCTTTACGGTGTCCCCTCCCTTTTTTAAAGGCGGTGACATAGGTAAGCTTGCGGTGGCGGGAACAGTCAATGATCTTGTAGTATCCGGGGCTGAACCCCTTTATATTTCTGTTGCCTTTATAATTGAAGAGGGATTTGGGATTGATGATCTTAGAAGGATACTAAGGAGTATGTCGGAAGAGCTTGAAAAAAACGGTGTTTTGGCGGTAGCGGGTGATACGAAGGTAGTTCCCAAAGGTCAGGCGGACGGAATATTTATAACAACATCAGGAATAGGAAGGATTATATATGACAGTATATCCGCCTCTTCCCTTGAAGAAGGGGATCTAATAATAGTTTCAGGAACAGTGGGTGACCACGGAGCGGTTATATTGGCGCACAGAGAGGGGTTGGATATAGATATAAACAGTGACTGTGGAAGTGTGTGGGATATGGTAAGAAAGGTTTTTGAGTCGGATGCGGAGATACACGCCATGAGGGATCCCACAAGGGGAGGTATAGCCCAGGTGCTTAATGAATGGGCGGAGATGTCTTCTGTGATGATAGAGATATGGGAGGATAAGATACCTGTCAAGGAAGGAGTAATGGGACTGTGTGATCTTTTCGGCTTTGAACCCTATCATCTTGCCAACGAGGGTATGGTGGTAATGGCTGTCAAAGAAGGGGATGCGGAAAGGGTGGTGGAAATACTTAGAAGTCATCCCATGGGAAGGGAGGCAAGCATTATAGGACGGGTTGTGGCAAAAGGTAAAAAAGGAGTGGTTATAAAAACACCGTACGGCACCGGCAGGATACTTCATCCCCCCGAAGGGGAGCTTTTACCGAGGATATGCTGAATGCATGAGATGTCTGTTGCCAGAAGTCTAATAAAAAGTTTAGAGGACATTAAGGAAAGGGAAGGATTCCTTAGGATTACGGAGATAAAGGTAAAAGTGGGAATCCTTACAGGTGTAGAACCTTCCTTGCTTGAAAAGGCATTTTATTACATAAAGAGGGGTACATCCTTTGAGGATACGAATATCACTATTGAGGTTGAGGGAATGAGGATCACCTGTGTAAATTGCGGATATGAAGGTGCCGTTAAGGTATATGAGTACTCTTGTCCTTTATGCGGAGCATCGGATATATACTTTGAGGGAGGAGACAGCCTTATTATTGAAAGCGTAAAAGGTGTTTGAATTTTCTCTTTATTGCTTCCTTGTCACCTTCCTCTACTATCCTGCCGTCCTTCATAAAAAACACCTTTTCACCCAAGAAATAGGCTTCCATAGGATCATGAGTCACTATAATAACGGGTATTTCCATCTCTGTTTTTTCCTTTAAAATCCTCATTATGTCGTATTTTGTATCAAAATCAAGGGATGAAAATGGTTCATCCATCAGAAGTATGTCTGGGTTTGATGCTATAGCCCTTAAAAGTGCTACTTTCTGCCTTTCTCCCCCTGATATCTGATGTGGAAATCTACCCAAAATCTCCTTAATACCGAATTTATCCATCATTCTGTTTAGGTCCACCGGGCTCTCTGATTTTTTAATGGCAAATTCTATATTTCCCCTCACTGTTAGATGGGGCAACAGGTTGTTATCCTGAAACACTAAGGCTATTCTCCTTTTCTGCGGAGGTATGAATATGTTTTTATCCGTATCAAAAAGGATACGGTCACCGTAGTAAAGGAATCCTCTGTCAGGCATTTCAAGACCGCTTATTATACGCAGTGTTGTGGTCTTACCGCATCCGGATGGACCCAGTATTATAT
>WFPJ01000077.1 GCA_015487615.1 Aquificales bacterium | reverse complement strand
CTATCATAAGAATGAGCATATTTCTGAAGTGAGCAAGGTCAAAGAGGAATTTTCTTACCTTTTCCTTCTTTTCCTTTCCTGAAACCCTTATTGTGAGGACTCTCTTAACCGATGACATCTTCCATCACCTCTTTGGGTTTCATAACAGGATTAATATAGTTAATGGCTATATTATGTCAGGTGTTTATAAGAATTATTGATTATATATTGAGAGGCAGGGAGTTTTTTTATCATTCTCTTGAGAGCAGAGCATCCGAGTTGTCTTTAATATCTCAAGTTCCTAACAGACTGACCTTTGTAACGGAAGGAAGAAGCTACACATACAAAACTCCCTTCGGTATTGTTGAGTTTGTTCACGGTGATATAAACAAGGAAAAGGTTAAAGAGCTAATGGAGAAGGACTTGATAGTGTGGAATGCGGAAAAGAAGGTTTTTGAAGCGTCAGCCGAGCTTGTGGAAAGAGATTTAAAGAAGCACAGAAGGAGTGTTGATCTTTTGGAAGAACAGAAGTGGAAAGAATAAGAGCTATACTTCTGAAGGCAAAACCGGTAAAGGGCACACATGAAAATCATTACATAAGGGAAGCAGTACAGTTTGCCATTCTGGAAGTTATAAGCAGTGATAAAGAACTCTTAGATAGTATGGTCTTCCAAGGGGGTACCGCTTTAAGATTATGTTACGGATTAAACAGACTTTCCGAAGATCTTAATTTTGTATCAGGAAAGGAATTCGCAAAAGCAGGATTAAAACTCGGTACCTTAGTAAAAAAGGACCATGAGGTTGTCAGCGTAGGAGATAAGGTTTCAGAAGGTGCTCTTCGGTTTCAACAGTCTTGAGATCTCTTATCTTTCTGAGCTCATCAAGTATGTGTCTATCAACCGGTCCATGAGTTAAGCCGGCATGAGCTTAAGGGGTATTTCCGCAGGTTCTCTCCTGAATCTTTCGGTAAAACGCTCTATCTCTATACCAACTACCTTCCCTTCTTTGTCGTAATCAAGAACGATTCCCTCCATAACTTCTTCCGACTCCACACTCGGTACGTCAATAAGTTCTATATAAAGCGTATCCGTGTCGGGGAAGTATTGAACCTTCATCTTTCAACCTCCTTTTTAAAATTTCTGTCAAAAAAAGCATTATGCACAGTTTCTCCATCTTGCAGAAACACAACTCTCAGGTATTTATTTACCTCCTTTATATAAATCCACATGCGTATTCTTCCGTCCTTCTGCACTTCCTCCCTAACAACCTCTTTCCTTTGCCTTGCCATCTCTATCCACTCCGGTTTAAGGTAACTACGCTTACGAATAACCTTAGTCGTAAAGTATTGAGTGGCTTTTCCCCAAACCATATTTGCCTCAATCTCTCGATAAGTATACTACTTCCCAAAAATTCTTCAACTTTTTAGGAACTGATTTCAACTATGTAAAAGCTGTAAAGTCCTTCCTCTACTATCTTACAAACTTCCCTTCCGATATAGATCTGCCCTTCGGCGGGATGGACTTTGATCTCCGATTTTAACGGGGGTCCTGTTCGTCACCACTCTCTTACCCAGCATACTTGTACTGAACATACCGCAACCGTAAAGATACCATTCGCTCCTCATATAGGGCTGGTTGTATCTCGGCACCACTGAAAATGCAAAAAGATAAGGCAAAATAGTTAATACAAAAACTAAAAACCTCCTCATCCCTTTCCCCTCCTACCATGAGTATCTGTAAGGGGGAACACAAACAGGACCTAAAACCCTTACAACTTTCCCCTTCTTTACAGCCTCAACTTTATAGCAATATGTCTTCTTATCAAGATCGGGCGGATCATCAACAGCAGGCCCGCTCCTATACCTCCAACCTATGGTATATAGCTTCTTCCAAGGTCCCTCCTTACCCTCAGACCTGTAAAACACATAATACTCTATCCCCTCCTCCTCAAATCGTGCCCAGTAAATCAAAACACCAGAACTCGGCCCCATATTCTCCACACTCAAACTGCAATCTTCATTACATACAGGCGGATTAAGAGGCGCCTCTATTATATCAACACTCGCGAAAGACCCGGGCGGTCCCCATACCTTAACTACCATTACATTCTTTTTCCTGAGCTGTACATCAACACCAGGCTTCTTGCGGGATCTGGGACTGTAAGGTTTATCATCAAATGTCATCACAAGCCTTCCATTAATGTAGATCTCACCTTTTTTGACCTTCTCGCCCTTGCCTCCGTATAGTATGTACCCATTACGAACATGCACCCCGTAAATAGCCCTCGTACTCGGAACCTCAAATTCAAAGGTCTTCTCCCCTTTACCGTCAGGTCCCACTTCAACCTTCACAGGACCGAATACAAAATCCCCCGCATGCACAAAACCGAGGAGAAAGATTAAAAGTGTTAAAAGGTTTAACATTGCTTTCATCTTCACCCCATCCTTTTATTTATTTATCTAATCAATTAAATTATCTCCCTGTAAACTATTTTATCCTTCTGTCTGTCATATATAACCCTAACGGTAACCTCCGCATCCCCCACTTTGACAACAATCTCTATGTTGAAAAACCTACTTTTTACATCCGCAAATTTTTCAATATTATAAACAACGAATGGATTTATACCTTCAACAAGGCTTAAATCACTTAGCCTTTTAAAGGGTTTTACCTGCCTCCTCTCTATTATACGCTTTGCTATGGTTTCATCAATGGAAGGATCAAGAGCCATAAGAAGGGTTTTAGGAGCTGTATTTATGTTTATCTTACCGGAGGAATAAACCGTTACAAGAGATAAGAGACCCTCATAAAATTTGTTACCTATCATTTTTCCGTATAGATCTTCATCGGACATACCCAAGTATTTAAGCTCAAGGGGACTGTCAAAGGGTTTACCCTTCACAGGATAATCCGTATCTATACCGCCCGACCTTTCACCTATCCATACAAGCATAGAGTCTATATAGTACGGATCTATATTAAGTAATAAAAACAGCCTTTCCAGAACCTGCCTATGTTTTTCATTTGCCACATAGTTGAGATTGAAAAATCTGTCCTCATCGCTAATCGTAACTTGTATGCTACCCTCATCCGTAGCAAATTCAATGGGTAAGGCCCAAGTATCCGACAAACTGTCATAGGAAGGATCATCCCTTTTTATCAATTCCTTTATGAGGGGGATGGCAGAAGTAGCTATATAAAGTCCCTGTTCTTTTAAGTAAATTTTTTCAACGGTTTGTCTTACAGCGTTAGCTTCTTGAAATGCACTTATAACATAATTTGACAAGGCTACAAACAGAAGTAGTGTTATTATTATGATCATATAATAATTATTAATTCAAAAATAAAAAAGAAAAAAGCAAGAGGGGAAAAAGGAGGTGGGCGCGCGTGCCCACCTGCTCCTTGTTTTATAAATCACTTGAATTTAAGTATGTAATCTGCAAGAGCGGCAAATTCCTCGTCAGAAAGATCCTTAATTCTTGCTAACTGCATTTTCATTACTGAAGCCTTGGCAGGATCCACTATAGCCTCTCCCTGTCCTTTCAGGAATTTAATAAGGTCCTCTCTCTTACCCGCATAGGCTTGCGCTATCTTCTTAAGAGAAGGCCCCACAGTATCCATATCCGGTCTGTGACAAGAAGTACATCCCTTCTGCTTGAATATAGCTTCACCGTCCGCAGCCATAACCATAAGACTGCTACCCAGTGCCAAAAGTAGAAACTTTATCATAGTACACCTCCCTTAAATTTTAGTTATAGCATTATAAACTAAATTAATAAACCGTGCACGAGAAAATTTTACTTTTATACGGAAATGGTATTTAGCAGAGTAAAGAGATAAATTATTGAATTTAGGACGTAATGTATAAGGGGATGTTAAGAAAAAGTAACATACAAAAGTATTACATCTGCTTATAGCCTGCTACTATAAGTAAAATTTATACGAATAAAAAGAACTTATATCTTGCCCGCCTCTTGCCACTCTACAAGTCTCTCACGTGCGACCTCCTCAATTTCATCTGGATGAGGAGTATACATATCCTTATCCCGTCTAGTGGGCGGGACAAATTCAAATCTTATAAGCTCGGGTAATTCAAGGAAGTGGGACAGATCCTTATCTTCTATATCATCCGCATGGATGCGGACATCCCTGAGTTTCTTTAAAGAGGCAAGGTTTTTGGTGGTTTTAAGTTTTTTTGCACAGATGAAAAACTCTCGTAGATTTGTAAGATTCTCAATGCCTTCCAAACTCTCAAGTTTTTCACAAAGATGCCTACGCGCCTTACCCTCAAGATAGGAAGCATCTTCATACCAAATACTCTTTCCGTCCATACGTTTTGTAATCAATCCGAGATGAAGCACTTCAAGATTTTTAAGATTCTCTATACCCTTCAAACTTTTAAGCTTCTTAGGAGCCCCGTCAAAACTCAGTTCCTTTAACTTTCTCATATTAGAGAATGGAGTTAAATCTTTCCCATCGTACACGGGATCTTTGTTTGAAAACATGCCTATCCTTAGTTCTTCAAGGTTCTCAAGCGTTTCTATATTCCTAACACCCTTCCACCATACTATATAAAGAATCCTCAGCTTTTTTAAATTTGAAAAGTCTATCCATGTATCGTCATCGGGCTTCCTTGATATAAATAAAAGCTCAAGATCATGAAGTTCATTTATAGGAGTAAGATCTACACCCCTTATATCCCCTACAATATATAGCCTTTTGAGATGGGGAATTTTCCTTAAAAAGTCAAGCATGGCGCTTATTCCAGACATTCCGAGGTGTAACTCATCTATACCTTCCCCCTTTATAATGTCAACAAGTTTATCTCTTTCATACTGATTTAATTCTGTAACAATACATGCCCTCTTTTCCCCTATATCCATTATCTTCCAGTCCATAATGTTATATTCTATACAGCATTAATTTTTGGAAGATAATAAAATACTTCCTTATGAGAATAATAAGTGGCATGAGACCAACAGGAAAATTACACTTAGGTCACTACTATGGAGTTATAAAAAGCTGGATTGATCTTCAGGAAAAAGAAGAAACCTTTTTCTTCATAGCGGACTGGCACGCCTTAACTACTTCGTACAAGGATGTAAGTGAATTGGAAAAAAACATAGAAGAACTAATGGTGGATTGGATTGCGATGGGGCTTGATCCAAAAAAGAGTGTATTGTTCCGCCAATCCAGTGTAAAACAGCATGCGGAACTGTACCTTCTACTCGGCATGATAACTCCAAAAAGTTGGCTTGAATGGAATCCCACTTATAAGGATATGAAGTACAATCTATTGAAGATTCAAGATCTTGAAATACAATTCAGGGGTGGTATAAGGGATGCGGTTAGACAGTTTATAAATCTGCTACCCTACAAGGTTGAAGATTTTGAGGGATTTGAAGAACATCTTATAGACTCATTGGCGGAAAACTTTGTTGAAGCCCTATTTAATGGATTAATTGAAAAGGAAATGTTACAGAAAATAAATGTATCAAAAAGGGAATTTTATGAAACTGATACCTACGGATTTTTGGGTTACCCGGTTTTACAAGCTGCGGACATACTTATATATAAAGCGGAAGGTGTCCCAGTAGGTGAGGACCAGTTACCCCACATAGAAATGACAAGGGAAATAGCACGAAGGTTTAATCATCTTTACGGTAATACATTCCCGGAACCTAAAGCCCTTTTAACAGAAACACCCAAAATACCCGGTATAGACGGTAGGAAAATGAGTAAATCTTACGGAAATGCCATATTCTTTTCTGATGAAAACAAAGAGATAGAAGAAAAGATATTAAAGATGTTTACCGATCCCCAAAAGCTCAGAAAAAATGACCCAGGCAGACCCGATATATGCGCGGTATTTACATATCACAAGATTATGAATCCTAACAAGGATGAGATAGAGGAGATTTACAGGAACTGTAAGGAAGGTAAACTTGGTTGTGTTGAATGTAAGCGTAAGCTCATACCCAATGTTATAAGTGTTATTGAACCGGTTAGGGAAAAAAGAAAGGAAATAGCGAAAGATATAAAAGTAATACACGAAATTTTTGAAGAGGGAAGCAAAACAGCAAAAGATATTGCGGAAAGAACCATGGAAGAAGTAAGAGAAAAGATGCATATAAGATGACCGTACTCTTACTTATACTATTAATATACATTTTTCTTGGTATATGGCTCTTTTTACTACCGGTAAAATTTTTGAGAGCAAACAGATGTGAAACAATAATTGATATACCAAATATTTACATTTACTCATTTCAATTTCACATACATACACAGTTTTCCTACGATTCCTTGGGGAAGCTTGAGGATATAAAAAAGGCAAAAGAAGAGTGTGGTATAGATTTTGTAGTTATTTCAGATCACAGAAATAAGGATGTTGCCCAACATGTAGTAGGCGATTTTATAGTGGCAGAAGAAAAGAGGGTAGAAGAAGGAGATATAATAGACTTAGGTGAGGTAAAAGTAATAGCTCATCCATTTAACCCCAAGTATATATGGGAGGGGAAGGTTGATAAAGGTACCCCTCTGGAAGTTATAAATGTAAAGGATGTACTTAAAAAGAATAAACTCGGAGTGATACTTTTATGTTTTTCCTATATTCTTTTTTATCCGTTTTTAAAAAACAACATGCCTTATTATCTAAGAAGACTTATTGATATAGAATACTATACAAAAAAGATAATAGAAAAAAACTGGTTTATAAAAACAGTAGGAGGCTTGGATCATCATGTAAAGCTCTATTATGTTGATTCAAAAAAGAAACTTCTGTTCCCAAACTATTCCTTTTCCTTCAAGATTTTCAGAAACTATATTTTCTCCAAAAGACCCATAAAAAGCGAAAAAGATTTCGTAAAAGCCCTTAAGGAGGGAAAAACTGTTATCGTATTTGATGAAAAACCTTTCATAATATGGATGGAAAACAATCGCATAAACATTTACTCTCCCAGAAAGAATGTTATATGGTTTATAAAACCGTACAAAGGTAAAGAAATATATTGTTGTGACTGTAGCAGATCCCCAGAGCTTGAAGAGGGAAATTATATAATATACGGATACACTTACAGGTTTAAATTTTTTAAAATATATTTTGGATTAACACCTTACTTTATTAGCAGTTCTTTGGAGGTTGAGAGTGGAGGAAATACCTTTACCACCGGAAGTTAGAGATAGAATTATTAGAGAACTCGGCGATACTCCTTTAGTAAGGGAAGCCCTCAACTATATATACATAAGGATTAAAAACGGAGAAAAACAGATTATTGAAAAATTTGACAGATGGGACAATCATGGACTTATGTTTGCAGTACACTCGTGCCTTAAAAAAGCTAAGGAAATTATAGGCTGAGATATAAGAGTTAAGAGGTTTTGTAGTGACTTCCGAAAACATATTCATTTTAGAACTATTCATTTTCATAATATTCACAATAACTGCAACAGTAATAATTATTCTAAATAAAGATTTCAGAAGATATCTTTTAATACTATTAACAGGTCTTCTTTTTCTCTTTTTTTCCAGATTATTTATACTTGTGATTGAAAAGCCTTATCTATCCCTTACTTTAACCTTTGTTGGTTTGTTTATTATATTTTATTCCTTCATTCGTCTTGTAAAATTAATACTTTCAATGAAAAGACTTGAAAAAATAGCAATCTATGATTCTCTTACAGGCGTTTATAATAGGGTGTTTTTAGAAGAATTACTTAAAGATAAAATTGAAAAAGCTATAAAACTTGATCATGTTTTCAGTATAATTCTAATAGATCTAAATAATTTTAAACTTATAAATGATAAGTTTGGGCATGTTACAGGAGATGCGGTGCTTTCAATTATAGCAAACAAGATAAAGGATTCCCTCAGGCATAACGATATAGTAGGAAGATGGGGAGGTGATGAGTTTCTTGTATTTATACCAGATGATCCATGCGTCAATGTACTTAACATAATTTACAGACTACAGAATAAGGTATTTTTTGAAAAGGAAGGTATTAAAATAACTCTGAGTACTGGATACGCATGCTTTCCTAAGGACGGTAAAGATCTTGAAACGCTATTAAAGAAAGCGGACGAAAGGATGTATAAAGTTAAAAGGATAATAAAGGAGGCGGAAAGGCATGGCTTGGATTATAAGAGTAAAAAGGAAATTTAACGCTTCCCACTTTCTCACAGACTACCACGGCAAACCTGAACCTCTTCACGGACACACCTGGATGGTAGAGCTATACATAGAAGCTGATAAGGTTGACAAAGGCGGAATGGGCATTGACTTCTTGGAAGTTGACAGATTTTTAAAAGACATTCTCCCCGATTACAAACACCTAAATGATATATTTGACTTTTCACCGAGTGCAGAAAATGTAGCAAAGTGGATTTATGAGAAGGTGAAGGTAAAATTCCCATCCCTTAAAAAGGTTGTAGTGTGGGAAACGGAAAATTGTGGTGCGGAATACTTTGAGTGATATATTATATTTGCTATGGTCATTACATCCTATACAAAAGATGAACTGATTGACTTATTTGTTAACAGAGGATTTGAAAGATACAGGGTGGATCAAATCCTTAAATGGATATACAAAAAGGGAATTACGGATTTTGAAGCAATGACGGATCTTCCCAAAGATTTTCGTAAGTATTTGAAGAAAAACTTTAAGATAAACACCCTTAACTTTATAAAGAGGGTTACTTCTTCCGATTCTGAGAAGTTTCTTTTTAAGACAGAGGACGGCTATATTGTAGAAACTGTACTTATAAAAGAAAGGGATCACTATACCCTCTGCGTTTCTTCACAAGTAGGCTGTGCTATCGGGTGCACCTTTTGTGCCACCGCTATTGACGGTCTTAAAAGAAACCTTAGAACAGAGGAGATAGTGGACCAGCTTCTCCAAGTTCAAAAGATATCCGGTGTTAAGGTAAGGAATGTTGTATTTATGGGTATGGGTGAACCACTTGCCAACTATGAAAATGTTAGGAAAGCGGTTGAAATACTTACCATGCCTTGGGGATTTGACCTATCAAAGAGGAGGGTAACCATATCCACAAGCGGTATAATATACCAGCTAAGGAGAATGGCTCACGATCCAGTAATGTCTGAAGTGAATCTTGCGGTTTCAATAAATGCCCCCTCTCAAGAAAAAAGGGAAACATTGATGCCTATATGCAAAACTAATAAGCTTAGGCAACTTATGAATCTTCTAAAAGAATATCCTCTGAAGCCATATAGAAGGATAACCCTTGAGTATGTACTTATAAAGGATATAAATGATTCACCTGAAGACGCTCTTGAATTGGTAAAGTTAATAGGAAGGTACAAAAAAAGGTTTAAAGTCAACATAATACCTTATAACCCTTACCCCACCCTTCCTTACAAAAGACCGGAACCTGAAAATATAATAAATTTCCAAAAAATACTTTGGGAAAACGGAATATCATGCTTTATAAGATTTAGCAAGGGGCAGAAAGTCTTCGGGGCATGCGGACAATTAAGGGCTAAATATGAGGGGGTGAATGTCTAATGGATAAGACAAGGAAGTGGATAATTGAATTTGCTATAATTATTGCAGTCTTCTTGGTAATAAGGACTTTCTTTGTTCAAGCCTTCAACATACCTTCAGGTTCCATGAAACCCACCTTACTCGTGGGAGATTTCATATTGGTTAATAAATTGGTTTACAGATTTACAGAACCGAAGAGGGGAGACATTGTTGTGTTCAAATGGCCCTTAAATCCAGATATAGACTTCATAAAGAGGATAATAGGAATGCCCGGTGACACGATAGAAATAAGGGGTCACAGGGTTTTCATAAACGGCAAGGAACTACCGCTCAAACTTGTTGGCAGAGATAAAGACGGAGGTCACGAAAGGCTCATATACGAGGAAACTCTCCCTAACGGTGTTAAACATCTAATAGCACTTTACAAAGATCCCTTGGTACCTCGTATTAACCTTCCTCCTACTAAGATTCCAGAAAACGCATACTTTGTTATGGGAGACAACAGGGATAACAGTGAAGATAGCAGATACTGGGGATTCCTGCCCAGGGATAAAATAGTGGGAAAAGCCTTTGTGATTTACTTCTCTGGCAAGGTACCCCCTATAAGAACCACCGATGTTACACCGTTTACAGCCTTCCGACAAATATTCTATGCAATATTAAATCCTAGGTTTGACAGAATAGGCAAACACTTTATATGGTAGAGTATATAAGAGGAGTTGCGGAAAAATTCGGTATTAAACTTTCTGAGGAAGAAGCCCTAAGGGTAGAAAAGGAACTTAATAGATGGTACAAACCCTCAATAAAGGCGGAGGGGGAAATAATAAAAACAAGGGACGGCTCCTTCACGCTTATAAGCAAGGAATACGGAGAACCATACCACAGTGTATATGCGGGTGCGGTAAGGGAATGCTATGAAAAATTCCTTCTACCCTCTGGGCTTATTGATAAAGCAAAGAAAAGCAAGAAGATAATTATAATAGACATAGGCTTCGGATTGGGATATAACAGCGTGGTAGCTATACATCATCTAAAAAACATTAACCCCACGATAGAAATTAAGATATACGGACTTGACAAAACCTTTCCCTCTAAATTACCGCCCATGCCCGAACCATACGGAAATCTTCATAATAAGGTATGGAAGAATAGGGATGCATTGGAAAGGCAAGGGATACTTATAGAACTTATAGAGGGGGATATAAGAAACACAATAGATTCTATAAAAGATAAGGCTGATGCTATTTTCCACGACCCCTTTTCACCTTTCAGAAATCCAGAGATGTGGACCATTGATTTACTGCGCGAGATAACAAGTAAACTCAAAGAAGACGGAGTATGGGTATCATATACATCCGC
This sequence comes from Aquificales bacterium, assembly GCA_015487615.1. Lineage (GTDB taxonomy): Bacteria > Aquificota > Aquificia > Aquificales > Aquificaceae > WFWF01. The sequence goes on along the minus strand of WFPJ01000077.1, from coordinate 38,496 downwards.
TCTGTGTGTCAGGAAAGCTTTGAAAATGCTCGGCTTCTTCGTGGGTGAAAGCTCACCGGTCGGCAGAAGAAGGGGAGGAACGGTGTGTTCTCCCACAATAAGGTTTAAACTAAGTTTACAGGAAGAAAGAAAGCTAAAAATTTCACCATACGCAATACCTTTAAAGGATAAAAACCTTAAGACACCCCCCAAGGAGATACTTATAAGATACTTTTCTGAGGTAGTAAAAACTACAGGCACATAAATGCGGGAAGCATAACCTCCCTTTCACTTATAAAGTTTAGTATATCGTACATTATTTCATCACTGACAGATTTTACGTTACAAAGAGATATGAAAAGTTGATCAATGGTGATGGAAGGTTCCGTCAGTACATCCACTATCCTACCCTTTTCTATTAATGCAAACCTTTCAAGTTCGGAAAGTATATCCCTGAAAAGCTCCCCGTCTATCCTACCTTTTATATAGGATAAGGTTTCATTCAGTATCAGTATAGCTTCCTGTTTATCCCTTATGATAGGAAGTTCAATACCCATACTAACCTTTGACAAAACATTTACAGCCTTTTGAACATCCTCACCCTTCAACAGACTGCCATAAGCGGGTAGTATCCACTTAGGTAATTCCTCTAAGCTATTTATAAAGTTTTTCACACCTTCCGAATGGGGCATATGTATCATGTGGAATATTTTTATACCATGCGGATCAAATGCTGTTATATCAGACAAGCGTGATGCGGGGATCATTGAACTGAAAATCTCTGATGTATAAAGTATTCCCTTCTCCCTTTCCATAACCGCAAAGTTACCCTTATATGGCGTGTATGGGGCGGGTATAAAACTCAGCGTATGACCCGTAGCAAGGGTCACCTTGAAATATCTAAAAAGATCAAGAGTTCTCGTTTTGAAGGCTGGCATACCCGCAAGCCTCATTGAATGCACTATATCTCTCGTGGTTATAAGAGTAACCTTTGGATTAGCCTCCATTATCCTGATAATATTCTGGTTTTTAAACACATCTTGAGTCAAGAGCATAACTATGTGCAGTGATTTAATATCACCTATGAGGTGTTCAATACATGCCTTTATATCACCCCATACTATCTGATGCCACGGATTTATAAGCATGTTTATCTTTGTATCACCATTTCTAAACACCCTAAGATAAGCATTTTTACTCAAGAGATCCTTATCACTGCGGAACTGTATGCAATATACATCCTCCTCAACTTCCCTTATAAGCTCTTTTAGTCTATCCTCAAATTTTACTTCTATCACTTTCTCTTCAACTACCTCTTCCATCTCAACCCACAGTTTTTCTATAAGATCATCTGTTGAGTTAAACTGCTCCTTGGCAACAAAGTCCTCAACAATGGGAAGCTTGGTTATATCAGGCTCTTTGACGAACAGACCTTTTAAAACATCAGTATCACATGTGGATTCCTTAACGGTTCCACCCTCTACAAAAAGTATGCATTTCTCATCATTATGCGACAGTTCCACATATCCTGTTTCTTCATGTTTCTCCATCTCTATAAGTACATTAAGCAAGCCGAAGACAGAGAGATCCTCATGTTCTTCAAGGGTTGAAAGATGTCCTATTCTGTTGAGAAGATCAAGGGGATTAAAAGGTTTCATTATGAAATTGACGTAGGAAAAACCCATTTCAACTATGTCTCTGAGCTCCTCCTCCTTTTCTCCTATGAACATGGGATATATTCCTTTTATACCGTGGTCTTTCCTTGAGTGAACCCAAAAGTCCCTATCCTCATAGGGTAATAGTATTATGTCCACATCAACCGCCTTAAGAAGATCCAATGCCTGATCTTCGGTCTTTGCTACTATCAACTTGTGACCGGTTACATTAAAAATATCACCCAGTATCTCAAAAAGTTCAGCCTTCTTATCAAGAAGAAGGGCTTTAATAGCTTTCATTCCACCTCCTTCCTTTCTTTTGCTATTTCTAACAACTTTATTTGTTCCCTAAGTATATTCATACTTTGAACAACCATAAAGAATGCATGTTCCACATTCAACAGAGCGGACTGAAAGGAAAGCTCGTTGCATCTTAATCTCAACTCCCTGAATCTTCTGTATATATCGTCAATTTGTGTTCCATATTCAATTAGAAGCGTTATGGTTTCCCTTCCCAGTTCTAAAGACTCCTTCTTAACATCCATTATTTACAGACCCCTGCAGTAGGTTATTTTTCCTATATGCTTACCCTTTTTCCTCTTTAATATATTTCTCCCAAGTAGTATCCTTTCCACCTTATCAAAATCCTCATAGGAAAGTCCTTCTATCTCAAGGGTATATATCTCACCATCATATTTACCCTTAACACACAAGGATGCACTTCCGTTGATAAATACGGAACCGCCGCCTCCCATAAATCCTACAGCAATTGAGAGAGTAGCAAAGTCAATACTGCAAAGGCACATAGTAATATCCACATAACCTTTCTCTTCCAAAACCATGGCTATAGCTGTACCTATCCTGAAGAGGTTCTCCGCTGTTAAAGGATAAACACCCACCTCTCCCCTTAATGTGTTATTCACAAACATTTTATTCATAAACTGCCCTTCCAATTTCATTATCTATATTTATATCAGGTTTTTCACTTTTAGCACAGATAAAAAATTCCTCATTTCCCTTAGTACCTTTTGGAAAAGCTTTAACGATACCCTTTATGTATAAACCTTCCTTTTTAATGCATTCCACCACCTTTCTTATAGCTTCCTTCTTATCCTCTACGCTTCTTACTATTCCCTTTCTTACCTGTTTTGGGGATAATTCAAACTGAGGTTTTACAAGGGAAAGAAGTATTCCACTATCTTTCAGAAAGGAAAGAACATTGGAAAGTATCTTACATTGGGAAATAAAGGAAACATCCACTGTAATTATATCCACTTTCTCCGGTACATGTTCCTTGCCTATATTTCTTGCATCAAGTTTTTCATAAAGAATTACTCTTGGATCCTGACGCAATTTAAGATCCATCTGCCCTTTACCTACATCAACCGCATAAACCTTTTTTGCTCCTCTCTGCAAAAGACAATCGGTAAACCCTCCCGTTGAAGAACCCACATCCAATGCAACCATCCCGCTGACATCAATACGGAAGCGATCAAGGGCATTCTCAAGTTTGTACCCTCCCCTTGAAACATATTTCATCCTTTCTTTTATCTCTATATTTTCATCACCCTTTACCTGATAACCCGCTTTTGTTATCTCCTTTCCGTTAACAAGTACACACCCCATCATTATAAGTGCCTGCCCCTCTTCTCTAGATTTTACCAATCCCCTATCAACCAAGAACTTATCAAGCCTCATCTGATATAATATAAATCCTGATTTTCAAAATTATAAAAGGAGGTGCGGTAGTTGGACATACTCACGGAAGTGGCAAAAAAAGCTCAGGAAGACAGCGGTGTAAAAATACACAGAAGAAATGTGGAAAGATTGTTATCTGCTGTACAACAAGAACAGGACTTTTGGAAAATAGTTGACAGGGCTGATCTTACAGTTCCTGCCGCTTCAAGCATAGTAAAGATACTCATAGAGAAAAATATTCTTTTTATTGATGATAAGGAAAATATTTTACTAACACAAGCGGGTAAAGATCTTATTGAAGAGGAAGGAATTTATACTGTAAAAGATCACAAATGTAATGCATGCGACGGAAGAGGCATTCCATTTTATGATGACATTGAGCTCTACAGAACTTTTGTTCAAATTGCCAAGGATAGACCGGAGCCCATACAAGATTACGACCAGGGTGCAGTAACTCCCGAGACAACAGTTTCAAGGGTGTTGTTCCTTGACTCAAGGGGTGATTTAAGAGGAAAAGAAATAATGGTTATGGGAGCAGAAGATGATCTTACTGGACTGGCAGTTGCTCTCACAAGAAAAGCTAAAAGGGTACTTATACTTGATATAGATGAAAGACTTATAGAATTTGATAAGAAGGTATTTAGAGAACTCGGCATTGATAACGCGGAGGCTATAGTTTGGGATCTTAGAAATCCATTTCCAGAAGAATGGATAGGTACCTTTGATGTTTTTATAACGGATCCTCCCGAAACCATAGCAGCCTTTAAAGCTTTTACAGGAAGAGGTATATCCCTTTTAAAAAGGGAAGGATGTGCAGGATATTTCGGTCTTACATTAAGGGATTCTTCTTTATTCAGATGGCATAACTTTCAACAAGAGCTTATCAACAATTTCGGTGTTGTTATAACAGATATAGTTAAGGATTTCAACCATTACATGAATTGGCAGTATCATGAAAAAACAAAGGCAGCAAAAATAGCTCCCGTAAAAAAATCGCCGAGGGATATATGGTACAGATCCGCATGGTACAGAATAGAAACATTACCAGGCTTTAAAAGATGGAATGAACCAATAAGTGATGAGGTTTTTTATCTTGATGAGGAGGGTTCTACAACATAGGTGGGTGATTATATTTTTGCTACTACCCGTACTTTCATTAAACAGCAGTAATGACTACGGTATAGGAGGATATAGCTACAAACCAGGTGCTAACGGAACGGATATACTTCCTGTGGAGGATGAAATTAAAAGGATCATAAAAGAAAGAGAATACAGAGAAGAAGCTATAATAAAAGATCTTGCAGATGTCAAGATAGTTGATACGGTAAAACCGGATATCTGGCCCGTTGTTGGTCTAATAACTTCCGATTTCGGATGGAGAATATTCAGGAGGGTTAAAGAATTTCACACTGGTGTTGATATAGCTGCGCCTTACGGCACGCCCGTAAATGTAACATCTTCGGGAAGGGTAATATATGTAGGGTGGGTAAGAGGCTACGGTAAAACTGTAATAGTTTATCACGGTTACGGCTTTGTTACCCTTTACGGTCACCTCCTTGATTATGCGGTGGGATACGGAGAAAAGGTTGAAAAGGGTCAGATAATAGGTTATGTTGGGTCAACGGGGAGAACCTCTGGACCTCATCTTCATTATGAAGTTATCAAATACGGTATAAGACAGGATCCCATCCTCTATTTACCTTGATACAGAAAATATAAAAGTGCCTTCTGTGTATGCAACCTGTTTTCAGTCTGGGTGAAAATAAATGAGGAATATTTTTCAAACACTTCCTCAGTTATCTCCTGACCCTTTTTTGCAGGAAGACAGTGCATAACAAGTACTGACTCTTTTGCATAAGATAAAAGCTCTTCATTAACCTGGAAAGGTTTTAATGCATTGTATTTTTCCTCATCATGTTGATCGTTCATACTGAACCACACATCGGTATATACAATATCCGCATCCCTAACGGCATCTTTGGGATTTGTAGTTAGGTATATATTACCACCAGTAACCTCAGCCAGATCCCTTCCCGCCTGAAGATAATAACTGCTCGGCTCATAATTTTCCGGGTTAGCTACATAGAGATTCAAACCGAAAAGCCCAGCCCCTACAAGCCATGTATTACACACATTATTACCGTCACCTACATAGGCTATCTTTAATTCCCTTATACCTTTGCCGAACTTTTCGTACAATGTAAATACATCACTGAGAATCTGACAGGGATGGGATTTGTCCGTAAGGGCATTAATAACAGGAATAGTGGAATATTGAGAAAATTCTTCTAACCATGTATGGGAGGAGGTCCTTATTATTATGCCGTCAAGATACCGTGAAAGTGTCCTTGCTGTATCCTTGACATCTTCACCCCTTTGGAGTTGTAACTGGCTTTCTTGAAGAAAGTAACTTATACCCCCGAGCTGATTTATTGCTATCTCAAAAGAAACCCTTGTTCTTGTTGAAGGTTTTGAAAATAAAAGTGCAATATGCTTACCTTTAAGTACATCCTTTACATCCTTGCTACCTTCCTTTATATAAAGGGTAAGTTCTAATATACTCCAGGCTTCCTCGGGGGATATCTGCCACAGATCTATAAAATCACGCTTCATTTAACCCATTATACAACAAAGCCTAATATATTCACTTTACCAATTCAGAAATAACATCCTCCTCACCCCTCATACTTTCAAGCTCAACAATAGTTGATCCCAGAGTAAACCCAAGTTCCATTTTAAGAGGCAATCGCCTCCTTTTATCAATCCAAAGATACCATTTTCCCTTGGGTTTCATAAGCCCTTCAGTTTTTATATCTGGTTCAACCTCAACAAGCCATACTTCCCTTCCTGCAACCACTACTTCCCCAACTATAAAGTAAGGTATTTTGTACTTTTCACCATCATAAAAAACCTTCAAATATCCTTTTTTCCTTGCACCAACTTCCGTATAAAGATCAATAGAAGCGGTAAAAGGATCCTTGTATCCGTCGTAAGAATGTATTTCATCCACAACCTTCTCTACTTCATCAGTAAGTCCTTTGTACTTTGTTACCTTTATCCTTATACTGTTCTTATTGGCATTAAAGTAATAAATCATCCTCCTTTTAAACTTACCTTCTTCTTGATGAAGAAAGAAATGCTTCGGATTTAAACTTCCTATCCTAATAATTGCCCCTCCCCTATTATTTACCTTGTGGGCGAGTTTTCCTACACCTACTGTTTTTACAAAGCTTTTAATTTCAAGTATATCACCCTTTACCTTGTAGGTTATACATGATCTCGCAACAGGGAATATAAAAAAATAGGCTTTGTAACAAGCAGTCAGCTCCCTTGAATGAAGAGTCAGGGAGCAAACCAAAATGGATATAAGCGCATATTTCAGCCTTTACCCCCTCCTTGTTAAAAAATAATATCATGAATTGACTCCCTGTTCCAAAAGTCTGTAAGCGGAAAGTACATATCCAAGGAAGTTATTTTCCGGTTGAGCACCCACAAATTCAACAAGGCCATCGTTTATAACTATTTTGGGTACTCCTACCACTTGGAAACGCTCCGCAAGATCATAATTCTCAGAAGCATCTATAATATAAGCATCTATAAAGTCACTTGCGATAGCGAAGTTCATCGCAGTTATTGCAGCCTGAGGACAATAACCACAGGTTGTTGTAACAAAAACCTTTATGTTTATCTTTTTATCAATATTCTTTAATTCCTCAATTGTTTTCTCAGAAAGATTAGGCCTTCTCTTTGAAACATTAATAATACCGTGTACTATGGTTGAAAATTCAAGACCGGAAGGCAATCCTATGTACCTTATACCGTAATCCTTATCCCCTTCTATAACTATTGAGGGAACCCTTTCTATACCGTACTTCTGGGCAATCTCTTTATCAAGAACCGGTGAATATATGTCTAATTTTATTTTGCCGTGAGACAATTCTGAAATCTCTTTAAATAAAAGTTCCGCAGTTTCACACGTATCACAACCTATTGCTTGACTAAACAGTATTATCCTAACATCCTTATCAAGCTCCTTTGAAAATACATCCTCAAGCTGTTTTTGAACATCTGCACCTATTATCATGGCTGATTCCTCCTAAAGAATATAAGCATATAATTATATTTTAATATTCTTAACGGAATTTTCAACCCTAAAACTTCTTTATTTCTATACCGTACTTCTTTATCCTGTAATCAAGCTGTCTTAAAGTGTATCCCAAAAGCTTTGCAGCCCTTGATTTCACATATCCCGTCCTTTCTAAAGCTTCAATAATTTTTTCCCTTTCGGTCCTTTCTATATATTGGGGCATATTGCTTACCGCCTTTTCCTTGTTTATTCTCGTTGTGAGTATATAGGGAGGTAAATCAATGTCCCTTATAACATCGTCCTTCATAACAACAAGCCTCTCTATAAGATTTTCCAGTTCTCTGACATTACCACTCCATTCATAATCCATCATTACCTTTAGTGCCTCGGGTGTTATCTTAACCTTCTTACCATGCTTCTTGTTGTAAAGATCAAGGAAGTATTCAACAAGTAAGGGTATATCCTCCCTTCTTTCTCTAAGGGAGGGTATATAAATGGGTATAACATTCAGCCTGTAATAAAGATCCTCCCTGAATTTACCCTCTTCAACCAGTTTTTTGAGATCCCTGTTTGTAGCAGCTATAATACGCACATCTACCTTTATAGTCTTATCCCCGCCTATCCTCTCTATTTCCTTATCTTGAATAACCCTCAGTATCTTAGGTTGTAAAGATAAGGGCATATCACCTATTTCATCCAGGAACACAGTACCGCCGTTTGCAAGTTCAAATTTACCTTTTCTTGACGCATAAGCACCTGTAAAAGCACCTTTTTCATATCCGAACAACTCAGATTCAAGCAAATGCTCTGGAATAGCAGCACAGTTTATAGTTATAAAAGGTTTATCCTTCCTTTCACTCAAGGCATGTATCGTTTTCGCAAAAAGACTTTTTCCCGTACCGCTTTCCCCGAGTAAGAGAACCGTACTATCAGTCCTTGCTACCTTTTCAATTATATCTATCAAGTTCCTGATAGCAGGACTGCTACCTACAATATTATCTATGTTATACTTGCCTGTAAGTTCCCTTGTAAGTATTCTTTTCTCTTCCTCCCACTCCCTTCTTTCCTCTGTCATTTTCTGATTAAGTCTTAAGAACATACCCAGTATGGTCCCTATTATGATTAAAACTTCAAGGCTTCTTTCAACACTCTCTTTACCATCAAAGGATTTAAATATAGCAAGAACACCTATTATCTCTCCGCCTACCCTTATAGGCACTGCTATAAAAGATTCATTTTCTTTTAGCTTTTCCTTTATTCTCGTTTTATTCGCAAACGCCTTGTTAGTTTCAATATCCCATATAACTACTGGTATTCCCGTTTTAAATACCTTACCCGTAATACCTTCGCCCTTCCTGAATATACCTCTTTCTATTTCCTCCTTTGATAGACCGAAGGCATGGGTTATATTTAAAACCTTCAAATCCTTGTTGTATAAAGCTATAAAGCTGTATCTTACATCCCAGAACGAGTACATTATCTTAAGGGCTTCATCAACAGCATTATCGACAGAAGCTCCTTTACTCAAAACCTTAGCTATTTCGTTTATTAATGTAAGCTCTCTTGATTCAAGGGACTTTCTTTCCGTAAGCATAATAGTTAAAATTTTATCTTATACAAGAGTTATAATATATGAAGAGCATCCAAATGCCGCCTGCCGGGTTATGGATGCTCCCTAAAGGCGGGGTATAAATAGCCCGGCTTAAATAAAGGTGAGGTATGAAAAAACTAATAATAGCGTTCCTTGTAACATCCTCTTTGTCATTTCCAATTAACGGATATATGGTTATTCAAGAATCTAAAGGAAAAGAAGCCCATGTAGAAATAGAAAGCGTATCCACAGTTTACATAATTAAAAATGCAATGAGGATAGATACAAAAACAGATATAAAAATGGATATGGATCAACTTCCAGATAATGTTAGAAATTCAATACCACCTGTAATAAAGAAAGAAACTTCGTTGATACAGAAGATCTCAGATAACAAAGTAAATATATTTTCTATTGATCATAAAAAGAAAACTTACACAGATTTTTCCCACATACCAGAATTTATGATATTAAGTTTTATGGCTTCATTCATTGAATGCGATCCTAATACAAATAAGTGTTATGTAAAAAAAGATGTACTAAAACCGACAAATGAGTATAAAAGGATAGGTAAATACAGAGTCAGAAAAATCATAATAAAAGCAGGAGGGATGCAAAAAGGCAAAAGAGGTGTAGAAGTTGTAGCATGGTTCACAAAGGATAACAAAGACTTAATAGGAGCAGAAAAAATGAAGATAAATTTGCTTATTACAGCTGCAAAAATGACAGATTTCGGCAAGAATAATCCGGATATATTAAAAGATTTGAAGGAGTTTGTGAATAAAAATATAAAAATGTACGGCGTACCTATAAAATGGGAAATGCAAGGAGGAGAAGTTAATATTAAATCTGTAAAGAGGATAAACATAAATAAAAAATTATTTAATGTACCCAAGGGTTACACTGAAGTAAAAGCTCCTTTTTAAAAGTCTAATATGGTATATTATTATATACCTTTGAGGAGCCGTAGTTCAGCCTGGTCCAGAACGCCGGCCTGTCAAGCCGGAGGTCGCGGGTTCAAATCCCGTCGGCTCCGCCATTAATCCATAAAGGGAGGAAAGAAGTGGAGTTTGATGTAAAAGATTTATCCTTGGCGGATAAGGGCAATCTAAGAATAGAATGGGCATACAGAGATATGCCTGTTATAAGAACGATAAGGGAAAGATTCAGAAAGGAAAAGCCCTTTAAAGGAGTGAAGATATCAGCATGCCTTCATGTAACCACTGAAACGGCCAACCTTGTTATAACACTGAAAGAGGGTGGTGCGGAGGTGTTTCTTACCGCATCAAACCCCTTATCAACTCAAGATGATGTTGCATCCGCTCTTGTTAAATACTACGAGATACCCGTCTTTGCAATTAAGGGAGAAAGCAAAGAAGAATATTATTCCCATCTCAGGGCTGTTATAGAAAAAGAACCCGACATAGTTATAGATGACGGGGCGGATCTTATATCTACACTGCACAAGGATTACCCGGAACTTTGCAATAAGGTTAAAGGAGGTATGGAAGAGACTACAACAGGTGTTATAAGGCTAAGGGCAATGGCAAAGGATGGTGTGCTTAAGTTTCCTATAATTGCAGTTAACGATGCTTATACAAAACACATGTTTGATAATCGTTACGGAACCGGTCAATCAACCATTGACGGAATACTTAGAGCAACTAACAGATTGATTGCTGGATCTAACTTTGTCGTCGCGGGTTATGGCTGGTGCGGTAAGGGTGTCGCCATGAGGGCAAGGGGTATGGGAGCAAATGTTATAGTTACTGAAGTAGAACCCATTAAAGCCTTAGAGGCGAAGATGGACGGGTTTACTGTTATGCCCATGATTGAAGCAGCAAAGGTGGGTGACTTTTTTGTTACGGTTACGGGGAACACATCCGTAATAAGAAAGGAGCATTTTGAGGTTATGAAGGACGGAGCAATAGTAGCAAATTCAGGACACTTTAATGTAGAAATAGATATACCTGCACTGGAAAAGATGAGTGTTGAAAAAAGAAAAATAAGAGAGTTTGTTGATGAGTACACTTTGAAAGACGGAAGAAAGATATATCTCCTCGGGGAAGGAAGGCTAATAAATCTTGCTTCTGCTGAAGGGCATCCAGCTTCCGTAATGGATATGTCCTTTGCTAATCAAGCCTTATGTGCTGAGTTTATTCTAAAAAATGCGAAAAGGCTTGATATGAAGGTTTACAAGGTTCCTTATGAGATAGATAGTGAAGTGGCAAAACTTAAACTTTCCGCGATGGGTGTAAGGATAGATCAACTTACAGAAGAACAAAAAGAATACCTTGAATCATGGGAAATGGGTACTTAATCACTCACCGTAAACACTTTTGACTATGTCTTCCGTGGTAACTCCTGGGAAATCAAGTCCGTCCTTTGCAAAAAAGTCGTTAACCCTCTTTTCAATAGCTGATTTTTCAAAGGGTATGCCTATAAGATGCTCCTCAAGATCAAGTATTGCCTCTTTGGGGTATAAGGTAAAGTCTCCGTATATACGCACATTTTCTATTACATTCTCCCACACATATACCTCACTTTTTACGAGACCCCCCTTAGCCTTATGAACTCCATTTCTTACATACAACCCTTCTCTTATCTTTATTGCCCTATGTTCCCTTCCTGTGTCTTCAAACAGGACCCTATCAGATGTAAACTCTTCCTTTAATTTATCAGCCAGCTCTATAACATCATCACCTATTGTACCTTCACCTTTAAAATCTATAATCTTTGAAAACTCTTCAATTAATATATCTTCTACCTCCTCCCTTGAAGGCATCCTTCCTGTTTCCTTTTCAACCCAAGAGATGTTTTCTTCCAATGTTTTATAAAGCTTGTCCCTGAACTTCTCCTCTGGTACCCTGAAGAGTTGAGACATAAGCTTAGTATCAAACTTAAGCAATATACTTCCGACAAAAACAAAAGAATCTCCTATATCAGCTGCACCCTGACCGCTTATCTTCTTGTGGGATCCCTTAACCGCTATATCGTTGATAGGTCTGTAATACACATCAATACCAAGTCTTTTATAAGTGCTTATTACAGGTTGTGAATATTTTTCATATGCTTCTTCTATTTTAAAGGGGAGTTTATATCCGCCCCTTTTCATTATAAGGTGATAAAAAACCTGATTGCCGTCAAGCAAGACAGGACCTCCTCCTACTTCCCTTCTTATTATAGGTATCCCCAGCTCACGACACTTATCCACATCAATGATACTTTGTGTTTTGTCAAAGTAACCCACACTTATGTATGTCTCCTTAGGATAGACAACAACCAAACCCTCGTAACCGAGTCTTGCCATAGCGTGAAATATAGTTATAGACCTCAAATTATCTTGCTCTTTCAACCTGTATATTTTCATAATGGTAAAAATTATAGCAAATTTATGATATATTAAAAAGACTATGAGCGGAAATGTCATAAGAGGGAAGGTTTGGAAGTTTGGTGATAATGTTGATACGGATCAAATAATACCAGCACGCTATCTTAATACATCGGATCCTTATGAACTCGCCCAACATGTAATGGAAGATTCGGAACACCCCAGCTTTGCTAAGGAACATAAGAAGGGAGATATCATAGTGGCGGGGAGGAATTTCGGTTCAGGATCTTCAAGGGAACATGCCCCCATAGCCATAAAGTATGCGGGAGTGCCTGTGGTGATAGCCAAATCCTTTGCAAGGATATTTTTCAGAAATGCCATAAATATGGGACTTCCTATAGTGGAATCCCCTGAAGCGGTAGATAAAATAAATCATGGCGACGAAGTTGAAGTTGATCTTGAAGGGGGTACGATAAAAATACTGAGGACCGGAGAGGTTTATAAAGCTACTAAGTTTCCAAAAGAGCTTATGGATATACTTAAAGCGGGAGGACTTATGGAATATGCAAGATCAAGGCTCTGCAGGTAATTCTGTTTGGGAATATTCGTTCCAAGAACCGTCATACAATTTTACCTCATCCTTAACCCTCAGGTAATATTTCAGCACATAGTAGGTGGCAGCTGACATGAGTCCTTGTCCGCAGTAAAGGATCACCTTCTTTCCTTTGCCTATACCTAAACTTTCATAGAATAAAGCTATTTCATCCTTAGGCCTCAGTAAGTAGTACTTAAGACCATTTTTACCTTTTACCTCCTCAAAATCCTGACGCCAGAATCTGTTAACCGCACCCTTTATGTGTCCCAGCCTTTTCCAAAATCCCCTTTCTCCTTTATAAAGCTCAGGAGGTCTAGCATCAAGAAATATATATTCCTTGCTTTTTAGTGCTTCCTTGACCTCTTCAATATCAGCCCTTATATCTTCCCTTACTTTATAATTGCCATAATCCTTCTTAGGAGTAACAGATGGATACTCCTTTGTTACTGGAAAACCTTCATCCACATACCTGTTATATCCTCCTTCAAGCACATAAATCTCTGGATGACCTATAAGGTCAAGACCCCATGCTACATAAAAAGCTATGAATGTGCCTTTGTCATCATAGAGAACAACCTTCGTATTCCTATCTATACCTAGCTCCTTCAATTTTTCAACAAACAAGTCAGTATCAATAAAAAAGGCAGGTACACCATTCTTAGGAAAACGGAAAGCCTCAACATTAACCCACTGAGCCTTAGGTATATGACCTTTCCAGTAATCCTTTATACTCTTCCTTAAGTCAATAATCACAGTATTTTCATCCTTGATAAAATCCTTCAATTGAGCGGGGGTTATGAGTTTTATATCACCAAAGGTGAATGAAACAAAAAGTATTGTAAAGACGAACAAGATTATCATAGGTAATATTATATATAAGGAGAAGGTTTTCCTATATAAAAACCCTGGGCATAATCAAAGTTTGCTACTTTCACCGCTTCAAAGATTTGTCTTGTTTCAACATGTTCAGCAACAGTTTTTATACCCGCCTCCTTCGCAAGTAGAACTATACCGTGAACAAAAGCCCTGTCCATCCTGTTTCTGACCATACCTTTAACAAATTCACCTTCAACTTTTAAAAAGTGTATAGGTATCTTTCTCAAGTAATAGTAGGACGAATAACCTGATCCGAAATCATCTATGGCAAATCTGAATCCTGCATTTATTAGGCGTGTTATAAACTTTATAAGCAGGTCCTCCGTCTTTACCGCCTGTCGCTCTGTTATTTCAAACACTATCATAGCAGGATCTATATCGTATTTAACAGCAAGTTTTTCCATATCAAGGACAAAATCTTCAAGTATAAGAGCCCTTGATGACATATTAAGAAAGAAGTATTTAAGCTCCGGATGTTTCTCCTTTATGTGAGATATCTTCTCAAAGGTTTTTTCATACAGAATGGTATCAAGCTTATAAATAGTTCCCATCCTTTCCGCAATATCAATAAACTTACTCGCCGGGATATGCTCATCTCCGAATCTCATAAGCACTTCGTAAGCTTCCACCTTTTCTTGAGAGAGATTCATTATAGGTTGGAAGTGAGGTGTTATAAGATCTTTGTTCTCCGTAGCTTTAAGTATAAGATGGCTCACCTCTTTATATCTCTCCATTGCTTTGGCAATGCTTTCATCCATAGGACCGTAAATCCTGTTCTTACCCTGATCCTTAGCTTGTAACAGCATGTTATCCGCACTTGCCAACAGCTCCATGGTTGTCTGACCGTGCTCAGGAAATACTGCTATACCTATTGAAACGGTGGATCTTATGTAAACACCTTTTGAAGATACAACATATATATCCTCTATAGACTTTTTGATCCTCCTTGCTATAAAAAAGGTTGTGTCAAGATCAGAGTTAGGAAGTATTATTGCAAATTCATCACCCCCGTATCTCGCAGCTATATCTTCCTCCCTTATACTTTTTTTCAAAGCAAGGGCAACCTCTTTTAAATACATATCCCCGTATATATGACCGTAAGTATCATTAATCAGCTTAAAGTTATCAATATCTATAAAAATCAAACCTACATTTGTATTTATTCTCTTTGCCCTTTCAATTTCATGCTCAAGAAACTCACCGAACAGCCTTCTGTTGTATAAACCAGTAAGGGGATCCCTTGTAGCGTAGTATTCAATTTCCTCAATGTACTTATACAAGGCTTTTGATGATCCTATAACATTTATAAGGGAAGCAAGCATTGCATTCATAAGAAGATCCTTTATATCTTTATACGCTTCTCCCTTTTTGACTATTATTCCGAAAAGGCCTGCAATTTTGGGTTTCTCCAAGATAGCAACTCTTGTGTATATTTCAACGTCGTGTAGACCAGCAAAATCAAGGGAAGTACCTTCCGACTCACCTATGTTATGCGATATACCTGCACTGTCAATCTTACCTGTTGCAAATATGGATATACTTGAAAGTTTTTCCTTTATGAAATTTTCCGTTATATATTGAGCCCTAACAGAAGGTTTAGCCTTCCAGAATATATCTATATTTATACTTTCGTCTTCAAGGAAAGCACAAAAAACAGCATGGGTTTCCACAACAGCATTCATCTTGAAAAGAAGATCCTTCACATAGGTTCTCCATTCTTTGATTATTTCAGAAGTGATAACAAACCTTTCCAACAGTTTTATTTCAAATTCAAGTATATCTCTATCTATCGCAACACTTTTTAACTTCGTTACAAGGGTGTTTACTTCTTGGAATATATCCTCAATCTCCTTAAAGGGAATGTTGCCCTTCTTTATTTCTATATGCCTTAGGTCACTTATTCTGTTTATGTTCTTTACGTTATTTCTTAACATTTCTACAGATGAATGTATTCTTTTGCTAACAACAGAACCTATAACGAAGGCTCCAACTATGGGAATGGGAGATAGAAACATAAAAAACATGAGTAATCTCTGTCTTAAGCTTTTAAGTGCGGGGCCCATATCATGCTTAACTTCAAGAACACAAAAGATATCACCGACTTTTGCATTAACATGGCACTTTAAACATTCCCTTTTCCCTATAATGGGATAGGTATATATAAAGGTATCTCCCTTTCTCACATACAGAGGCTTCTTCGTTTTAAATGTTTCTATAACCTCCTTTGATTTCTCAGGTTCAGGAACTTCACCGAAAAGCTCTTTTACTATTTCTCCCCTGTATATACCTAACTCATAAGGTGTATCTTTGTAGGAGCTACTTAAGGATTTTAAAAACTCAAGAACTTCTTCCCTCGTCCACCCCCTCTTCATTATTTGATACATATTGTTGAACGTTTCCTTTGCTAACGCCCTGGAGAGTTTTACAGCCCTGTCTTCAATAATTGAATCAAAAATGAAGAAACTAACCCCATATATTAATATTAGTAAAATAAGTACAGATACTGATAGAGAAAGTATGAGAAAATTTTTTATATTCATACCTACTTTCCATCGGATTTAAGCATTACCCTTTTAATAATATAGCTTTGTAATATATTTAAGATATTATTAAGTGTCCAGTAAAATACCAAGCCAGATGGAAAGGATGCAAAAAGGAAAGTAAAAGCAATAGCTGAAAGATACATAATTAAATTTTGTCTACTGTCAGGACTTGGGTGAAGCTTTTGCTGAAGTATCATTGACCCACCCATAAGTATGGGCAGTATATAGAAGGGATCTTTATCCGCAAGACTTGAAACCCACAGAAATCTCTCTAATTTAAGATCCACTGTAATTATAAGCACTTTATACAGTGAGAAAAATATGGGTATCTGCAGCAGTATAGGTAAACATCCCGATGCTGGATTAAATCCTGCTTCCTTGTATAGCTTAAGCATTTCTTCCTGCATCTTTACAGGATCTTTTTTATATTTGTTCCTTATCTCCTCAATCTTAGGTGCTAATTTGGACATCTTCATCATAGCAACTGTGCTTTTGTACCCTAAGGGAAACATGAGTATCCTAACAATCAACGTAAGCACTATTATTGAAAGTGTCCAACTACCGGTATTTTCATAAACCCAGTAAAGCATGTAAAATATGGGTTTAACGATTATCTTGAGGGTTCCGAAATCAATAGCTTCGGTTAATTCCGTCCCTCTAAAACGGGCATATTCCTTTGCACCTGCATAGAATTTTATAGGTCCATTGTAGGATACGAATGTGAATGTAAATCTATCCTCACCTTTTGTTATTTTCTTTATAATAACACTGTCTATTTTTCCCTCAAATCCTTTAAAGAAATATCTGCTTTCTTCTCCTGCGAACAATATATTCCCTGTAAACAATTCCTCATCAACTATATCATCCACATCAATTCTTAAAACATCCGAACCTATTTTCAAAACGGGACCTGCATGCGTATAAAAGGAAGGTTCTTCAGGATAAGTTCCCGCATTAAGAAAAATCTTCTTATCTATGCCATCTACATCAATTTCAATTATCATTAACTTTCCTTTAACTTCAACAACTTTTCTAATATTTATATCCCCTTCCGAGGTTTTCATAACTATTTTGTTGCCTTTAGCGAATATTTCATATTGCGCAGTATTAATAATCCTATCTATATCCTGGTTTCCGGTTACAATTTCAAGGGGTAAAAGGTTCAACTCCCTTTCCCTCTCAGTTATTAGATCCATGTTATACTTTTTGTCTATGAACTTATATATTCTTCCTCCCTGTTTTGTAAATTCTATATAAAAGTCCTCCGATTCATACTTAAACAATGACTTTTCATTTAATTTTGGTTTATCGGGAAGAGTTATCTTATCTATCCTTATTTCTTCCTTCTCTTGTATCTTCTGTTGATTGGCTACATCCTCTTTGGGAATAAAGAAATAGGCTATAAACTGATAGGATATAATAAAAAGGATCATAAAAACAAAAAACAGCAAAAGCCTTTTAGTATCAATTTCTCTTCCTTCCATCAGGGATAATCAATACCTCCCTTACTAAAGGGATTACACCTTAAAATTCTGTACAAGGCTTTAACGCTTCCCTTCCATATACCATACTTTTCCACGGACAGTATCGCGTATTCGGAACATGTAGGATGATATTTACATGAGGGAGGGTAGAGGGGAGAGATAAACAATCTCCATAGTTTTATAAGACTAACCAAAAGTCCTTTCATGAGGGTGCGAGCCTCTTTCTCCCCTTTCTTCTTCTGTTTCTTATTATTTTTCTACCACTCTTTGTTGACATTCTAGCAAGAAAACCACTCTTTCTCCTCTTTTTCCTTTTTGATATATGGGGCTTTAATGCATTAGACATTTCAGCGCCTCCCGCAAATTAATTATAAAAGGGAAGGGGAAAAACTCCCCTCAGAATCCTGCTCTTCCAGAAAATACATTTGTAAAAACAAACACTATAGCAATAATCAATGCATACAGAGCCAGGGTTTCTATAAATGCCAAGCCAATGAACATTACAGTTTGCAGTCTTCCTCCCACATTGGGATTACGTGCAATACCTTCCTGCGTGCCTCTTACAGCCTGTCCCATACCTATACCCGTTCCGAGTGCTGCAAGACCTATTGCAAGTCCGCTTGCTATAGCCATAAGACCGTAGAAAAGAGCCTTATCAGAAGAAGATGCTGACGCAGCCTCTTCCGCAGATGCAAAACCTGTCAAAGTAAGAAGGATGGCAAACAATATCTTTCCCATTTTTAACCTCCTCTCAACTTTATTATCATCAGGTCTCTATCAATTTTATCAGCCAACTTAACAGACCTATGAAAATCAGAAAAACATATTATAACTGTTTCTGGCTCTTTATCACTGATATATTTAATGGCGGTTTCATCCATAGGTCCAGCTACAATATTTCTTTCCACAATATCAACTTTTATTTTCTCAAGTACAGTATCAATTTTATTGTTTACCCTTTCCTTAGCCTTCGGTAACAGATCTTTAGAAAAGGGTACACCAAGGGATGTGGAAGTTTTTTCAAGTGTATATATATCTTCAAGGATTACAAGGAGAATAACTGACATCCCCAACTTGGCAACATATTTAAAGGCTGACTCATACTGGTGCCTGTTGTCTTCAAGTATTAATAATGCTTCTTCCTTTCTCATATCAGTGTTCCTCGTGAGCAACCGCCCCAGCAAGATAGACAACGGAAAGTATCATGAAAATGTAAGTCTGTATAACAACCGCTAAAAATTTTATTGCTATAACAAACAGGAGAAATAAGGGGGATAATGCCATAGTGAAAGGATTCTGAATAACAACACCTACCAAAGATACAAGCAATATAGCTCCGCCCTTCATATTTGCAAAGAGACGCAAGGCAAGTGTGATAGGTCTTGCAAAGTGAGAAACAACCTCTATTACGAAGAAAAAGGGAGCTATGGCAGGAACTGGACCCATAAAATGTTTCAGATACCCTATTCCATTTTTGCGAAAACCTTCAAAGTTATAGTAAAGAAATACTATTATTGCCATGGCAAGAGTCGTATTCATATTACCCGTGGGAGCCTCTAAACCTGGAACCATTCCTAAAAGGTTTGAAAAGAAAACAAACAAACCTATGGCGGATATAAGAGGGGTATACTTTAAACCCTCCTTCCCAATATTGTCAATAAGCATACTCCTCACAAATCTGAGGTAGCCTTCCCATAAGGCTTGAAACTTTGTTGGACGGGTAGACGGTTTCCCAGCAATTATTATAAGGGTTAAGGGAATAGCCATAGCTACGATACCCAACACAACATGCTTTATTGATGTGCCTTCCATCCCTTTCTCCTTTAATGCTTAAAAGATTATAACACAATAGTTAAAGAATTTCCGCCCTTAAAATATCATGCATGTGGATAATTCCTATAGGTTTTCTTTCTTCATCAACCACGATAAGAACAGTTATCTTATAATCCTCCATTCTTTTTAATGCCTCACTCGCAAGCTCATCAGGAAAAGCAACCTTAGGATCCGGAGTCATGGCATCTTTGGCTACATATCCTTCAACTGATCCTCCCCTGTTAAAAAATCTTCTCAAATCTCCGTCCGTTATAATGCCTACAAGCTTTCCTTTATCATTAACAACCGCGGTAGCCCCGAATCCCTTTGAGGTCATCTCCAAAATTGTATCCTTCATAGGGGTATCTTCTCTGACAACAGGAAGCTCTCTGCCCGTATGATAAAGCTCTTTTACTTGCCTAAGTTTCCTTCCTAAGGATCCGGCAGGGTGTCTGATAGCAAAATCCTCACGCGAAAAACCTTTAAGCAACAGCAAAACCATCGCTATCGCATCACCTAGAACGAGGGTCGCTGTGGAAGAAGTTGTTGGTGCAAGCTCAAGGGGACATGCCTCCTTTTCTATATTTAGGTATAAATGAATATCACTGTGTTTGGCAAGGGTTGAGTTAGGATTGTTGGTTATAGATATAAGAGGAACACCTAACATTTTTATATAGGGTATAAGTGCAATAACTTCTGCAGATTCACCACTATTAGATATAGCAAGGACTATATCCTTCTTGGAGATAGTGCCGAGATCTCCGTGCAGTGCTTCGGAAGGATGCAAGAAGTGAGCGGGTGTTCCCGTACTTGAAAATGTAGAGGCTATCTTACGCCCTATATGTCCAGATTTTCCTATACCAGTTACTATTACCTTGCCCTCACATTCTTTTATAAGTTTTACCGCTTTCTCAAAATTTTCATCAAGAGAATCCCTTAACCTTTTAAGACCCTCTATTTCTTTATCAAATATTTCTCTACCAAGATTTATAATATCACCCATTATTCTTTTTATAATTTTCCATACCTTTCTTTATTTCATCAATTGCATCCTGGATACCTTTCCAATTCTCTACTTTAACCCATTTACCAGGTTCAAGTTCTTTGTAATGTTCAAAGAAGTGTTTTATACGATCCTTCCAAAGTTGAGGAAGATCTTCAACCGTTTTTATATTTTCATAGGACGGATCAAGCTTTGAATGTGGAACCGCAATCAATTTTGTGTCTATACCCTCCTCATCTTTCATTTCCAACAATCCTATGGGTCTGCATCTGATAACGCTACCTGGCACAACTGGTTGAGATGAAATTACCAATACGTCAACCGGATCCCCATCATCCGCAAGTGTTTGAGGTATAAATCCATAATTGAAAGGATAATACATTGCTGTAAAGAGGAATCTGTCAACGAAAACAGCTCCGCTCTCCTTATCAACCTCATACTTTATACTGCTACCTTGAGGTATCTCCACAACCACATATATATCCTCGGGAGGATTTTTACCTGCAGGAATGTTGGAAACTATCATAGGCTACCTCCTTCTTTACTTTTGATTTTAAATGTTAGCATAATTGATTGAAAATTACCAAATGGAAGTAAAATAAATTAATAGAGATGGAAGAGGTAAAGGAGCTATATACAATAAAGGAGCCTTTGAAAGGGTATGAATTACAGTTCGGTATAGTGCCTACAAACAGGATAGTCATACCCAGCATCCAAAGGGATCTGTCAGAACAACTTGTAAAACGGCTTATGTTTTCAATAGAGAAGATAGGTTTTGTTGACCCCGTCCTGCTCATAGAAAGTGGTGAAAACACTTACGAGGTGATAAACGGACAACACAGGGTTGAGGCTGCAAAGGCGGTAGGTCTTGACAAGGTACTAGCTATAGTGCTACCTAAGGAACTAAAGAATTTTATATTGAGTCTTAACATTGAAAAGGCACCCAACCTTAAAGATAAAGCACATCAAGCCTATGAAATATTTATAGAGCACCTAAAAAAGAACCCAGACATGGAAGAATACGAACTTGAAACAATGGTTGAGGAACCTTACTATATTACGGTAGGCTTTATCACCGACAGGTTCGGCGATAAGAGATTCCCCGGGTACGCTTTTGAAAAAGTATTAAAGAAAGTTGACAACTTTACATCACTATCTTTGAAAGATGCAGAAGCTGAAAGAGAAAGGAGAGCAAACCTTCTTGAAGAGGTTAAAGATATATTAAACAGCAAATATGAAGAACTTGGACTAACCAACGCCCTACACAAGGAGGCCATAGTGTCTAAGGCATTTCAGATGATATACGGCAAAAGGGTAAGGGCTATTGAAGATGATTTTTACGAAACCTTTAAAAAACTTAAAGAAGCCATCCCCAAGGTTACATTGACCGAAGAAGATATTCAATAAGAATTCTGTTGAAAATACGTGTTTACTGTAAGATAATATTCCCCTGTGAAAGTAAAGGTCGGTATAGTAGGATGCGGAACGGTAGGGACGGGGACCGTTAAGCTTCTCCTTGATAATAGATCTCTGATAAAGAAAAAGACAGGCATTGATATAGAGCTGGTAAAGGTCGCAGATAAGGATTGGAGCAGAAAGAGAGAATTTGAAATTCCAGAGTATCTTAAAACAACAGATTATAAGGAAGTTATTGAAAGCTCCCAAATAGTAGTTGAGCTGGTGGGAGGTATTGACTTTGCATTCAAGCTAATGAAGGAAAGTATTGAAGCAGGCAAATGCGTTGTTACAGCTAATAAGCATCTCCTTGCAAAGAGGGGAAATGAGATATTCAAAATAGCAAGGGAAAAGGGTGTAAGTATCGGATTTGAAGCTTCCGTAGGAGGAGGGATACCAGTAATAAAAGCTCTAAGAGAAGGTCTTGTAGGAAACAAAATAAGGGCAATATACGGTATATTGAATGGTACTACAAACTATATCCTGACTCGCATGTTGGAAGGCAATGTTACCTTTCATGAAGCCCTTAAAGAGGCTCAAGAGAAGGGATATGCGGAAGCTGATCCCAGTCTTGATATAGATGGGTGGGATACAGCACATAAGATAGCCATATTGGCATGGATTGCCTACGGAAAGTTTTTTAACTTTGATGATATACTTGTTGAGGGTATTTCAAATATAGATAGATTGGATGTTGAATTGGGTAAAGATCTTGGGTACACATTAAAGTTGCTGGCCATAGCAAAGAAGATGAACAACTCAGTGGAAATAAGAGTTCATCCTACCTTTATACCATCGGAGGATGCCCTTGCCAAGGTTTCATCCGTTTACAATGCTGTTATGATAGAGGGGGATTTTGTAGGTAAAACCATGTACTATGGAAAAGGTGCTGGATCCTTACCAACAGCTTCAGCGGTGGTTTCAGACATAGTTGATATTGCAAGAAGGATAAAAAAGGGGATAAATGGTGAAGATTTTATACTGGGTTGGGAAGACGAAAATATACATTTCACAAGCAATTTTTACAGCAGATACTATCTTAGATTCAATGTTCCAGATAAAACGGGTGTGCTTGCAGCGATATCAAGGGTGCTTGCGGATTTCAACATAAGTATAGCTTCAGTTTTACAAAAGGAAAAGGTATGCAGGATAGCGGGTAAAGAAGGAGAACCGATAATACCTCTTGTCATTCTTACACATAAAGCCTATGAATACGATATAAAAAGGGCTGTAGAGGAGATTGAAAAGTTGCCTGTAGTTGAAGGTGAAACAATATTAATTAGAGTTGAGGAGGAAGCCTATTGAAACTGCTCGCTCCCTCAATTTTGTCGGCTGACTTTTGGGATCTGAAAAATCAAATAGAAGCGGTTATAAGAGGCGGTGCGGATCTTATACACTTTGATGTTATGGACGGACATTTCGTTCCCAATATTACTGTGGGACCCTATGTACTGGAATGTATCAAAAAGAGGATAGAGATCCCGGTTGATGCCCACCTCATGATAGAAAATGCGGATAAATATATACCAGAGTTTATATCTGCCGGTGCGGATTGGATAAGTGTTCATATAGAAAACAATTACCACATACACAGGACAATTGAACTAATAAAGGCGAAGGGAGCAAAGGCAGGAGTTGTAATAAATCCGGGAACCTCCCTTGATATGCTTAAAGAAATAGTCCATTATGTGGATTATGTACTTTTAATGTCCGTCAACCCAGGGTTCGGTGGTCAGAAGTTTATAGAAAGATCCGTTCATAGATTAAGGGAGCTGGTAAATCTCAGAGATATAACAGGTACGGATTTCCTTATAGAAATAGACGGGGGTATAAAGGAAGATAATATAGGTGAAGTGGTAAGGGCGGGGGCAGATGTTGTAGTTGTAGGGTCGGGGATCTTCTTTGCTGAAGATATAGAAAATCAAACCAGAAAACTCAAGAACATTATCTTGTCCTCAACGGCAGTATGAATTCCCTTATATTAAAAACTGAAAAGTATAAATATATCTCGTTTATATAATCCCTTTTATTTCCGTCCCATGTACTGCGATATTTTATACTAAAAGACCAACACGGACTTTTATAACCCAAGGATATCCTCTTAAAAAGATCCCTTTCAATTCTGTTATCTATATTTGAATACGTGTTTATAAAATAACCCTTATAGTTAACGCCTAATCTCAATCTTGTTTGATCCGAAACTGTTTTGTTCTGACTGTTCCTGCTTATGTAACTTCCAACTCCTACGCTCGCACCCCCGTAGGTAAGGGATAGATTATTAGCTAACCTTATTATATTTCTGAGATTGTGGTCGTAATAAAAGTCTTGAGTATAAATTATACCTTTAACCGGACTGAAGTTTAAAGCTACCCTTAAAGGTAGTAATTTCTTTTCTATAAGCTTGCCATCAGTCGGTAAAAAATAAGAACCTAAATAGTTATATCCTCCTTCCATAAATAAACCGAGAATCTGCCTTTCCCCCAAATATGTATCAGCACTCATACGAAACTTTATTTCACTTTTCCTATTTATTTCATCAAACACATCAAACTGGGGATTTTCAAAAGTATCAGGCTGATAGGTATACACAACCTCAAAGAGTGCTTGCTTTTTTAACACATCTCCTTCCAGACTGAACAGGAAGGGTATCCTGTTTTCAAAAGCAAAAGTTGTTATTAAATTATCACTTTCGTAGGAAGAATCACCATAGGGAAGATAGTAGTTATTTATATGTGTAAATGAAATGTAATCCCTTATACCGAATATGTTAAAACCTTTATTGAATTCAGAACGCATTATAAAACGGTGGGTTTTCTCCCCCTTTTCCTGGAAAAAATTAGTATAGTATATCTCCGTGTTAAAAAATATTCCTTTACCTATTTCTCTATTTTTAAGAAAAATTCCTATTTCCGGTAGTTTGTCAATAGACCCACTGTCAGATAGGGTAAGATCCCTGAACTTCTTCAAATTAAAAGTAAAAATAACATCTTTAAATTCCCTGTGATAATCAATATAGGATAGGAGATAAGGGACTGTTTCCTTTTCTCTAACAAAATATATATCCTCCATAAAATACGCGTCAGATACTGTATCAACACCGAACCTAAGTCCCCCATAATTTCCGTCCATCTTAAATCTGTACCTATCCCTTCTGTATTCCTTCATATCCCTTCCCTTCCACCACAAACCTGGTAGTGGGGGTTCCCTGTAATAGAACAGATTGACACTGTATTTACTATATGAGGAGAGTACCTGTCTGTACTCAAGCTCAATACCGTCCGCCTGCTCACTTCTGTAATCAAAAGTTATGGTTGCATCCTTGTCCTCGGATATCGCCCAATATAAGGGCTGTCTGTATATAACCCTGTTGTATGTATCCGTACCTATCATAGGTTCAAGGAATCCCGATCTCCTATCACCTACGGGAAGTATCCCTATGGGAAGATAAAAAACCGGCACCTTCCCTATTTTCAGTACATTGTTAAAGGAAAATATATACCTGTCAGTTATTCTTGCCCGCGAAAAACAAAGCAGAGCTTCCTTTCTATCAGGAGGACATGTTGTTATTTCCCCCCTCTTTGTTTCATAAATCTCTTCCCCCACCTTCTTAAAATCATTCGCCTTGAAGTAAAACCGTCTGTATTTACCGCTTACTTCTCTTATGTATCCGATCTTACTGGCAATATCAAATTTTGCTTCATCGCCAAGTGCTATTAAGTTTTCATCTTTTGCTTCTATAAAAACATTGCCTTTTGCAATAATAACCTTTTTATCCTTTTTATAAATAATCTCATCAGCCATAATAAAATAATTCCCATAAAAAACCTCAACCCGTCCCCTGGCAATAATATTACCTTCCTCATCCCTTTCAAGTGTGTCGGATCTTATAAGCAAGGAAGCATTTACAAAGGACGCTATGATCAACGGTAAAATCCAAATCAGCTTAACCACTCTGATATTTTAGCCTTTAATTCATAAAGACTGTTAAATACAAAGTCCGGAATGAAACCTGATTTTTCAAGTTCATCCCTTTTATACTTACCCGTTGTCATAAAAATAGTTTTAAGTCCTATATCCCTCGCCCCCATAAGGTCAGTATATATATCATCACTTATAAGATAAACCTCATCATCAGGCAGTCCTTTAAGAGCCATCCTTACAAAATTTCTTGAAGGCTTTCCGAGGTTTGGAAGTTCCTCCTTATAATTAGTAGCTTCAGCTATCATTTTAGCAACGGAGCCGGCTCCCGGGAAGTAAAGCCCGTCAGAATCCCTAACTATTCTGCTCAGATTAACAGGTATAATAATTGCTCCTTCAAGGAATACTGCGGATGTTGCAATCTTAAATTTTTCAAAATTCATACCTTTATCCTGACCTATAACTACACCGTCCACCTTATAATCCCTTACAACTTCAAAACCCTCATCTTTCAGATAATCCTCAAGCATTTGAGTTCCTATTACAAAGATCCTCTTTATATTCCTTTCCCTGAGATACTGGGGTAGAACTCCCACAGGGGTTACTATTTCCCCTTCATTTATAGGAATACCTTTACTATTAAGATCATTCCTTAACTTTGAAGGCGACCTCGTAGAATTATTTGAAACTATTTTAAAGGGTATATTGTTATCCCTTAAAAATTCTATAAACTCGGAAGCATAAGGGAAGGGATTGAGTTCCTTATCTTTGACGAGAACACCGTCAAGGTCTATCAGAAGGGTAAACATCAGGTTATTTATTATATGGGAATTTTTATCTCTTCCACAATCTCCCTTATAACGGATTCTCCGTCTGCTTCCTCCCTTGGTATTATCCTATGACTTAAAACAAAGGGTGTCACATCCCTTACATCATCAGGTATTACAAAATCTCTTCCCCTCAGTAAAGCCATTGCGCGGGAAACCTTTAAAAGTTGCATAGCCCCCCTTGTTGAAACGCCTGTTAATATGGAAGGATGTTCCCTTGTTCTTTGAACTATATCAAGAACATAATCTATTACATCATCAGAAACATAACAGTTATCCGCCCTTCTTTGAAGATCTTCAAGGTCCTCTTTTCTTAACACGGGTTTCATAGCCTTAACCCTTTGAAGGGGATCTTCGCCTTTTAATATCTCCTTCTCCGTTTCCCTCTCGGGATACCCTATCCTGAGCCTTACAGAAAATCTGTCCTTCTGGGACTCAGGCAAAGGGAAAGTACCATACTGTTCAACCGGATTCTGGGTAGCTACCACAAAGAAGGGAGAAGGCAAAGGAAATGTATTACCGTCCGCAGTAATCTGTTTTTCCGCCATGGCTTCAAGAAGGGCGCTCTGGGTCTTAGGTGGCGCCCTGTTTATCTCATCCGCAAGAAAAACATTTGTAAATATAGGTCCTTTCTTAAAAACAAACTCACTTTTGGATTGATCAAATATAAAAGATCCGGTTATATCAGAGGGCATAAGGTCACTCGTAAACTGCATCCTTTTGAACTCAAGACCAAAAACCTTGGCAACCGCAAGGGCAAGTGTGGTTTTACCTACACCAGGTATATCTTCAAGGAGAAGGTGTCCCCGAGAAACTAAACACGCAAGGGCTAATTCAACAACATGTCTTTTACCTATAAAAAAGTGTTCTATCTCTTCTATTGCCCTTTTAACATTCATGTAAGAAAATAATATAATCTGAGTTATGAACATAAGCTATTTAAGAAAACAAATTGAGGAAAGGATAAAATTTTTACTCTCTTCTGACAAAATTCCTTCATATATCTATGAACCTATCACCTACTATCCACTTCAAGGGGGTAAAAGAATAAGACCCCTTTTGTTAACCCTTACAACATACTATTTGGGCGGTAATATTGAAGACGCGATAACCGTGGGCTGTTCAATAGAGATAATTCATAACTATTCCCTTATACACGATGATTTACCCGCCATGGACAATGATGACTTCAGAAGAGGAAAACCTACATGTCATAAGAAGTATGGGGAGGCAAATGCCATATTGTCAGGTGATGCACTCCTCACCTACGCTTTTCAAATACTCTCTGAAAGAGAACTTTTTAAAAGCCTTCAAGAAAAGGATCTCATTGACATTATAAATGTTATAAGCAAAAAAGCAGGTATCCAAGGCATGGTTTTAGGACAATTTTTTGATATAAACGGATATGAAGATCCTGTTGAGACAAATATGTACAAAACCGCTGCACTCTTTGAAGCCTGTTTTGTTTGTGGAGGAATTGTAGCGGGGAGAAGGGATATTTTAAACGATCTGGAAAATCTCGGAAGAAACTTTGGATTACTTTTCCAATTTACAGATGATATACTTGATAAGGACGGTATCTACAAAAAGGATCCAGATTTTGCACTAAGGGAAGTAAAGAAGCTCAGGGAAGAAACAAAGAAGATATTGGATAAAACAATACCTGATGGAGAAGAAATCAGGAATATAATTGATTTAGTTACAAACAGGATAGGTAACCCTGAGAGTGTTTGAAGAAATATAAGGATCTTTACATAATCCGCATACCTTACATCCGTCCCTGCAATCTCCCCATGGTTCCC
Organism: Aquificales bacterium; assembly: GCA_015487615.1. GTDB lineage: Bacteria > Aquificota > Aquificia > Aquificales > Aquificaceae > WFWF01. The sequence goes on along the minus strand of WFPJ01000077.1, from coordinate 9,840 downwards.
TACCTTTGATATAAGAATTCCAATGGGCTTCAATATACCTTTCCTTTATACCTGAAGAGACAATTGGTCTAAATTTATCAACATTTTTAATAATTTTTGCAAGTCTCTTAATATTACCGTACCTTTCATACACATCCTTGAGTAAAAGTCCTACACTCCCGTCTCCCACAGAAAGCAGATACTCAATAAATGTATTCTCAGGTTTTTCAATGTGAAACCTTATCTTTTTCTTTAGACCGCTTCTACTTATAATCTTCTCCAAGGTTTTTACTTTCATTTTCACATCCTCAAGTGAACCTATATCATAATTTTGAAAAGGTGTGAAAGGCTTAGGAACTACATGATTTATACTTGCGGTTATTTCGGGAAGCCCTCTTATTGAGGAAATTCTCTTAAGTAAATCCGTAATAGCTTTCAAATCTTCCTCTTCTTCGGATGGTAAACCTATAAGAAAGTAAAGCTTCACAGTTTTGACTCCGCAATCCTTAACAAGTCTTTCTGTAAACTCTAAATATTCTTCATTCGTGTGTACCTTATTAATAAGAAATCTGAGCCTCTCACTACCAGTCTCAGGTGCTACAGTTACAGTTTTCTGCCCTGACTCCCTTATTATCTTGAACAAGATCTCATCGTCTAATTTAGGTCTTAGGGAAGAAAAAGAAACCTCCAAATTGTAAAACTTTATGATGTTATAAATCTCCTCCATCCAGGGGTAATTAGATACATCCGCCCCTATAAGGCCAACCCTTTTTCTGAATACAACCCCCCACTCTAAAGCGTCTTTTACAAGTTCCACAGGCTTAGGCCTGAATGGTTTAACAAAATAACCCGCTATACAGAATCTGCATCTTGCTTCGCATCCTCTGACAAGCTCCAATAAAAACATATCCCCAAATACCGTTTCCTCGGTAAATATGTGTGTATGTGTTTCCGACTCAAGATTATGTATCCTTCCCACCTCCTTGGTAACGGTCCCATCTATGGAAGGGATATATATGTTGGGGTGCTTTGCCATAAATTTTAAAAATGCATTTTTATCCGCCAGTAAAGGTAAGGCTTCCGTAAGATGGTCCAACACACCTGTTTCTGCTTCGCCGAGGAAAAAGCCATCAATAAAAGGAGAAAGAACAGCAGGATTATAGGAAACCGCTATACCTCCCGCCATAACTGTTTCTTTCCTTCTTTCCTTAAATAACTCCAATCCTCCCCTCTTGAGTATATCAAGAACATTCATATAATCAAATTCAGTTTGTATGGAAAAGAGAATAAGGTCAAATTCATTCAAGGGAGTACAGGTTTCTATAGAAAGCACTTCAGCATCTTTATAGTCAGGCAAAAATACCCTCTCACAGAAGATATCTTCTTCTGAGTTTAAAAGAAAATAGACAAGTTGAAAACCAAGATTTGACATACCAACCTTATATGTGTTTGGAAACACAAGGGCTATTCTGTATTTAAAATACTTTTTATAGAATACATGGCCTTCCTCATTTTCAAATCTTCGTTTCAAAAGGTCTTTATACTTTAGCATTACTTAATAATTTCACCTATTTTGAATATAGGCATGTAAAGTGCTATAAGTATGACACCCACTATACAACCTATGGTAACAACAAGCAAAGGTTCTATCAGGGTAACAATACCTTCAACTGTTTTATCAACCTCATCCTCATAAAATCTTGCAAGGGACTCAAGCATATCGTCAAGATTACCAGTCTCTTCACCAACTTTAACCATAGCCACAGCCAACCTAGGAAATATACCCTGTCTTTCCATTGCCTGCCACATAGGTTGCCCCTCAGTTACTTCCTTTTGAACTAAATCAACCGCTTCCTTTATAATGAGATTACCAGCAACCTCAGAAGCAATCTGTAAAGCCCTATCAAGAGATACACCGCTGACAAAGAGAGTAGCCATTGTTCTGCCGAATTTAGCCATTGCGCTTTTAAGGGCAAGATCACCGAATTTGGGAATCCTCAATATAAACCTGTGAACATTCTTTCTGAAACCATAGCTTTTTCTCATCATATATCTAAAAGCAACTATAATGAGAGCGGTCCCTCCCAGAATTTGAAGTATATTGGATTTAAGGAAATTTGAAGCGTTTATAAGAATCTGGGTGGGTAAAGGTAATGTAGCACCGAAAGATGCGTAAATTTCTGCAAAAATAGGAACCAGGAAGTACAATATACCTGTTACTATAACTGTCGCAATAACTACAACAAGTACCGGATAAAAGGATGCACTCTTTATCTTACTTTTTATCATAGCCATTTTCTCATAATACTCAGCAGCCCTCATAAGAGATGTATCAAGATTTCCGGTTTCTTCTCCCACAGCTACAAGATTTATAACAAAGTCGGGAAAAACCTTTCTGTGCTTGGACATAGCATTTGTTATAGAAGATCCTTCACTAACCATCTTAGCTACACTTTCAAGGGCGTTACTAAGTATAGGATTAGGCATTTGTTCTGCGATTATTTCAATTGCTTCAACTATACCCACTCCCGCCTTTACTAGAGCACCCAGCTGTCTGCACATGAGAGACATATCTCTATCACTGACTCCACCGAAAAGAATCCTTTTCTTCTTTACACCCTTTCCTGCCTTCTTCTTGGTTTCCTGTGTAAGAGATTCAACTTCAACAACCGTATAATTCTTACTCTTAAGCTCATTAACAAGCTCCTGCATTGTAGGAGCCTCTGCGGTCTCCTCTACCAAAACTCCCTCCTGAGTATATGCCTTATATCTAAACTTTGGCATGTTTTACCTCCTCAAGCCGGAAGCATTTATCATCCTCTCCAATTCCTTTATATCCGGCGAAACCCTCATAGCATCATCAAGTGATATAAGACCAGCCTTGTAAAGTTTAAAGAGTGACTGATTCATTGTTTGCATACCAGATTCAACTTGACCGCTTTGCATTAATGAATAAATCTGCTGTAGTTTGTTTTCCCTTATAAGATTCCTTATACCTGAATTAGGAATCATCAATTCGTATGCAAGTACCCTTCCCCCACCTATCTTCGGCAGGAGCCTTTGAGATATAACACCCTGTAAGACAAAGGAAAGTTGAACTCTTATCTGCTCTTGCTGTTCTGAAGGAAATATATCTACTATCCTTGTAATAGTAGAAATGGCAGTATTAGTGTGTAATGTTCCAAAAACAAGGTGACCCGTTTCCGCTGCCCTTAAGGCTATCTCTATCGTTTCCCTGTCCCTCATTTCTCCGACGAGGATAACATCCGGGTCCTCCCTCAGAGCTGCCCTAAGGGCGTCAGAAAAGTTATGTACGTCTTGTCCTATTTCCCTTTGATTTACTATTCCTTTCTTATGTTGGAACGTGTATTCTATGGGATCTTCTATGGTTATGATATGATGAGGGAAATTCTCATTTATATAATTTATCAGAGAGGCGAGAGTTGTCGTCTTACCAGAACCAGTTGGACCTGTAACAAGTACCAGTCCCATACTCTTGTGACACAACTCAAGTACCTTCTCTGTAAGACCAAGTTCCTTTACACTGTGAATCTTATAGGGCAATCTACGGAAGGCAGCAGCTATGGTATTCCTTTGGAAGAATACATTCGCCCTGAATCTACCAACATCCTTTATACCGAAGGAAAAATCAGCTTGACCTGTTTCTTCAAGGGTTTTTCTGTGTTTCTCCGGCATAACGGAGTAAGCAAGTCTCTGCGTCATGTCTGGTGTCAAAACAGGGAAATCCTCCAGCGGTCTCAGTTTCCCATCAACCCTTATAACTGGGGGAGTACCTGGAGTTAAGTGAATATCGCTTGCATCGTAGGATATAGCCTTCATAACTATATCCATAAGTCTAATTTCCTGTTTTGCAGTCTGTGTTTGAGGTGTCATATCTTACCTCCTTTATTTTGTTAACACCCTATTAATCTCTTCTATGGATGTTATACCCTTTCTTACTTTAAGTATTCCAGATTCATAAAGGGTTCTCATACCCTTTTGTTTTGCAAGATCCCTTATTTCATCCGCTGTTCCTCCTTTAATAATAAGTCTTCTTATCTCATCGTCCACTTCCAATATCTCATGGACCGCGGTTCTACCTTTATAACCTGTATTGTTACACGCGGAACAGCCGTTTGGATTCTCAGCATATATGGTTATATCTTCTCTTTCATCCTTCAACACACCCATCCTTACAAGGGCATCCCTGGGAATCTTTGCTTCAACCTTACAGTTAGGACACAGCTTCCTTATTAACCTTTGTGCCACCACCATTATTAGTGACGATCCTACAAGAAAAGGCTCTATACCCATATCAGTCAACCTTGTAACCGTGGTAGGCGCATCATTTGTATGAAGTGTAGAAAATACAAGGTGACCTGTAAGGGAAGCCCTTATGGCTATATCTCCGGTTTCAAAGTCCCTTATCTCTCCGACGAGGATTATATCGGGATCCTGCCTCAGAAAGGCTCTTAAAACGGAAGCAAAGGTTAGACCTATCTTTTCATTGATTTGCACCTGATTTATTCCGGGAATTGCTACCTCAACGGGATCTTCAGCGGTCATTATGTTAACATCCGGCTTGTTCCTCTCCATGAGGGCGGAATAAAGAGTTGTAGTTTTACCTGAACCCGTTGGGCCCGTTATAAGTATCATTCCCCACGGCGTCCATATAGCCCTTCTGAACTTTTCAAGGTCGTCATCTTCAAATCCCAGATCCTCAAGTCTTACATTGAGATACTTCTCCGCTTCTTGAATCCTCATTACGACCTTTTCGCCATACACTGTAGGTACCGTTGAAACCCTCAGATCTATCTTCTTTTTTTGGATCAATATCCTTATCCTTCCGTCTTGAGGCTTTCTTTTTTCTGATATATCCAGATTGGACATTATCTTGTATCTTGCTACTAAACTGTCTTTAATCTTTACTGGAAGTTCATGAAACACCCTTAAAACACCGTCAACCCTGTATCTTACGAGAACTTTCTTTTCAAAAGGCTCTATATGAATATCGGAGGCGCCAAGTTTAACAGCCTCAAATATTAAACCGTTAGCAAGCCTAACTATAGGTGCTTCTTCTGAGTCCTTAATAAGTACATCCGTAGGAACCGCTTCTTCCTCTTCAGCTATTTCAACCTCCGCAGGTTCCTCTATCTCATTTAAAACATCCCTCAACTCTGGGAATAGTCTATCAAGTGTCTTTTCAATACTTGACAAGGGAGCAACAAGGGGTATAACGTTACTAACCTTTGTGTAAAATCTTATCTCATTAAGAAGATTTTGATTCAGAGGATTAAGCATAATAACATATAGCTTTCCATCTTCATATTTTACTGGTGCAACCTTTGCCTTCCTCAAAAATTCTTCAGGTAATCGTCTAAGTATGGATTCGGGAACATTTATTTGACCGTCTTGAGTCCATACCCTGTGAGGGATTATATCCGTAAAAAAGCTTACAACTTTATCCTCATCAAGAACACCTATTCTCAAAAGAGTCTGAAAAATATCCTCGTCCTCCTTCTTCTCTTTAAGTGCCTTCTGTGCTTGCTGGGGTGTTATAAATCCAGACCTCTGAAGCAAAGTAAGTATTCTCTCATAATCCATAACTTTCCCTCTCCGAAGGGAACTCTCCCCTCTCTACATCTTCCTTGTACCTTATTACCGCATCCCTAAAAAGATCAGCTCCGTTAAGATATCTCCTTACGAATTTTGGCTTAATATCCTCAACAAGACCAACCAAATCATGGAATACTAGTACTTGACCGTCACAGTATTTACCCGCACCTATCCCGACGGTTATACTTTTTGAAGATTCCGTGATATCTTTAGCCATCTGCCAAGGAACCGTTTCAAGGATTATCATAAATGCACCAGCGGATTCAATGGCTTTAAAATCAGATTTTAGCTTCTTACTTTCCTCTTCCTCCCTACCCACTATTTTGTATCCTCCGTATATACCTATTTTTTGAGGCATAAACCCTATGTGTCCCACCACAGGTATCCCTACATTTACTAATTTATATATAATTTCGGCGATTTCCTCCCCACCTTCAAGTTTTACCGCATCCGCCCCGCTTTCCTTTATAGCCCTACCACAATTTCTAACCGCTTCTTCTACCGATACCTGATAACTCATAAAGGGCATATCTATTATTACGAAGGATCTTTTAGCACCCCTCCTTACAGCTTTTGTATGATATATCATCTCATCCAATGTAACTGACAAGGTATTTTCCTTTCCCTGAAATACCATACCGAGGGAATCTCCTACAAGAATACAATCTATACCGCAGGAATCACATATCTTTGCGGAGAGATAATCATAGGTTGAAAGCATAGTTATTTTTTTGTTTTCCGCTTTTTTCTTGAATAGATACCTTATACTAACCCTCTCCATATTCTTTTAAATATATTTCTGGAACACCGAAATCATCCCTTATATGACCTTCCCCGAATACTACATACTTTGTTATGGTTAGCTCCTCAAGGGCTACAGGACCTCTGGCATGAATTTTGTCCGTAGATATACCCATCTCTGCTCCCAACCCCATCTCATTACCGTCAGTAAACCTCGTAGAAGCATTAACATAAACAGTGGACGAGTCCACCTCATTTAGAAATTTCATTGCCTTCGTATAATTCTCCGTAACTATAGCATCAGAATGTTTTGATCCGTATTTTTCTATAAAATCAATTGCTTCATCTATATCTGACACAACCTTAACCGCAAGTATAAGATCAAGGTATTCTTCATAATAATCTTCTTCTGTAGCCCTTTTTATCTGAACAAAATCAAGTTTCGGATCAGATTTTAATATACTAAAGCTTTCCTCATCACACCTTAACTCCACACCAGCCTTCCCGAGATAAAATGCCATTCTCGGTAGAAAAATTTCCGCTATATCCCTATGAACTAGAAGATTTTCAACTGCATTACATACAGAAGGTCTTTGCACCTTCGCATTGAAAACTATATTGTAAGCCTTACTAAGGTCCGCATCTTTATCAACATATATGTTACACACACCTTTGTAATGCTTTATAACCGGAATTTTAGCATTCTCGGAAACCGCCCTTATAAGTCCTTCTCCTCCCCTCGGAATTGCTACATCTATCTTTCCTTCTTGTTTTAAAAGCTCCCACACAATTTCCCTGTCCTGTCTGTCAATAAACTGTACCGCATCGGCGGGTATACCCGTCTCCTCAAGAGCCCTTCTCAAAATATCAACGAGGATCATATTCGTGTTATAAGCTTCCTTCCCTCCTCTCAAAATAACCGCATTTGAAGACTTTATACAAAGGGAGGCAGCTTCTACCGTTACATTAGGTCTTGATTCATATATTATGAGGATAACCCCCAATGGCACCCTCATCCTTCCTATTTTCAAGCCGTTCGGAACGGTCCACATCCTTACAATTTCACCCACCGGATCCGGCAGATTGGCAACATCCCTTAGAACTTTTATCATTCCGTCAATCCTTTTATCATTGAGAGTAAGCCTGTCTATAACAGAGGGTTTGAGTCCCATATCCTCAGCGGATGTTATATCCTTCTCATTTTCTTCCTTTATTCTTTCACGCTCCGCATCTATAAGTTCCGAAGCAATAATAAGTGCCTTATTCTTCTGGGAAGTTTTAAGGGATGATAATTTTCTCAGAACCGACCTCGCCCTTTCTACCTTTTCTTCAACATAGCTCTCAATATCAGTAACTTTCATGCTTTTTAATTATATATCAAAAGGTAGCTATCTCAGATAGCAAGCTAAGTTTATCAACAGCAAGAAGTACACCCAATGTTATAAGAAGCACCCCTCCCGTAATTTCAACATACTTAAAGTATTTACCGAAATTCTTTATGAACTCAATAAATGCAGAGAATAAAAGGCCTGAAATAAGAAAAGGTATTGCAAGACCTGAAGAATAGGCGAAAAGCAATATAGCTCCCTCCATAACCGTTTCTTTCTGTGATGCATAAAGGAGTATTGAACCCAGAACCGGCCCAATACAGGGGCTCCAACCTAGGGCAAAGACTATGCCAAGTATGAAAGCGCCTACGAAGGAAATCCTTGTCCTAATTTCTGGTCTTGCTTGTCTGTAAAGAAGATGATGCACCTTTAAAAGATACAGACCATAAGCTATAGCTATGGCGAGATAAAGACTTAGCAGTTCTCTTCTTGTTATAATCTCTAAGAGGTGAGCTACTAAGCCTGCAAGTACGAAGAGAATAATTATTTTATTTAAATGCCTACTTAAAAACAATCCTGAAAAATGCAGACCGAAAAATATTACCAATCCCCCGCCAACTTGTGCTATCTCTCTCTGATAATTTTTAAGGAAACTTCCTATAAAGGAAGCTGAGGCACCCAGAAGGGTGAATATAATTACAAAGCCGAGTACAAAGAAGAAAGCGGATATAAAAACCTTGAAATTGATGAGTCTCTTGTTTTCTTCTACATCCTCAACACCCACACCGGATATGTAAGAGAGATACCCAGGTATTATAGGAAGAACACACGGAGATAAAAAACTTACAATTCCTGCGGTGAATGCAACAGCCAGTGATACATCAAACATGGGATATTAATATATACTCAAATCCGCCAAGTTCCATGATATTTCACAACTCATCAACAAATATCTTTTCCGGAATATCAGTCTTTATAATTCCTTTTTCATAGCCCTTCCTTAGCAGTAATCTTACAGCCCTCCTACCCTCATTCCCATAATCAACGGTATAACGGTTCACATACATACTTACAAATGTATCTGTTCTCTCAAAACTATTACTTATATCCCTTGCATAATTTATGGCGTGTTTCAAGGCTTCATCCCTGTTATTAAGGGCATACTCTATACTTTCTCTTAAAAGTTTATCTATTTCCATCATAATATCTTTACCGAGATCCCTTCTTACCGCCACACAACCTAGGGGTACGGGCAGTCCCGTGTCTTTCTTCCACCATTCACCCAAATCCAAAAATTTATATAAACCGTAATCCTCGTAACTTATCTGACCCTCATGAATGATCAAACCCGCATCAACTTCACCTTCCTTAACTGCGGATAAAATTGAGTCAAAGGGCATTTCCACGGGTAAAATATTCTCCTCGTACAGATTCAGGAGAAGGAAAGCAGTCGTGTATTTACCGGGAACACCTATCATTAACCCTTCTATACCGTCCCTTTCATCCCTCGTTACAATAATGGGTCCATAGCCGTCTCCCACACTTCCACCGCATGTAAGTACAGCATACTTGTCACTTATATACGGATAAACATGAAAGGATACAGCTGTAACCTCATAGGTTCCCCTAAGGGCTTCCCTGTTGAGTGTTTCAATGTCTTTAAGTACATGCTCTATTTCATAATCTCTTGTATCAATAACACCTTCAGCAAGGGGATAAAACATAAAAGCATCATCAGAATCGGGACTGTGAGCTATTCTTATCTTCATGGTGCAATCCAATTATCTTTTTCCATCATAGATTCAAAATTTTCTTGAACCTTCTGGGATATTTTATAAGAACAAAATTCTGGACCGCACATAGAACAGAACTTTGCTGTCTTATAGCCCTCCTGAGGCAATGTTTCATCATGATACTCCCTTGCTGTTTCTGGATCTATCGCCAATTCAAATTGTCTGTTCCAATCAAAGGCATACCTTGCCTTTGACATTTCAAGGTCCCAATCCCTTGCACCTGGCCAGTTTTTGGCAACATCAGCAGCGTGGGCAGCTATCTTATAAGCTATTACACCTTGTTTAACATCTTCCACATTGGGCAATCCGAGGTGTTCCTTAGGAGTAACATAACAAAGCATTGAAGCCCCGTACCATCCAGCCATTGCCGCACCTATTGCACT
>WFPJ01000076.1 GCA_015487615.1 Aquificales bacterium | reverse complement strand
CTCTCAAGTTCCGCCCTTGATGTGATAGAGGAGTTTGAAAAGAAGTTTTCCGCAATTGCTGTGGGTATGGGAATGGATGTTTATGAGGACGGCTATGAACTGATAAAAGGATTACTTAGGTTTGAAGGAAAGCCCATACTTCTTGATGCGGATGCCCTGAACAATATTTACAGATACGGGTCTCCGGAAATACTGGCGGAAAGGGAAGGCGTTACGGTGATAACACCCCATGTGGGAGAGATGGCAAGGCTTACGGGTTTACCTTCCGATTATATAGTGAACAATCTTATAGGTGTGGCTTCAGAGTTCAGTGTTAAATGGAGATGCTATATAGTGCTCAAGAGTGCCACCACGGTTGTGGCTACGCCTTCCGGTAAGGTTTATGTGTCCAACTGGGGTACACCCGCTATGGCAAAGGGTGGTAGCGGTGATGTTCTGTCGGGTATTCTGATTTCACTATTGGGTAGAGGTATGGATACTGAAGAGGCACTTAAATTGGGAGTTACCCTTCACGGATTTGCGGGTAGGTGTGCGGAATCCTTAAAGCATACGGAAACATTAAGAGCAACCGATATAATTAGGTGTATAAGTCATGCTTACAAAAGACTTGAGGAAATTTCCGCCTTTGTGCACGATCGTTATACTTCTGATTACCCTCTCATATTCATGCAGTCTCGTTATTCCTGTTAAACGGGGTACATACAGTTTCCCGGAGGATAGGGACTTTTCCATAGATTTACCGGTTGAAGGTAAAACGGTGAAGAAAGGGAGGGGCGTTTTTATAGAGGCTGAGTGCGGTGCAGAGGTTTTTGCGGTATCGGACGGCAATGTTATTTACAGCGGTGATGATATTAAAAGGTACGGATGGCTTATTATAGTTGAAAGCACAGACGGTTTGATGTATGTTTACGGAAACCTGAAGGAAGGAAAGGTTTTTAAAGGAGAAACGGTCAAAAAGGGGAATATTTTGGGCTATGCGGGAAAAGGTGAGGATGGGAGATGCGGTGTTATTTATGAAGTCAGGAACAGGGAGGGAGATCCCCTTAAAATAAATTGATGGTATGTTTGTTGTTTTAATATTCCTTTTTTTCGGATTTGTATTCTCGGAAGAGAAGGTTGTAGCTGTTGTTGACGGAGAATCTATAACCCTTGAACAGTTTAATAAGAGTTTTTCCGCTTATTGGCAAGAGATTTTGCATCTTCCCATACATAAAGCTACCAAGGAGGATAGGATTGAATTTTTAAAATGGCTTGTCAGATCAAAGATAGTTGAAAGGGAAGCAAGAAAACTTGGTATAGAGGTAAGCGAAGAGGAGATAAGGGAGTATATAAGGTTGAATATAGGTAAGGATAAACTGAGCGATCCTGTAAAGAGGATGGTTAGGACTGAGATTCTTATAAATAAGATAGTAGATAGGATAAGTGGTGATATCAGTATATCCGATGGGGAGGTGGAAGCTTACTATTATTTAAATTTGAGGGATTTTAAATATCCTAAGCAGGTGCAGATACTGAGGGTTCTTGTGTATGATAAGGAGAAGGCTTTTAAGGTTTACAGGTTACTTAAGGAAGGAAAGGATATAGAGGAAGAAGAGGATGTTAGGATAGGTAAGCCGAGGTGGTATTCTATTCAGACACTTCCTTCTGTGTTGAGAAAACGCTTATATCCCTATAATATTGGTAAAGTTTCAAAGCCTCTTAAACTTGAAAGCGGTTATATTATAGTTAAGATAGTTGGTAAGAAAAAGGAAGGTGTGCTGGGCCTAGAAGAAGCAAAACCACAAGTTATTAAAAAGCTCTTGAGCTTTAAAAAAGAGGAGGTGTTCAGAAGGTGGTTTTCGGAGGTATTAAAAAACTATTCCATAAAACTTTACTTCCAGTACTTGTAATAGTATTCCTTGTTAACGCAAGGGAGGTTTTGATTGATAGAGTTGTGGCTTCTGTTAACGGTGAGCCTATCCTTGAAAGTGAGTTAAGGGTGGCTTCCCTTTACTACGGTTTATCCGACAGGAAGGAGCTTATTGATAAACTCATAGATCTTTATCTTGTTTATACCTTTTTAAAGGGTAGGGGTGCTGAGGTACCCGAGAGTTACATAAATCAAACCGTTGAAAGAATGGCTGAGATGAACGGTAAAACAGTGGAGGAATTTTATAAGGAGATATATTCAATGGGCATAACTCCCAAGGCTTTGAAGGATTTTCTTGAAAAGGAGATGTTCTTTAATATGGGATTGCAGACATTGGTAATGTCAAAAATAGAGAATATAAATATTGAAGACCGCTTGTCTGACAAGGAAAAGAAAGTGGTTAGGAGAATAAAGCTACTTACCGTTCCGAGGGAAAAGGCTCATCTTATGGCGGAGGCTGTAAAGACAAAGGGAACCCTTGAGGATATGGCTGAGGTTGTAGGTGAACCAGTTGAGGAGCTTGTTGTAGGAAAAGGAGATCTGATAAAACAGCTTGATTCAAAGGTGTGGGGAAGCCCGGTAGGTTTAAGGGTCTTTGCGGAGGATGAAAAGCACATATACATAGCGGAGATTTTGGAAGAAGAAGAGATTTACGGTGGAAAAACCCGTACGGAGATAGAAAGGGAAATTATGTTAAAGGAATTTGAAAAGGAGAAGGAAAAACTTTTGGAAAAATTAAGATCTACCTCTGTTATAAGTGTAATTTATTAAGTTTAGTACAATCTTTTCAAGTTCACCGTAAGGGTCTTCGTAATTGACCTTTATCCTCCTGTCCGCTTCGTAAAGTAGGGATATAATCTTATTGATTTGATCCGAGGATAAATTTTTTAAATATGTTTTGTACTTCATTTTTTGGAAGGGGTGAGTAACACCTACTTTTGAAAGGGCTGAGTCAATATCTGTGCCTTCTTCCGTCATCTTTATGACGAATAATATTTTTATAGCTGTTGTTGAAAAGGCGTGAAGCAGTTGAAGGGGAACGATACCGGATGTTTTCATATTCTTAATACCTGCGAGTAATCTTTGATAATCCCCGGTGAACATGCTATCAATAAGATCAAACAAAGAATATTCATTTGTGGGTATGCATATTTTAAATAATTCTTCCCTGCTTAAATTTCCTCTTTCCTTGTAAAGTATCAGTTTATCCGTCTCCTGCTTAAGCACAGAAAGGTCACCGTTACACATATCTATAAGAAGCTCAATATCTTCATCCTTTACAGTTATACCTTCTTTTACAAACTTCTTTTTAATAATCTCCCTTATTCTCGCCTTTGGAAGTTTTACCGCCTTAAGGAATTTATACTTCTTTACTATACTGCTCAGGGGTTCCTTGGAAAGGTCCTGTTTTATCTGAGATGTTTCGTAAAATACTACAAGCAGGTTTTCCTTAATCTTTTCAATGGTTGATATAAATTTTTCCTTTTCTTTTTTCTTCAGTGATTTTAAAAATTTTTCGCCCCTTTTCAGAATTACAGCGTTTTTACCTTCCGCTGAAAATATGGAAGTATCGGTAAGATTTTTTAAGAGTGTATCCAAATCCGTTTCATCCCCCCACAGAATCTTTACGGTATATTTTTCTTTCAACCTATCCCCTATTACCTTTCCTATGTATTCTTCATCACCTATTACGAATAGACAGCCGGTAAGTTTTTTTTCATCAATTTCCTTTAGTATGTCGTTCAGTTTAACTTCCATGGCTTACGCTTCTGTTTTTTATGGAGAGAAGGAAAAATAGCAGAATACCTGTTATTACTAAAAGGGCTGATACAATCTGATTCCATGTTAAGCCTATCGGTTCTATGGGCGGTGTTACACCTCTGAAGAATTCTAAAGCAAACCTTTCTGTTCCGTAAAGTATTAGATAAAGGGAGAAAACAAAGCCTTTGAAGGGTCTCCTCGGGAAGGATAAAAGTAAGATGATAAAGATAATAAAATTTCCCACAAATTCCATTATTTGGGTGGGATATAAGGGTACGAAGGGGGGTGCGGTTGCACCCGGCGGGAAAACTACATAAAAGTATGGGAACTTATCCATAAAATGTATGCCTGGATCTAATGGTCCGTCAACTGGTACAGGTTTTCCGTAGCAACAACCCGCGGAGGTACAGCCCAATCTTCCTATGGCATGGGCTAAGGCTAAGGAGGGTGTTGCTACATCTCCCGCACTCCATACGGGTATTTTGTATTTGTAAATACCTACGAGAACACCCAAGACACCCCCTATGAATGCACCGTAGAAGGATACTCCCCCTTTCCATATAGCAAGGAGATCCGTGATACTCTTTATCTCCTGCGGATGTTCTATAATGAAGGCAATGCGTGCTCCCAATATACCGAATATAACCGCCATCATTACCGTAAAGTCAACAGCATTTGGATGTATGCCTTCCCTCTTTGCCAGTTTTAGTGCCAGGATGTAGCCTACGATAACCCCGAGGGCTACCAACACACCATAGGTATGGATCTCAATACCAAATATCTCTATGAGTACAGGAAACATTATTTACTCCTTTTCTTCCTTAAATTTGATGCAAGATAGTGGGCTTCAAGCCCTTCCGCCTTTGCTAAGGCTTCCGCAAGATCGGAAATTCTGAGAAAACCTTCCTTTGATGTGTATAGTATAGAGCTTCTTTTAACAAAGTCATAAACACCCAGTGGTGAAAAGAATCTTGCAGTACCCCCCGTAGGCAGGGTATGGTTGGGTCCCAGTATATAATCTCCGAGCGATTCGGTTGTGTATTTACCGAGAAAAACCGCACCCGCATTCCTTATGTAGGGAAGAAGGGAGAAGGGATCTTCGGTAATTATTTCAAGATGTTCCGGGGCTATAAAGTTGGCAAGTTCGCAAGCCTTTTTAATATCTTCCACTATGAATATGGTGCCGAACCTTCTCAATGATTCTTCCGCTATCTCCCTTCTCTTAAGTTCTTTAAGGAGTTTCTTAACCTCGGAGGAAGTCTTATACGCAAGATCAAAATCCGGTGTTATCATAAAGGCACCGGCAAGCTCATCATGTTCCGCTTGTGATAATAAGTCTATGGCAATCCATTCGGGATCGGCGGATGAATCTGCTATAACGAGTATTTCAGATGGACCAGCAACCATATCTATGTCTATGATTCCGAAGAGTAATTTTTTGGCAAGGGCAACATATATATTTCCTGGACCTACAATCTTATCAACCTTGGGCAATGTTACGGTGCCGAAGGCAAGTCCCGCTATTGCCTGAGCACCCCCTATCTGAAACACTCTATCAACACCCGCAACATAGGCTGCAGCGAGTGTGTACTTATTAGGTGATGGTGTTACCATTATAATTTCATCAACACCTGCAACTTCTGCAGGGATAGCATTCATTAGGACGGTTGAGGGATAGCTTGCCTTCCCGCCGGGAACATATATACCTACCCTTTCAAGGGGTATTACCCTCTGACCAAGAATTATTCCATCTTCTTCCTTTATATAAGATCTTTCAAGCTGTTTTTCATGAAAAAGCCTTATCCTCTCTGCAGCTATTTCAAGGGCTTCTTTAATTTCTTCCTCTGTTTCTTCATAAGCATTTTCCAACTCCTCTTCCGGTACCTCAAAGGTTTCAGGGGTTATTTCCCTGCCTTCAAACCTTTTCGTAAACTCAACAATAGCCTCATCCCCCCTTTCCCTGACCTTTTCTATTATCTCCTTTACTGATTTTTCATACTCATCCGTCAAAATGTTACCCCTGTTTATTATGTATTTAAGCCTTTCGTTTGATTTCCAATCTTTACCCCTTAGGTCTTCAATCTTCATTTTAAGTTATTGTAACTTGAAAGTTAGAATATAACAAATGAAAGGATTTATCTATGTTATTTCCTTTGATTTTCCTTACAGAAGGGCT
>WFPJ01000075.1 GCA_015487615.1 Aquificales bacterium | reverse complement strand
CACAGGATAGCGAGGAAGGTGGTGGACATACTTTATGGGACAGGGCATAAGGTGATTTACATAGGCAGAAACGCCCTTGAGAGCAAGAACGGGATAAACTTGGGAAAGAAGACAAATCAGGAGTTTGTGTCTATACCTTTCAGGAGACTGATGGAGCTAATCAGGTATAAAGCTGAGGAACTCGGGATGGAAGTGGTAGAGGTAGATGAGAGCTATACCTCTAAGACCTCTCCTTTTGTGGATGTGAGGGAAGTTCAGAAGAAGAAGGATAAGGAACTGTGCAAGGGGGAGAGGGAAGGAAACCTTTTTAAGGACAGGATTTTGAACAAGGTATTTCACGCAGATCTTGTAGGAGCTTTGAACATATTGAGGGTAGGAGCTAAGCTCCTGAGACTTGGTTTTTACAAAGATTTGAAGACGCTCTTTATCAAGCTCTGTAATCCTGTAAGGTTCAAGCTAATGGAACTTTTCTTTAAGGTAACCCCCGAGTCCCTACTGGGG
Source organism: Aquificales bacterium (assembly GCA_015487615.1). Lineage (GTDB taxonomy): Bacteria > Aquificota > Aquificia > Aquificales > Aquificaceae > WFWF01. Next base: position 19,739 of record WFPJ01000075.1, on the reverse strand, counting down.
ATAGGGGGTAGTAGACATGGGTTGAGCCTGAGAACTGTGGAATCTAATCATCTGAACATATTTGGTTCCTGATTCCCAGTTCTCAGGCACCTTTCACTCTAAGCGATAGGTTATTGGAAGGACAATAGTAACAGGTTCTGATGGGCGCGGAAAAGAGGAGGAGGCTTTGGAAATCGCTTTAAGGGCATACTTGTCAAGGATCTCAAAACCAGAGCTTTTTTCTACTTTTAAATCCTTTATTTCGCCATCGGGATACAATGTAAAACAGACTATAACCGTTCCTTCCCAACCCATCCTGCGGGCTATAAGGGGGTATCTAAGAAAGTGCTTCACCGCTTCCCTTATCCTTTCTAAGTGTTCTCTTTTATATCTTTCCTGATAACTTAACATGCTTTCTTCATCATAACTATCCTCCACCGTTCCCGCCTTTTCATTCTGGGTTTCTTCTATTAATTCACCTACCGCTTCCTCTTTAACGTCGTTTTCTATTGTTTGCTCTTGTAGTTCATTTTCGTCTCCCCGGACTTCTGTTTTCTTGATTTCTCTTTCTTGGTTTTCCTTTTCTATAACTCTTTTTTCTGTCTTTTTAACTATCTTCCTGTATCCTTTATTTTCTTTAGCTTTAGTATCATTATCGTTAAATTTAGGAGTGGATTTATTTTTTTCTTCTCTAACTACGCTTTTATATTCTTGTGTTTCAAACTTTATGTTGCTTACCTCTACTTTTACTAAATCCTCAAATGCTGTTTTCACTTTCATGCTATCAAAAGCTTCCGTCAGCATAAAGATTACTCCTCCGTGAATAGTTAGAGAAAAAACAAAAGCTTTTGCTATTCTCATTTATCCTTAGTTTCTCCGTATTCTGCTTCCCACAGCGAAAGCAATACCTTCACCTTTCTAAGGAGGAGGTTATATAGGATAACGGAAGGTATAGCTACAAGTAGACCTGCCGCCGTAGCTTTAAGGGCCAGTGCAAGACCTGTCATTATTTTTTGGGGATCCGCGTAACCTTCTGTTCCTATATCGTAAAAGGTTAGCATTATCCCGAGTACTGTTCCCAAAAGACCTATATAAGGAGCATTTGATCCTATTGTAGCTATTAGATGAATGTGCTTTGTTAATTCTACTTCAAGCACCTTTTTATTTTTATATAAAGACAAATTAATGCTTCTGAAGAACATCCATCTTTCTATAGCCACTGTAAGGGCTATGATACTCATGAGGAGGAGTACACCTATTACTCCGTAATCTACCGCTTCCTTTATTCTTTCCATGATATATCTAGACTATTTGAAATTGAATTTCAATCTCTATTCCATGACTCCTGTCATAGAGTGTTTTACAAATGATATTCACAATTAGGTAAAAGGGAGGTGAGAAATGGTAAAGGTCCTCTTGCTGATAGGTATTTTTGTTATAAATTTCGGCTTTTCTCATGCTTCAAAAGTGGGTGTATTGGTTCTTGCCCACGGCGGTAAACCTTTGTGGAATGAAACGGTTATGAATGCAGTTGAACCTCTCAAAGAGAAGTACTATGTGGAAGTCGCCTTCGGTATGGCGAATCCCGTGAAGATAGAGAAGGCTTTGCGTAGGCTTGAAGATAAAGGTGTTGAAAAGGTTGTGGTAATCCCCCTTTTTATTTCCTCTCACAGTCCCATAATAAGACAGCTTCGTTATATATTGGGCTTTTCAGATGAGTTTCCCGATGACCCAATGGTTCACCTATCAAAGGAAGAGAGGAAAATTATAAAACCTCTGTGGGATATATTTAATAAACTCCCTCCGCCCCTCGCCTGGTGGATACAGGATGAGATGCCTCCTCCCGATGTATTTGAAAAGGTGGTGTCCCTTTACATAACGGGGAAGCAAAAGGAAGAGGCAGTGTCTCTCTACAGCAAGGCTATTAAAATAATTAATGAAAAGCTCAAAACAATAAAGCCTATAGAAACTAAGGTTGAAATAATCCTGACTGATCCCCTGGATGATCATCCTATTGTAACATCAATAGTCTGCCAAAGGATTTTGGAGCTGAGTGAGGATCCTTCCAAAGAATCTGTCATCCTTGTAGCCCATGGACCAAACAGCGAGGAGGACAATGTGGGATGGCTAAAAAATATGGAATCAATAGCCAAAAAATGTTCCAAAGAAGTGTTTAAAAAGAAAGGAAAAACTTTCAGGGCTATTTTGAGCGTTACCGTTAGAGACGATGCACCCAAACCTATTTACGATCAAGCAAAACAACATCTAAGGGCGTTGGTAAGACAACTGAGTGTATCTGGCGATGTTATAGTCGTTCCCCTTCTTATATCCCAAGGAGGTATTGAGCGCGGAATACTTAAAAGACTGGAAGGACTTGAATTCAGATGGAACGGTAAAACGATATTGCCTTCCGAGGAGATGATTAAATTCCTTGAAAGTAGGATTGAAGAGGCTTTAAAGGATGAGAGGGTCTAAGGTAAATCCTAAAGCTGTTTAAACCTGGTTAGGATAATAATATTATAGATATTATAAATTATGCTATAAACCAGGCGGGGGTGTGAGGAAAATGGGTGGGTTAATTTTAATAATCCTTATAATTTTCGGAATTTCCTTTTCTGACCAAAACAAGCTGGATTACGAACTTAGAAGGATAGTTAAGGAGGATAAAACCGCCTTAAGAAGCAAGATAATCACATATTCATACCAGGGCAAGAAGGTGACGATTACGGAGGTTAAGGTTCTTACCAAGGACGGTAAGGTGAAGGTTGTTAACCTTTCGGAAAGGGTTTTGGAGGATCTGATAAAAGATCCTAACATAGTTTACATAGAAGCACCCAGGAAGGTGCAACCCAAGGTTGACATATTAAGGAACGAATCATGGGGCTTTTACGGAAGTGGACAGTCTAATATAAATATTTCTGGGCACAGCGATTTTTTTTGGATATACATAAACCCTGCGACGAGTAGTTTATCTTATGATCCCAATATATGTCCTGTTGAAGAAAATTTTTTTAATTCAAAGTTGCTTTTCTGTGACGGTTCAAGTGGAGATTTGAGTTTGGACGTTAATGGGAGTGAATACAGGATAATCACAGTGGGAGTTCCACGGGGAAATATATCTACATCAAATATAACGGAGGAATACCTTCTGGGAACAAATGCAAGTAATTATCAGGCGACAGGAAGGGGGGTAATAATAGGGATTGTTGATTCTGGCATAAATGCTTGCCACCCTGCTTTTTTTGATTCGCAGGGTAACACTAGGGTGAAATTTTTAGGGTTTGTTATTGATAAAGATATCTGCTCTTGGTCTAACGGAAATTATGTGCAGGATATCGGTGTTTGTGAATTTGATGAAAATTTTATACAGCAAGCTATACAGAGTGGCGACTGTAACTTTGATGATGCGAGCGGACACGGTACACTCGTTGCAGGAATTTCTGCTGGATCAGACATTAGCGTATTTGGTAGGGGTGTGGCTCCAGAAACGGACCTGGTTGTGTGCGCACTGTTGGAATATACGGATACAGAACTAATAAAATGTCTTGAGTGGATTAAAAGTAAGTCGGAATCCCTCAACAAGCCAGCGGTGGTTAACCTTTCTTTGGGAACACATATGGATCCCCATGACGGTACTGGATTGCTTGACAGGAAAATTGATGAGCTTTCAGGGAGTGGTTTTATAGTTGTTGTAGCACAGTCAAATGAGGGGGACAGACCTATACATGCTTATACTACCAAAACAGAAGACACTATTCCTGTCTTGGTAAAAGGGGAGGCTTTTATCGTAGGGTGGTATAAAAACACATCTTCTGGTTCTAAGTGGAAAGTGAGGGTGTGTGAACCAGGTAGCCTTTATTGTGTATTTACTAGAACAGGTTCTGATACTGACGGCACATTAATATTAGACAATGGTATTTGTGATGTGGCAATAAATATGTCTATGGAAAGAGATCCTATAAACGGAGACGGAAGATTTGAAATATTAATCTCTTGCAGAGAAATTTTCTCAGCTGGAACTTATAAGCTGGAACTGAGATTGGAACAAGAATGTGGAGATGTTGCAAGGGTGGATATGTGGGAGGTTACCGGAAACGGTGTATTCTTAAGCAATTATGAACAGGATCCTCTAGGAGGGTACAAGTTTACCGTGGCTTCACCCGGAACCGCAAAAAGGGCTATAACCGTAGGTGCAATAAATTCAAGGGCTGATGATGTGTTTGATATGGATAATGGAACTGATACTTTTCAAAATTTAGGTAAAGTTGCAAATTTCTCCTCAAGGGGACCCACAAGGGACGGCAGAATAAAACCTAATGTCGTTGCGGGCGGAGTTTTTGTAATCGGTCCTGATGGAACCTATGATCCTTCCGTTGATCAAAATCCTTCCTATATTTTAAGTGCGGGTACTTCACTGTCAGCTCCCGCGGTTACAGGTCTTGTAGCTCTATTTCTTGAAAATAATCCTTATGCAACCCCCGGGGATGTTAAATTGTGGCTTACATCAAATGCATTAAGAGATTTAAGTGTAAATTATCCTGATGTCGCCTACGGTTACGGTAAAGCGGTTTATTATCCGCAGACGAGTTATGGAGGGAGCAGGGAAGACCCAGTTGTTTCTATATCTGTTGGTGAGGGGATATGGGTCTGTAAGGAGTCTTCCTCAAGAATAGATATGGAACCTCCCGCTAAACAGCCTTCGGATGGTGAATCCGTTATAGTTGATGGCGCAGGAGGAGGAGGTTGTTCATTTTATGGTTATAAAAATATTGGGTTTATCATCTCCATTATATCCGCTGTAGCTATAATGAGAAGACTCATGAGATTGACTTAAGTATTTTTTCAAGTACTTCAAGATTTATAGGTTTTACTATATAAAGTGTTCCGCCTGACATAAGAGCCTTTTTTCTGTCTTCTTCCGAGTTAAGGGTTGTTATGAAAACTACGGGTGTAAACCTATATTCATCAAGTTTTCTTAGTTTGCGGACAAATTCAAAACCGTCCATAACGGGCATATTTATATCCGAGAGAACAAGATCGTACTTCTTTTTCATAGCCATTTCCAAGGCTTCAAGTCCGTTTTCCGCTGTATCAACTTCGTAACCGAAGTTCCTTAGCAGGGAGGAATGATAAATCCTTATAGTAAGAGAGTCATCAACTACAAGAGCTTTTTTAATTTCACCACTCATCTTCCTCCTCCTCGCTTACCTTCTTGTAAACGATCGTGTCTTCAACTTTAACAGGTTCAAATAGGGATGAGGATCTGGATATGCTTTCAGCATGACCCAGAAATAGAAAACCACCGTCCATAAGAACATCGTATAAGTTATTTATAGCCTGTGTTCGTGCCTTTTCATCAAAATAGATAAGCAGATTTTTGCAGAATACATAGTGGAATTTGCCAAGTCCCTTAACAAAGAACCTGTCAAGAATATTTCCTTCGTAAAATTTTACCCTTCTCTTTATGAAATCCTTTATCATCCACTTTTCTTCTTCTACTTGATTAAAATACTTTTCAAGGTATTGTGAGGGCAGTTTTGAAACGCTCCTTTTTCCGTATAATCCTTCCCTAGCTTTTTTTATTGCGTGAATATCTATATCAACACCGACAATTTCAAACTTATTTGTATCTTCCAGCACCTCGTTAAGAACTATGGCAATGCTGTAAGGTTCCTCGCCAGTGGAACAGGGTATACTAAGAACCTTTACGGGTAAAGGATGATTTTCTGATTGGACCAACTTTGCTAAAGCTCTAAGGTGATAGTATTCCCTATAAAAGTAAGTTTCATTAACTGTTATTTTTGAGATAAATTCTTTTATTGTCTTTCTGTCCGTTTTTAATCTGTATATATATTCCTTTAAGGAACTTAAACCTAATTCCTCCATGTGTTCTTTTACACGGTTTTCAATAAAGTATTTTTTCTTATCATCAAATATTATTCCCGTATTCTGGTATATTATTTCCCTTAATATATCAAAATAAAGTTTCGTCAACATATTCGCTCTCAGGAATTAAAAATCCTTATGTCTTTTTCAACATCCTCTTTCATACCTATTAACTCTCCGTTTTTTATAGCTTCCTCGTGAATATCCTTTTCACCCAGGAATATGAGTATTTTGTAAAGCCAATATTTATTTATAGGTTCTTCTGTGTTCCTTAGTTTTTCCATTATAGGCTGTGTAAGCCTTCTGTCCTTTAATTCTCCGTATATTATGGTTGATGCCAATGTTGTAAGCTCATATGTATCCGTCAGTTTAGGTATAATCCTAAGTATTATATTTGTAACCTCGCTTTTAAACTCGGAAAAATTTCTTAGATATTCAAGGGCGGACATACGCACATTTTGATTTTCATCATCTATTAGCTTTTCCACAATGTTTAAAGCTTTCTTTGTTTTTATATTTGCAAGTATATCAAGGGCAAACTTCCGCATGTTGTAATCTTTATTGTCTACTAAATTTTTTTCTATAACCTCAAGACAGGTTTCTCCTCTTGACGAAAGTATATCTATTGCGGTTTGTCTTAATTTTGGTTCAGGATAATTAAAAAGTTTTACAATCTCGTTGCACAGGATTTCTGGATTTCCTTTGTAGGATAGAAAAAAGCTTTTCCCTGCTTCCAGAACCGCTTTGCTTTTTGAATTAATAACCGCTTCTATAACAGCACTGACCGTGTTAGGGTCTACTTCACCTGCCAAAGACAGGATTGCGTCTCTTACTTCATTCTTATTTTCTGATTTTAATTTTTTTAAAACTTCTTCATTCATGGCGCTTTCTCCTTTAATCTCCTTAGATGCTTGTTCACAGCGGACGCTATCTTGTATGCGGGCAATATTTCCGTAGCTGCTCCAATTTCTTTTGCTGCAGCGGGCATACCGTACACTACCGCTGTTTCCTCAGACTCCGCTATTGTAAAGCACCCCTTATTTTTCATTTTTAATAATCCCTTTGCTCCATCCCTGCCTATACCTGTTAACAGAATTCCTATTGCATTAGGGCAATAGACATCTGCAACGGAATCAAACAATACATCCACAGAGGGATAATATATGTAACTGTCGTCTTTAAAGAGTTTAATCTTCTTATCATTTGTAACTTTCATGTGCCATCCTCCCGGTGCCAAGTATCCGTGGCCTCCTAAAACGCTTTGTCCGTGAGAGGCATGAAAGAACTTGATGGGTGTATATTCAGAAAGCCTGTTTGCTAAAGAGGGTGTGAATTGTGGGGGCATATGTTGAACAACGAGGTATGCTGTGTTTTCATAAATCTCACAGTCTTGTAGAACATCAATGAGTGTTGCTGGTCCTCCCGTGGATATGCCTATGGCTACTACTACACTTGCAAGACCTCTTTGCTTTGGTAGAAAAGATGTTTTAGTTAATCTTTTAAGCGGTTTTTTAGCTATAATCCTATGCCTTGAGCGATATGCTTCTTTAACCTTAGAGATTATTTCATCCGCAACCTTATGTATGTCTAAGGATATGGTACCTGAAGGCTTTGGAACATAATCAAAAGCTCCCATATCCAGTAACTCCATAGTAATGGGGGCTTCTTCTTTTGTGAGAGAAGAAACAACAACCACGGGAATAGGATTCTCTTCCATTATTATCTTGAGAGCTTCTTTCCCATCCATTACAGGCATGTTAATGTCTAAGGTCAGAACATCAGGTTTAAGCTTTACTACTTTCTCTACAGCTTCTTTTCCGTTCCTTGCTGTGTCTATCACCTCTATTTGATCGTCGCTTTCTAATATTTCCTTAAGGGCTTTACGCATAAAAGCTGAATCGTCCGCTACCAAAACCTTTATCTTCTTCATTTCAAAACCTCAAGAACATAAACTATGCTTCCATCTCCCAGTATAGTTACACCGCTTATTTCCGGAGGTGTTTGGAGAACAGATGGTACAGGCTTTACTACAGTATCTATTGTGCTCATAACTTCGTCAACAACGACACCTTTCGTCAGAGAATTGTCTATTAGCAGTGTAATTGTTCCGTTGGAAGTACTCTTAATACCCAATCTGTCACAGACGAAGTCAAGTTCAAGGACCCTTCCTCGGTGATATACAACCTTTATACCTTTTAAGCTTTTTACCTTATCCCTGCTTATCCTGAACACCTCACCTACATCCTCAGCAGGTACGCCGAAAATTATATCGCCCATTCGCACGAGGAGAATCTTTCTTATAGCCAAGGTAAGAGGCAGTATAAGTTTTACAGTGGTTCCCAAAGACTTTTGGGTTTTTATGATAACTTCACCACCCAAATTTCTTATTGTGTTTGCCACAACATCCATCCCTACTCCTCTTCCTGATAGCTCTGTTGCCTGGTCCTTTGTTGAAAAACCTGGCTGGAAAATTATCTGGAGAACTTCTTCGTCGCTCATTCGGGAGATTTCCTCTTCCTTGTAAAGATTTTTCTCCACCGCCTTTTTGCGTATCTTTTCAATGTCTATACCTTTGCCATCATCTGATATCTCTATTACTACATTTCCACCTTCCTGAAAAGCCTTTATTTTTATTTGTCCTTCTATCTGTTTCCCTAAGGCTTCACGCTCTTCAGGTGTTTCTATGCCGTGATCTATTGCATTTCTAACAAGATGTATCATTGGTTCTGCTATCTTCTCTATTATCACTTTGTCTAACTTTGTATCATCACCTTCTATTTCCAATTTCACCTTTTTACCTAACATTCTTGAAAGATCCCTTACAAGCTTAGGAAAGCGGTCAAAAAGTACCGAGACGGGTACCATTCTCATTTCAAGAACAGTTCTTTGAAGGTTATCCATTAGACTCCTGAATCTGTGCATATTATCCTTTAATTCCTTTGAGGCATCTGGCACATTGTAAACTTTTTGCAATTTGTTTGAAAATAAGTGGATCCATTCTTTGAAAACGGATAGTTCTCCCACAATATCCATGAGATTTTGGACTATACTTTCTTCAACCTTTAAGTATTTGCTTTTGCTTACATATTTTGATGTATCAAAGGTTTTTTTCTCTTCCTTTTTCACTTCCTTTTTGGATTCAAGAATTTTGCTATCTACCAATTTTTGTAGGTCTATAGCAAGCTCTTCCAGATTTTCGCAGAATTGTTTAAAGTCTATATTACCGAATGCATTTTGCAAATTCCTTATTTTCTTATTCAGATCTTCAAAGCCCAACTCCTTTGTTAATTTGTGAAGTGTTATAAGTGAACGCCTGAAGAACTCTTCTTCCTCTTCATTTAATTCACCTTTTGAACAAAGCTCCCGAAAGACGGGAACGTATTGTGATGTAACATTAAACAAGGCGGATACATCTGAAGGCAAACCCTCTCCTTGTTTTATTTCTTCCTTTTTCTCCGCAACTGAACTTAGTTCATCAAGTAAATTAAAAATATCTTCCGCATCCTCTTCTTTTCCTTCAGAGAATGCAAGGAACAGATCATCAAGTCTATCTACGAGTTCTTGAAGTATTTCAACGTGCCTCTGTGAAAGACCTATTCCTGTATCTCTTGCCTTTTGAAGTACGCTCTCCGCTTTGTGTGAAATCTCGTGTATATATTTGAGATTTGGTTCTTCGCTGTAGGAAAGTATAAGCCCTGTATTACCTTTTAATGTGTGAAAGCTCCTGAAAACCTCATTTATAAGTTCTAAACTGCCAGGCGCGTTATATAGCTCTTCAAGGGAATTCCTAAGTCTTGATAATATTTCTTCGGTTTCAAGCTTATAGTTTTCAAGGAGTGCTTGCGGAACTTCCTCACTTTTTTGTTTGTTTTTTTCTTTCCTCTTCTCTTCATTATTACCTTCAAGTATTTCTATTTCAACACCGTCTTCCAATATAAATTCCAGCAATTCTTTTATTTCTTCTAAGGAGCTTTCGGTTTCAAGAACTATATCAGCCTCAAAACAATGTTCATCTGAAGGTTCCTCATCCGGTTCTGGAATGTTTTCTTTTATTATTTTTATTTCAGCTTTTCCGAGCTTTTGAAGATCCTCTACATAAAACCTGGGATCTATTGCTCTGTCAAAAACACTCTTTCCAAGCCTGAACTTTATCAGATACTTCATCTTACAACCCTCTTGACAACCTTAACAAGATCTTCCGGTTTGAAGGGCTTTACTATCCAACCTGTTGCACCAAGTCTTTTGGCTTCCTCCTTTTTTCTTGCTTCTGTTTCTGTTGTCAGCATTAAAACGGGGGTTCTTTTATTTATCTCTCTAAACTCTTTCAAGAATTGGAGGCCGTCCATAACCGGCATGTTTATATCGCTTATAACTATGTCATAGTTGTTCTTTTTAGCAAGCTCAAGGGCTTCCTGTCCGTTTCCCGCGGTATCTACGGTGAAACCTTCCGCTTCTAAGGCTATCTTTACTAAGTTCCTCATAGTAGCTGAATCATCTACAGCAAGGGCCCTCTTCATACTTTTACCTCCTAAAATAGCTCTATATCTGTCTCAACATCATCTACCTTTTGTCCAACTGTATCGCTTGCATGATCTATCGTTTTTCCTTCTGAGCGTGCTATTATTTCTCTTTCTTCTTTTAGCTTGGGTATGCGTTTGAATTCTTCATATAGAGCTTGTGTCCTTTGTAAGGCATGTTCAGGATCAATTTCACCTTTTAAAACTTTCTCAAATGTTTCTATCATCTGCGCCAGCAGTCCTAAGGATTTATAGGTGTTTTGCAATCTCTGATTAGAAAGATCTATCGTTTGTAAAGCGGATAATATTGTTTCACGAACCTCCTGCAAAAGATTAATGTCTTCTTGAACATAGCTTCTCATGTAATTAAGGAAATCCATGAAATTTTGAGCCATCCATAGAAGATCATTGTTTAATCTATCTGAAAATGTTTTATGTTCCTGTTCCATGTTAACTACGTTACTTTCAAAGCTGTCTTGAGCTTTCATGTGCTTGATGAACATATTATGTAGTTCTTTGATTGCGGTTATAATTTCGGAAGCAAGTTCATTTGTCCTTACAGAAGCCCTCCTGACTTCATCCGCAATGACCTTGAAACCCCTGCCGTGTTCTCCAAGGCGGGCAGCCTCTATATATGCATTAAGTGCTATAATCTCTATAACCTCAGCTATATTCATTATCTTTTCAGTACTAGCGGTCAAGCTTTCTACTTTTTGACCCAGCTCCCTTATACCTTTTTTAAGCTCGTTAGAACCTTCTTTAATTGATTCCCCAAAGGAGCCAAGTCTTTGTATTGACTCGGAGAAACGTTCTTTCAAATAATTAGCTGATTTTTTGCATATGCATTGTTGACCAGTGAATCCACAGATTTCCGTGTTGTCACGTAGCTCCCACACCCTTTCTTTTATATCAGGCGGTATTTCTTTTAATGAAAAACCGAGTTCGCTTGTATATGCGCAGGTGGCATATCTTTCAAATATTACAAAATCCTTAAAGCTGTTTTCTATTTTCTTGAAAAAAATGTTTAGTTTACCGAGGGTTTCTCCGAAGACAATATCGCACTCAGAAAGGGGTGAGGTGTCAATCATTTCTTCAACCGCCCTTATTGTGTTTGTAACTGTGTTAACTAACTCTGAAAGTATTTTCTTTTCATGTTGTATCATTTTCCACAAGTTCCTCCCTTAAAAGCTTTATATCTTTCTCTTCTATAGCTTTGTTTATATCAAGAATAAATATTACATTGCCGTCCTCCGCCTTTATTATTCCTTCAAGCAAACTTTCTTCTACACCTGTTAAATCCTCAGCAGGTTGTATGTTATCTTCCTCCGTTCTCAGAATGCCTTTTAGCTTTGTAACAACGAAACCTGCTGGAATATTTTCCAGAACCACAACTTTGTTTGAATCTTCTTCGGCTTCTATTTCTAACTTCTTTTTAAGATCTATAACTACTATAACTGAGTTTCTTAAATTAAACATTCCTTTTACATAGGTGGGTGCTCCTGGAATAGGAGACACATCTTCTACTTCTATCACTTCTTTTATCTTTTCTATGGGTATAGCCATGTCTATATTTCCTACGTTGAATCTTACGAAGCTTTTCATATTTTTAACCTCCGCTTTATTTGTTTCCTCTCCCTCATTCTCATGCCTTATAACCGTTTCTATATCATTGAAGTTGAGAATGTTATGAAGATTAATTATGGAAGCCAATCTGGAACCTTCGTCAAGCACTATAACACCTTCCGAAATCTTACCCTCCAGTTTAAGGATGGAATCTTTTGATATCCATTTTATTTCCTTTACACAATCAACGGGCGTACCTATGACAGCATTACCTATTTTAAACACTATGACCTTATCTTTTTGCTTATTTGGGGTAATACCCATAATTTTGCTAAGTGAAACCAAAACGATTTTCTCACCCCTTAATAGGAAAACACCTTCTACATAGTCGTAGGTTTTAGGAATTGGTGAAATGTCCTTCGGGTAATCTACTATTTCCCTTACATGGTCAACTTCTATTGCAAACCATTCTTCAGAAATTTGAAATATTACATAACCCTTTAACTCTTCCTCTCTTTTTATAGTTTTACCTGTTTCAGAAAATCTTTCTCTTTTTAATGATTTCCTATTAATTTTCTTGTGTACATCTATTAGTGGAGACAGATCTACGACGAAAACTATAGTACCATCCTTTTCAATAATGCTTTTTACTATATCTTCTCTGATTCCACTTATATTTATTTCCTCTTTATATTTTATGCTTTCTTCATCAATTTTAGCAATACCGATAACCTTATCAATAAGTATCCCGACCGTATCTTCTTTTACACTTAAAATAATTGCTGTATCACTTTTTATTTTTTTGTTCCATAGGAGTATTCCCATATCTATGAGGGGTATTACTTTGTTTCTTAGATTTAATACTCCCACTATATAGTCCGGAGTTTTTGGAACAGGGAAAATTCTTTCCACTTTTACTGTTTCTAATACGTTTTTTGTTTCGTATGCAAGGGTATGTTCTTTAACCTTAAATAAAGTAAGGTTTAACATGTCACGCTACCTCAGTAGACTTGAAGCTCGTCCGCTATTGCTGCAAGCTCATCAACCGCCTGTGCTATTTGTTTTACAGCTTGTTCTATTTGGCTTATAGCTTGAGCCAGTTCATTTGTAGTTCTTGCTGTTTCTTCTGCAGCAGAGGCTATCTGGTTTGAAGACATTTCTATGGTTTCAACTTTATTTACAGTTTCTTCAGCCATGCGAGAGGTCTTCTCCATAAGTTTGTATGTTTTTTCAGCAATATGTACACCATTTTCTGTTAGCTCTAAGCTTTCTTGGGAAGTGTTTATATCACTAAGTACTTCACCATCTGCAAAGGTTAACAATTGTACAAAGGTTTCAAATTGTTCTTCTATATTGGACAGACTATTTTGCAAAGAGTCTATGTTTTCCGTACCTTCGGCAGATAGATTCTTTATGTCAGATGAAACAACTTCAAAACCTTTTCCTAAATCGCCTGACCTTGCAGCTTCTATGAATCCATTTACCGAAAGCATGTTTGTTTGTACCATTATCAATTCCAATTTGCCTATTATCCTGTTCATATGGGTTGTTCTCTTTCTTAGCTCTCTCAGAGTTTCCATATTTTTCTCTATGCCTTTTCTAAGCTCTTCTAAATTTGAATTGGAATTAAGAAGTGAGTTTTTACCTTTGCTGTAAGCGGAAAGGGTGTCCTTTATTACTGTCAAACTATTGTTTGCGCTGTTTGATACATTGTTAGATGCTTCTTTCAAGCCTTTTGCCAAATTGAACATTCCTTCCGCTGCGCGCGCTTGTTCTTCTGAAGCAGCGGAAAGTTGATCTACTGCCTGTTTAACTTGTTCAATACTTCCCGAGAATTCTTCAATGGAAGCTGATAATTGTTCCGCGGCTGCAGCGATCTGTTCAGCAGCTTTAGTTTCTATTGATGCTGTATCCCTAAGCTCTGTTGACATCCTGCGCAACTCTTCCGCAGCTGAATTTATTTCATCTATAGCGCTTACCAGTTCTCCTACAGATCTTGAAATTTCCTCTGCGGCTGATGACTGTTCTGCTGCTGCAGAAGCTACCTGTTCTGAACTGGCTTTTAGCTCTTCAAGGGCCTTTATTTGTTCTTTAAATAGGGTAACAAAATCTTCAACCGCCAGGCTAAGATTGGATATTGTTTTTGACAAATTTTCAAAATCTTCTACAACCTTTTGCATGACATCAACTTGTTTTTTCCCCTCTTTAACAAGGGAATTTATCTGCTCAACTACATTTTTAATGCTTTCAACTATTGCTACCAGTATTTTTTGTATCTGATTAGCATTTTTTTCAGACATTTCGGTCATTATTCTAACTTCTTCCGCAACAACTGAAAAGCCTTTGCCTTGTTCACCTGCTTTTGCGGCTTCTATTGCTGCATTTAAAGCCAAAAGATTTATTCTATCCGCTATCTTTAATATTGATCCTGTTACTTTTTCTATATCCTTTGATGTTTCTTCTATTATTTTTACCGTTTCCACCGTATTTTCTACTTTACCTGCGGTATCAAGTATACTATGGGACAATTTTGATATTTCTTGGGACAAGTTTTTAGTCTTTTCTGAAAGTTCATTAACCATTGAGTGAAGTAGGTTCGCTTCCTCCATACCTTTCTTGATAACGGAAGCTATTTCATCTATTGCCCTCCTGTTTTCATCTGTGGAGCGGGCAGCTTCTTCTGCAGCTGAAGCTACTGTTTCTGCTGAACGTTTTGCTTGTTCTGTAGCAGATGCTATTTCTGAAATTGATGCCGCAATTTCTTCCGAAGCTGATGCTAATTTTTCAACAAGGGCCTGTTTTCGGGCGGAGGTTCTGTGTTGCCTTTGCTCGGTGAATTTTCTTTGGGCATATTTTGAATTTCCACCTTCCTCTGGGGGTAAGATTTCTTTCATTCCTTTACCTCCTATGGTAGGGATTACCTAAATCGGAAGATTTTTAAATAGTTTTAGCTAAGAGGATGATTGTAGAATTGTTTTAAGCTTATTTATTACAACATCACATTGTAAAGGTCTTGTTACAATGCAATCTACATAAGAATTTTTTAAAAAACCGGCGCATTTATCTTCGGGATTGAATGAAAAGATGACAACTTTAGAAGAAGGGTATTTATTTTTTATGTCTTTTATATTTCTTTCTATATTTTTATCAATACATGATAGATCACAAACTATAACATCATAAGTATAAGGACTGGAAAGATTGTTAAATTTGTCCCACGAGTCTGCAACTTCTGTTTCTACAGATAAATCGTGTAATATGAACCTAAGTGCTTCTGAAAAAAATTTGGACTTGCTGAGTATTAGAACTTTTTTAATTCCCATAAGGAAAAGCTATTTCCGTACTTAGGCGGTTCAACCAGACAACATCTGTATTTATACGGCGTATAGTATAATCTCTATAACTTATTCGCCGTAGTTTTCAAGCAACTTTTTTACTTTATCTTCAAGATATCTGTTTCTTTCTTTACACTTGCCTAATTCAAAGCTGAGTTCTTCTATTCTTCTGATTATATAATCCAATTTTTGTATTATATCGTTAAGGGTATTTTCTTTCTTTTTGCGTTCACAATTATATTCATAAAGCATTCTTATAGCCTCCTTAAGAATTACGACTTCCTTCTGATTCAGCTCATATTTTAAGTGATCTATCATATCCAAGGTGTCGTCGTCAAATATGTATGTTTTCTTTTTCAAAATTCACCTCCTTTATTAGGCTTAATGATAAAAATGTTAGTGTTTAGAGTAAACCAGACAACAGCTGTATTCATACGTATTTTGTGTTGAACATTGAAGGGAAGACAAATTGCAACATAGCTTTGTAAATGGATTTACATTTGTTCAGTAAAGATTTTGGTCCAAGCATTTTGGCATATTCTTTGGAGAAAGCGATGAATTTCCTATATACAAAGATATGGTTGCGGGGGCGGGATTTGAACCCGCGACCTTCGGGTTATGAGCCCGACGAGCTACCAGGCTGCTCCACCCCGCGTACTGCAGAAATTATATTATATATCCAACGTGTTTACTTTACAACAACCTTGTTTTTACCGGTTTTCTTTGCTTCGTATAAAGCCTTATCCGCCCTTGCCAGAAGGGAATCTATATCATCATCCTCTTCAAGGTCTGTAACTCCGAAGCTTGCGGTTACTCTAAAGGGTAATCCGAAATCTGCGGATTCTATAGCTTTCCTTATCCTCTCTGCCAAGCGGAACGCTTGCTTTTTATCCGTATAAGTTGCAAGTATTAAAAACTCCTCACCTCCCCATCTGCATAAAAAATCAGTATTTCTGAGTAGCTTCCTGACTATATCAGCGGTTAATTTTAAAACCTCGTCCCCTTTTAAATGTCCGTGGTTATCGTTTATCTCCTTAAAGTTATCAAGATCAAACAGTATTATTGAAAGGCTATAGGAGTATTTTCTTGCTCTCTCCACTTCCTTGTTTAATGTATCTTCAAAGGCATATCTGTTTATACAATCCGTAAGCTTATCGGTTGTCGCAAGTTTCTTCCATGATTTCTTGGATCTGTCATATATCTCTTCATAGAAGTATATAATCAGGAGAATCAGAAGATAGCTGAAGTATGCATCTGACAGATATGAATAATCAACACCTTTGTTAAATATATCTTTAAATGCAATAACCGCGCTGAATAAGAAAAGGAACCCGAAACTCCATAAAATACCCCTTTTTCCTTTAAGAATGAAGGAGGCAACGGGATAGACATTTATCCATATAAGGCTTGATATATCTTCAGGCAGTTCTTCAAAAGCAGCGGAAATGAATATGGCACCTATAAGGGAGAGGTTAAGCGATGTTATAAAGTTTATATTCCTAACCATAATCAGCAGGAAAGGGTTTAGGAAGCATATGATCGCCAGAAATATTTCAAGGTATCCCGTTATTTTGTCGCCTTCCTGAAAGTCAATATATCCGTAGAAGAGAAATACAACTGAGCTTATTAATGTTAGAATAAGAAGTATAATAGCCTTATATGAAACAAGGGGAGAAGGTGTGTAATCCTTTTCTGTCTCAAATAAGGCTATAAAGTTGTCAATTAGTTGTTTTATAGTTTCTTTCAAGGAAGGTCCCCCTACTATATAAATCGGACGACAGGTATTTTATACTATTATTAATATGGGCAGTAAAGGGGAAAGGGATAAGAAGGATATATACAATGAATTAAGGGAGATTATGAAGCATGTAGAAAATATATTTGATATGCTTCTCCCTCCCAAGGATGTGAGGGAGGAGGTTATTAAAAATCTAAAAGATGCGGAAAGAAGCTTATGGAGGGCAATAAAGGTATATGTTGATTATAAAACAGAAGGGGAGAGGGAGAATTCTTCAAAGAAAGCTCAAAAAATCAAGGTAGAGTGATCATGTATTCACGGATGGGGTTATTTGATTATAAAGTTATTGTGGTAAGTGATGTGCTGGACAGATATGATGAAGCCAAGGAGAAGAGAAAGAATATATCAAGCAACAAGGGTTTTATAACAATAAGCGGTGATGTGAAGAATTCCCTTTTTAGGAACGCTAAATTTGAAAAGTACGTGATTTTCATAACAGATATAGACAACATAATAGAAAAATTGCCCTATCCATATAGAGAGGTTATAAGAAAGAGATACTTTCAGGGAGATGTTTCAACTTTTATGAGGGACTTTGGTATAAAGAGTAAAAGGGATGCTAATAGAATTATAAGAAAGTCTGTTAATATCTTCTATGATGCCTTAGAAAAGTACAGGAAGGCTTCATAAAAGGCGAGGGCATGAGTTATATGATAAAATTTAATCCCTGATTATGGAATACATATTCTTTGAGGGAGAATTTGTTCCTGCAGAAAAGGCTAAAATAAGTATAAAAACTAATTCCTTCCACTATGGCACTGCGGTTTTTGAAGGTATAAGGGCTTACTGGAATGAAGAAGAGAAACAGCTATATATTTTATTCGCAAGGGAGCATTACGAAAGGCTTATATCCAATTCAAAAGCCCTTTTTATGGAGATTAAATATTCCGCAGAAGATCTTATAGATATAACGGTGAATCTTCTGAGAAAATGTGAAATAAGAGAGGATGTTTACATAAGACCTATAGTTTACTTTAAAGACCTGGCGTTGACCCCTAAACTTCTCGGATACACTCCAGAGGTTGCTATATACACATACAAATTTGGTAGGTATCTTGATACATCCAAGGGCATAAGGGTTAAGATATCATCCTGGAGAAGAAACGATGATAACTCAATACCTTCAAGGTGGAAGGTGGCAGGTGCCTATGTTAACAGTGCGCTTGCAAAAACGGAAGCTTTAATGTCCGGCTACGATGAGGCGATAATGCTTAACAGGGATGGGTTTGTAGCGGAAGGATCGGGTGAGAATATTTTTATGGTTAAGAACGGTAAAGTTATAACTCCCGGTCCATCGGACCATATACTTGAGGGTATAACAAGAACAGCGGTTAAAAACCTGATAAAAAATGAGCTTATGATGGAGGTAGAAGAAAGATCCATTATGAGAAGTGAACTTTACAGTGCGGATGAGGTATTCCTTACGGGAACCGCTGCTGAGATAACACCCGTTGTAGAGATAGACAACAGAAAGATAGGTAGAGGCGAAATAGGTGATACAACTAAGGAACTGCAAAGGATTTACTTTAATGCTGTAAGGGGCAACATCGAGAAGTACAAGCACTGGCTGACGCCCGTATATGAGAATTGAAGTTTTAAAAGAGCTTAAGGACTTTGTAGGGGAGATATGTTCCTATGAAAGGAGTTTTTACTCTTCTGGTATAAGAGAAGCGAGGAGAATAATAAGAGGTTTTTTGAAAAACAATCGTATTCCTTTTAAGGAGGAAGGATTTAAAGTTTCAAAGTCAGTGCCTTCCAGGTCTTACATATACTGCGGGGATAAAAGGATAGAGTGTATATCCTACGGGGGTAGTCCTTCCGCTGAGGTTGAGGCTTTGGCTATACCTATTAAAAATACGGAAGAGGATGTTGAAGGCAAGATTGTCATAACCGAGGAAGGGGGTGTTCCTACATGGAATAAGGCTG
Organism: Aquificales bacterium; assembly: GCA_015487615.1. Taxonomy (GTDB): domain Bacteria; phylum Aquificota; class Aquificia; order Aquificales; family Aquificaceae; genus WFWF01. The sequence goes on along the minus strand of WFPJ01000075.1, from coordinate 735 downwards.
AGATTTTTGCACAGAAGGGTGCTATCGGTCTAATAACTTATATAAAAGGTATTGACAGCTTTTTCGTAGGTAATGTTAGAAACTCTCCCATACCAGTTGTGAATATAAAAAGGTCAGATGTGGGGCATATTTCTGGAAAAAAAATAAAACTTGTTAGCAGGACATCGGTAAAAAGTGCTGAGTGTAGGAATATATACTTTGAAGTGGGTAAAGGGCCTCTTATTTATATGATTTCACATCTTGATACAAAACCCTTTACTGAAGGAGCTATAGACAACGGAGTATCTGTTGCCCTTTTGTTGTTTATAGCTAGGGAACTGTTGAGGAGCGAGGCAGATACCTTTTGCAGGATAAGATTCCTTATAACGGATTGTGAAGAATTCGGTCTGGAGGGATCATCTTACCATGTTAGAAATTCTCTTGATCATGCCTACTATGCCATAAATCTTGATTCCATAGGGTGGTACAATGCTGCGGTTATATATAAAGATAGTGATGGATATAACGATGAAGAAATTATGGACAAGTTTTACAAACATATAAGCGATCTTAAGGTTGATATTCCTTTTAAGGAAAGTAAAACGGGTGTAAGTGATCACATACCCTTTAAAAGAAAAGGCATAAAATCCCTTTTCCTATCTTCAAATCCTTTCAGTTTGAGACATACGGAGATGGACAACTTCGGCCTCATAGCTTGGGATAAGGTTGAAATGTGGCATGATCTTCTTGTCTCCT
>WFPJ01000074.1 GCA_015487615.1 Aquificales bacterium | reverse complement strand
GGAAAGATAAAGGGATACCGGTATATGTTTATTCATCCGGTTCCGTAAAGGCTCAAAAGCTCTTTTTTTCTCACACAACTTATGGGGATATAAGTTACCTATTTTCCGGACACTTTGACACAAGAATAGGTAATAAAAAGGAACCGGAATCGTATAGAAAGATTGCGGAAAAGTTAAATCTAATACCTTCCGGGATCCTTTTTCTTTCCGATAGCGCGGAAGAAATTGAAGCCTCACATAAAGCGGGAATGAAGGCAATAATGGTTGTAAGGGACGGAAAGGGATCACCATCACACCCAATTATAAGAAGCTTTGATGAGATAGAAATCTAATTACTTTTTATGTCTTCTATAGCCTTCTCTATATTTTTAACCAGCTTTCCGAACTTTACCTTAGCCTTAAAAAGCAGATATTTACCCTTACTTTCAAACCCCAGAAGTTCCTTGCCGGGCTTTACCCTCTCACCCCCTTCGTCTATAAGGGTGTAATTAAGCTTTCCATCTTCCACATAAAATACACCAGTATTTTTTATAAACTTTCTGTATTTACCATCAATTTCCACCTCAAGAGTTATATATCCCTTGTCGGAAAGATTGAATTCCCCGATCTCCCCTATGGGCATGCCTTTAAAGTAAACTTTCTTATCCTTTATTTCCGGTTTTTCCTCAAAGACCACTATGTACTTAGATCCGAAAAGGGCAAAAGCCAGTGCAACCGTAAAAAGTAAAGTGTAAAGTACTCTGATCATGATGGATTTATTTTATATCAGAAAGGTTATATTATTCTATATTCGGGTCATCATGGAGAGGAGAAAAACAAGGAAGATAAAAGTAGGAAATGTTGAAATAGGCGGTGATGCTCCTATTGTTGTTCAATCAATGACATCTACCAAAACCGCGGATATTGACAAAACACTTTTTCAAATAAAAAGACTTGCGGAAGCGGGTTGTGAAATAGTAAGGGTGGCTGTCCCCCATGAGGAGGATGCGGAAGCTCTGGAGGAAATTGTAAAAAATTCTCCGATTCCGGTTATAGCGGATATACACTTTGCCCCTTCATATGCATTCAAATCAATGGAAAAGGGTGTACACGGCATAAGGATAAATCCCGGAAACATAGGCAAGGAAGATATAGTAAGGGAAATAGTGGAAGAGGCTAATATAAAAGGTGTCTGCATAAGGATAGGTGTAAATTCTGGATCCCTTGAAAAGGATATTCTTGAAAAATACGGTTATCCTTCATCGGAAGCCCTTGCAGAGAGTGCCCTTAGATGGGCGGAGAAGTTTGATAAATGGGGATTTTATAATTTTAAGGTCTCCATAAAAGCATCCGATGTTGTAGAAAATATAAAAGCAAATCTTATATTCGCCAGAGAAACGGATGTCCCGCTTCATATAGGTATTACTGAAGCAGGTATGGGGAAAAAGGGAATAATTAAATCATCGGTAGGAATAGGTATTCTGCTTTACTTGGGCATAGGCGATACGATAAGGGTTTCATTGACGGATGATCCCGTTGAAGAGGTGGAAACAGCTTACACAATACTTCAAAGTCTCGGACTAAGAAGAAGAGGCATTGAGGTAGTATCATGTCCGACCTGCGGAAGGATTGAGGTTGACTTACCGCCTATAGTAAGAGAGGTGGAAGAAAAACTTAAAAACATAAAGAAACCTATAAAGATAGCCATAATGGGATGTGTTGTAAATGCCATAGGTGAAGCGAAGGAAGCGGATATAGGTTTGGCATGCGGAAGGGGTTTCGCCTGGCTATTTAAGGAAGGAAAACCAGTAAAAAGAGTGGAAGAAAGGGATATGGCGGAAGAACTTTTGAAGGAAGTAAGATCAATGTTAGGAGAAACCGGAGATGGACATAAAATTTGATGAGAAGGGTCTTGTACCCGTAGTAGCCCAAGATTGGAGAACGGGTGAGATAAGGATGCTTGCCTATGCAAACAAGGAAGCTATAGAAAAGACAGTTAAGACGGGTTACGCCCATTATTTTTCAAGATCAAGGAACAAAATATGGAAGAAGGGGGAAACATCGGGAGAACTCCAAAGGGTAAAAGAGATAAGGATTGATTGCGACGGGGATGCCCTAATATACATGGTTGAACAAGAAAAAAATAAGGCATGTCACACGGGAGAGAGGAACTGTTTCTTCAGAAGATTAAATGAAGAAAAGGTTAATAATGTCCTTCCTTTTGAGACCCTTCAGAGACTTGAGGAGATAATAAGGGAAAGGATAGAAAAACTGCCCGAAAATTCATACACCGCAAAGCTTGTGAAGGAAGGTAAAGATAGGATACTTCAAAAATTCGGCGAAGAAGCGATAGAAAGTCTTATAGCACTTAAGAACGGTAACAAAGAGGAGATAAAGGAGGAGGTGGCAGATATGCTCTACTTTCTTGTATTGGCTCTTTCCGTTAACCAGACCTCTGTTACTGAAATAATGGAAGAGTTATCTGATAGAATAAAATCTGGAGGTAAATAGATAATGGGGTTGATGGACAGAGACTATTACAGGGACAAGATTAAGGAGATTGAGGAAAACAAAAAGGATAAAAGGAAGTATTTTATTATAGCGATAGTTATAGCGCTTATTGTGCTTATTCTATTCTTTACCTAAAGGGCTTTAAATGAAATTCAGCACTGAGGCCAAGGTAGGCTTATTTGTTCTGATAGGTGCTGTCTCCTTTGCGCTCACTATTCTCATATTCGGGGAAATACCTTTTTTCAAGCCAAAAACTAAGAAGTATTCCGTTCTTTTTACGGACGTAGCGGGGCTTTCAGTAGGTGCGGATGTAAGGGTTGCGGGTATAAAAACAGGCAGGGTAACAGGTTTCAGAATAGAAGAGGGTAAGGTTCGTGTCTTCTTTGAGATAAGGGAGGATATACCCTTATATAAAAATGCAACCGCATCCATAGGAACCCTCGGTTTTATGGGAGATAAGTATCTTGCAATATATCCCGGAACTCCCGATGCGGGTATACTTGAAGAAAATGCGGAAATAAATAGAGTTACAAAGATATCGGATATGGATTATCTAATAAGGGAACTCACCATTACATCAAGGAATATCTCTGAACTTACAAAGGACCTTACAGAGATAATAAGAGAAAACAAAGAAAATATAAACAGGATAATAGAAAACCTTGAAAGTACTTTGGAAACAACAAAAGAACTTACAGAAAACATAAACAGGCTTATAGTCCTTAATGAAAAGCACATAAATGAAACTGCGGAAAACATAAATGTATTAACAGCTTCCCTCAAGGAATCCTTGCCGGAACTTCTTGAAGAGATGAAGGAAGTATCTCAAGAGCTTGAAGCAATTTTAAAAGAAAATAGAACAAACATAGCAGAATTTACGAAAGATTTAAAGGAGATATCGGATAAGATAAACAAGATAGTTACAAAAATTGAAAAGGGAGAAGGATTCCTGGGGAAGATTATACATGATGAAAAGATGTACGAAAATATACAATCTGGGGTTTCCCTATTCAGCGAAATGGGGAAAACCGTTACAAAAACCGTGTTTTATATAGGTATGAGGGGAGAAGTATATAAAAACTGGGATGGTAAGGGTATTTTTACGGTAAAGGTACAACCTGATGATAAAAAATATTATTTAGTAGAAATTGTAGGTGATTCAAGGGGCAGGGTTTATGTGGAAGAGCTTTCCAACAACGAATTTATAGTAAGAAAACAGTTTGCTCCGGAAATAACACTTCAGTATGCAAGGATATTCGGAACGGATCTTGGAAAGTTCGTAGTAAGGGGAGGATTAAAAGAATCAACAGGAGGATTCGGTTTTGATTATGTGCCTTCTGGAAAGATAAAGCTGTTTTCTGATGTTTGGGACTTTGGAAGAAGGGATCCCGCAACGGGAGGAGAGATGAATCCGAACCTGCAAATAGGAATAAGGGCGAGGGTAAAAGGATCCCTTTATTTAACTGTAGGCGGAGATGAGCTTCTGAATGATTATTTTAGAGGTGCCTTTGTAGGTGCAGGGCTTATGTTCACCGATGATGATCTAAAGTATATGCTCGGTGGTTTAAGCTTACCCCTACCCTGATTTGTATATTTCATCAAGAATTTCCCTTCCACCCCTATCAAGTATATATCTGGCAAGTCTTATCCCTACTCTTTCCGCCTCTTCCCTGCTTCCTTCCTCCTCACCCTCTATAAACCTTTCACCCTCAAGGTCAGAAACAAATCCCCTTATCCTTACCTTTCCGCCTTCTATTACACAATGGGCACCCATGGGGACCTGACATCCTCCTTCAAGCTCCCTTAAAAAAGCCCTCTCGCAAAGGGCAGATATCATACTTTTTTCGTCATTTAAAAATCCTATTATCTCTTCCATTTCCCTGTCCCCTTCCCTTATTTCTATGGCAAGACTGCCCTGACCTACAGCAGGTATAAGGTAGTCAAGGACTTCTGTTACCCGATCAAAATATCCCATTCTTTTTACACCAGCCATAGCGAGTATTATTGCATCGTACAATCCTTCGTCAAGCTTCTTTATCCTTGTATCCACATTCCCCCTCAACACCTTTACATCAAGATCCCTTCTTAACCTTTTTATCTGGACACCCCTTCTCAATGAAGATGTACCTACGGTACTACCCCCCTCAATTTCCTTAAGACCTTTTCCGTTCCTTGATATAAAAACATCGTATGGATCTTCTCTTTTTGTAACAGCTCCAATTTTTAAACCTTTCGGCAATATAACAGGCATATCCTTTAAAGAATGCACAGCAAGATCAATGTCCCCCCTTAAAAGGGCTTCCTCTATCTCCTTAACGAAAAGCCCTTTACCCCCTATCTTGGCAAGGGGTGAGTCAAGTATCTTATCCCCAGTTGTAGTAATTTTTACAAGCTCAACCTCAATACCGTACCTCTTTTCTATTGCTTCCTTAACATAATTTGCCTGCCATAAGGCAAGCTTACTCTTCCGCGTTCCTATCCGAATTCTTTTTCTCATGGTAAGTATTATATTCCGGTGATGATGTGTATCTTTTAAAAAATACAAAAAACATGAAACACCTCAGGAAGGTCTCAACGGTCATCATTATCCAAGGTACTAACGGGGAGTAAATAATCTTCAGAATTAAATAGGAAGGGGCTATCCTGAACAGCCAGAAGGATATGATATTTATAAAAAGCGGTATATGGGTCTTTCCCATTCCTTTAAGACCTCCAGAAAATATAAATGCAAGGGAAAGGGGCACTTGGGATATACCAACTATTATAAGGTAATAGCTCGCATACTTTATAATACCAGGATCCCGTGTAAAGGGCAGGGCAAGTATATTAGGGAAAAGAATAAACACGAGACCCAATAATCCCATAAAAAGGGAAGAAAGTAACGCAGTTATAAACACACCCCTTTTAACTCCGTAGAAATTCTTTGCACCGAAGTTCTGCCCAGCTATTATGGAAGATGCAACCATGAAACCGAAACCCACCATGAAGGATATACTCTCTATCCTCAAACCTATCTGATGGGCTGCGAGTATGTGATCGCCGAAGGGGGCAAGAAGACCTACGAATATATTAAAGGAAAGGGTGGTTAAAACCCTTTCTATCATAGTAGGAAAGCCTATACGGAAAAAGTTTAAAATGTCACGAGCATTGATACTAAAACCGATGGTAAAGGGCCTTTTTAAAATAACAAGCATATAAAGGTAAATGAGAAATCCCACAATTTCCGAAAGTACTATACCTACACCTGCCCCTTTAACACCCATCTGAGGGAATCCCATATTTCCATAGATAAGGAGGTATGAGGTAGTTATATTTACAACATTCATGATCATTGCCACTTTAAAGGTTGTTTTTGTGTTCCCCCTTCCGTTTAATGCACCATAAATGGTATTCGTAAGAAACCCTACGGTTATAAAAAGAAATATGGGCTCAACATACTGACCGGAAAGCTCTATAACCCTATCAGAAGCACCCATAGTTTTCTGAATGAAAAGGACAAGATCCTTTCCGACAAATGTAAGAGGCAAAGCTATGATAAAGGATACTATCAGTCCCAAACCGATGATACCATCAACCCTCTCACCCGCCCCCGTTTTTTGTGCAACAAGCACGGATGTTCCTGTGTAAGAGAGGGCCATTAGTGAGTATATAAACCACAGTAGACTTGCGCTGAAACCAACAGCGGCAACTTCCGACTCGCCGAGACCGGAGACAAGAATTATGGAAAAGGCACTCTCCACCGTGTACAGCAGATTGGACAGTATAACGGGATATGCGAGTCTAAGTATTTTCCTTACAATAACACTGTTGTTTTCCGATGGATCTATGATAATGTCATTTTTTTCAGACATAATCTTCCATTATCTTATAAGCGGATCTGTAACCTATTTCATAAATCTCTTCCATCCTACCCACATCTAAATAAGAATAACCCCTTAAATCCGGTTCTATAACGATATCACACATATCCTTACTTTTATTAACATTAGATCTCACCGCAAGCAAAAAGCTCCTTATTAGTATACTTATTACATTCGTAGGTTCTCTTTCAAAATATAAAGGATTTACCTCAACACCTACCTTTCTATTTTTCTTTCCTATCAGAGGTTTTACAGGCAGGTTATCTGTTATACCGCCATCAACAAGTAAGTATTTACCGTAAGCAACCGGCTCAAATATACCAGGCAAGGCACAACTGCCCAGAAGGATAGGTACAAGATCACCCTCGCTGAAATAGAGTGTTTCACCGCTCTTTATATCTAAGCTACACACATAAACCCTTTTAGGGAGGTCTTCCAATCTTTCAAAATCTATAAGTTCCCTCAGCTTTCTTTCTGCCTTTCTGAAAGATATAAAGCCGAGACCGGGTATCTTTGGCCTCAAAAGGGTAAACCAGTTTATCTCTTTAAGTAAACCCATCATTTCATCAGGTTTGTAACCAGCAGAGTAAAATACGCCCACTATAGCTCCTGCACTTACACAGCTTATAACATCAACTTCTATGCCTAAATCTTCAAGTGCCTTTAGAACACCTATGTGGGCTATTCCCCTCGCCGCACCTCCGGAAAGTATAAGATCAACTTTCATTACCACAAGTCCTCAATAGAACAACACATTGGCACATAATACCTTCAACAACTATACCCTCAGGTCTTTTACCCTTCAAGGATATAAGGGAGGGATCTATCCCCATAATGTTCCCTATACTCTCTTTTATCCTGTCCTTGTAAGGTGAGATCTTTGGCTCATCCGCAATGATAACACAATCAATGTTACACACTTCATAACCCTTTTCCTCCATCCTCCTTAAGGCTTCCCTAAGAAAAGTGGAGGACCTTTCCCCTTTCCATCTCTCATCCCTATCACTGAAGATCTCTCCTATATCCTTTTCACCTATGGCACCGAGTATTGCATCCGTAATGGCATGAAGGACAACATCACCGTCTGAGTGGCCCGCAAGCCCCTTAGGAAAATCTATCCTGACACCTCCAAGGTAAAGGGGCTTGTTGTCATCAAAGGGATGGGAATCTGTTCCAAGTCCTACCCTATACATACTACTTCGTCCTATATTTTATTATCCCATGAGGATAGCGGTAGGAATGAGCGGAGGTGTTGACAGTAGTGTTTCTGCCCTTCTACTGAAGGAGAAAGGATACGATGTAATAGGAGTTACATTAAGATTTCATAAAGAAGAAGTATGTGAAGATTTAAATGTATGTTGCTCACCTCAGGATGTAAGGGATGCGGTAAGGGTATCTGAGAGATTGGGTATTCCCCATATAACTCTCAGCTGGGAAGATATATTCGGAGAAAGAGTTATAAACTACTTTATAAGTGAGTCTTTAAAGGGTAAAACACCTAATGCATGTGCTATTTGCAACAGGGATGTTAAAACAGCTTTCCTCGCCCTCTATCTTAATAAGGTGGCGGATATAGACAGATTGGCAACGGGTCATTACATACTTAAAGAGGAAACTAAGGAGTATGGCACGGTATTAAAAAGGCCTAAGGATAGGAAAAAGGATCAAACCTACTTTATGGCTCTTATACCTTCCAAAATAGTTCCCATGCTTGAGTTTCCCTTAGGTAATATGACAAAGGATGAGGTAAGAAAAATAGCTGAAGATTATAAGCTTCCCGTATCAGATAAAAGGGAATCCCAAGAGCTGTGTTTTCTTATGGGGAAAAGTCCCGGAGAATTTTTGGAAGAGAAGGTAGGTAGAAGGAAGGGCAAAATTGTACATGTATCGGGCAAAATATTGGGTGAACATAAGGGTCTGTTCCATTACACCATAGGGCAAAGAAGGGGATTAGGAATTTCATGGAAGGCTCCCCTTTACGTAATTGATATTGATCCAGAAACCGATACACTCATCGTTGCGGAGGAAGAGTTTCTATACGGTGACAGACTATTTGTAAAGGATATAAACTTTATCGTACCTAAGGAAAAATGGAATAATGTTCAAGCCCAGATAAGATATAGAAGCAAGCCTGCGCCGGTTATTGATATAAAAGAAAAGGATGAAGGCTATGAAGTTATATTCGGAGAGAAGGTAAGGGGCATAACTCCGGGTCAGATAGTTGCTTTCTACGACGAGGATATATTACTTGGGGGAGCGGTAATAGAAAGGGACTATTATTTAGCTTGATATTTACCCGTTAACCGTGCCTGGGCAAGCACACTTGATTCCATAGCTGACTTTACCTCGTTCCATGTCGCACCCTCACTAAGACCGAGGGTATCCTTGCTCAAAGCGTAGAGTTCAAACACATAATTGTGCGGAGGATCATCCGTAGGCGGACACGGTCCAGTGTAACCTATTGTACCGTCATCATTAAGCCCTTCTTTTATATCTTTGTCCTTACCCGATATTCCTTCAGCCAAACCTTTATAACTTGCGGGGATATCGTAAACAACCCAGTGTATGTAATCACCGCTTGATGCATCTGGATCGTGAACAAACAACACATAACTCTTAGTACCCGAGGGAGGATTTTCCCATGAGAGGGGCGGAGATATGTTTTGACCGCCGGGTTCATGAATACAAGCATATTTAACGGGTATATAACCACCATCCACGAAAGCAGGACTCCTTAAGACGAAACCTTCATCTTCCTTAGAGGCGACACCGCATCCTAATACAAGTAATATAATTGAGATTATAAAAATACCTACATATCTTTCCATACTATTTTTTAATTATATTCATGGGAAAAAGGGTCTTCCTTATAGGTTTTATGGGAAGTGGAAAAACAACCATAGGTAAACTGCTTGCGGAAAGGCTCGGGTGGAAATTTATAGATATTGATGAAATAATTGAAAAGAAGGAGGGTATGAAAATAAGTGATATCTTTAAGTATAAGGGAGAACCTTACTTCAGAAAACTGGAAAAGAAAACCCTTAAGGAATTAATTGATAAGAATAAAAATACGGTAGTTGCGACGGGTGGAGGATTGGGAGCGGATCCGGAAGCATTGGAATTGATGAAGGAAAACGGATTCGTAATATGGTTGGATGTGGATTTTGAAGAGTTTAAAAGGAGGTGTTCAAAGGACGGAAACAGGCCCCTTTTAAGGCTCGGTGAAGAGGAATTGAGGGATCTTTTTGACAAAAGAAACTTAGTTTACAGGCAAGCTCACCTTAGAATAAATGCCTCTGAAAGTTATGAGAATATTCTTAAAAGTATAATGGAAAGTCTCCCATGGAGAGAATAATAGTAATAGGCGGAGGATTGGCTGGATCTGAAGCATCCTATAGAATAGCACAGGAAGGTATAAAAGTAATTCTTTACGAAATGAGACCAAAGGTAAAAACACCCGCCCACAAGACGGATATGCTTGCTGAACTAGTTTGCAGTAATACCTTGGGAAGTATTGAAACTACAACTGGTGCGGGTCTTTTAAAGGTTGAAATGAAACTTCTTGACTCCCTCGTTTTAAAGGTAGCGGAGGAGTCAAAAGTACCTGCGGGCAACGCCCTTGGTGTTGATAGGAATATATTTGCTAAGAAGATAACGGAGATTATTGAAAATCATCCTAACATAGAGGTGGTTAGGGAAGAAGTAAAAGAAATACCAAAGAATGAGATAGTTATAGTAGCTTCTGGTCCCCTTACCTCAGATGCTCTATCCGAAAATATAAAGAAGCTTGTTGGTTATGATCATCTTTACTTTTTTGATGCCATATCTCCCATTGTGGAAGCGGACTCCGTTGATTACTCAAAGGGCTTTTGGGGATCAAGATACGGAAAAGGAGGAGATGATTACTTTAACTGCGTATTGACGGAGGAAGAGTACAAAAAATTTTATGAAGAACTTCTGAAGGCGGAGAAGGTGGAACCGAAAGATTTTGAAAAGGCGGTACATTTTGAAGGATGCTTGCCTATTGAAGAAATGGCAAAAAGGGGATATCAAACCTTGTTATTCGGACCTATGAAACCTGTAGGTCTTAAGGATCCTTCCGGTAAACAACCCTTTGCGGTGGTTCAGCTAAGGAAGGAGGATAAGGAGGGCAAACTCCTCTCTCTTGTCGGATTTCAAACAAAGATGACCTACAAGGAGCAAAAGAGGGTTCTAAGACTTATACCCTGCCTAAGAAACGCTGTTTTTGTAAGGCTCGGTTCCATACACAGAAATACATTCATCCAATCAAATAGGGTTCTTACCCCCTTCCTTAACATGAGAAAGTATGAAAACATCTTTTTCGCAGGTCAAATAACGGGCGTTGAAGGTTATACCGCCTCTGCAGCAACTGGTATATTGGCAGGGATAAATGCGGTAAGACTGCTCAAAGGAAAGGAACTTGTTGTTCCGCCAGAAGAAACAATGCTCGGATCCTTGGTAAGATACATAACACAAAAACAGGGGGAGCTACAACCCATGAACCCCGTTTTTGGTCTCCTACCGCCACTTCCGAACAAAATAAAGGATAAGGAAATGAGAAAGAAGCTTATGGCGGAAAGAGCTATAAGGGCAATGGAGAGGTGGGTAAAAGAAATTAAAGGTTGACAATATTACACTCAAAAAATATTATAATAGTTATTTAGGAGGGTAAAAATGTTCAGTGAAAACTTGTTGTCCGCCAAATCTTTAGAATACTTGGAAAAGGCAAAAGAGATAGCAAGGCAAAGGAATAGCTCAAAGGTGGATACCGATCACTTACTTTTGGCACTCCTGTCCGACGAATCTTCCCCCCTATCAAAGTACATTGAAAAAAGAGGCATACCGAGAGAAGAGTTTATAAGGAAAGTTAGAGAATACCTTGATCACCTTGAAGAACAAATTAAAAAAGCTGTTGATCAGGAAGCAAAACATCTCATTGATTTAAGAAGCAAGATAATGCAGATAAAGTCGGACATAGGCAACATTCAATATGAGCTTAATAAGATAAAAAAAGCAAAGGCGGAATTAGAAAGGGAGATAGAAAGGGCAAGGATATACGGAGATATATGGAGCGCTGAAAGATTGAGAATGGAACTGAGACAGCTGGAAGCGATTGAATCCAATTACAGAAGGCAGATTGAAAGCGTGGAAAGGAGTCTTCTATCAGTATTTGATAAAAAGGATGTTGAGGATTTTATAAATAATAGGCTTTCTATAGACGGACTTATAAGAAGGGCGGTTGAGAAATCGTCCCTGGCGGAACAGGCTAAGGAGATAGGTATATCAAAGGAAAGGATTACGGATCTTATAGGTGAAAGGGTATTCGGTAAAAAACCCGCCTTTGACTACAGCGAGAACCTTATAAAGGTTATGGAAAATGCCCAAGAGAAGGCGGTTTCGGAAGGTGAAAGCCAAGTACTACCCTCCCACATATCAGCCTCGCTTATAGAGGCTAAGGATACGGTGGGAGGTAAGCTAATAAACCAAGCCTTAGGAGGTGAAAAGGGTATGAAGGATGTAACCCAAGAATTAAAAGAGGAAGAGAAGTCTCCACTGGAGAGGTTTGGGGTCAACCTTACCCAGATGGCAAGGGAAGGCAAACTTGATCCCGTACTCGGGAGGGATAAGGAAATAAATCAGGTTATAGAGGTGCTATTAAGAAGGACGAAAAATAATCCCGTGTTGGTGGGAGATCCGGGTGTAGGTAAAACCGCAATAGTGGAAGGTCTTGCCCAGAGAATAGTTGCAAAGGAGGTGCCACCAGAATTACAGGATAAGGAGATCATAGGGATAGATATGGGTTCCCTACTTGCGGGATCAAAATACAGGGGGGAATTTGAAGAGAGGCTGAAAAGTCTGCTTGATGAGGTAAAACAGAAGGAGAACACAATACTTTTTATAGATGAGATACACACGGTTGTAGGTGCGGGTAAAGCGGAAGGAGCGGTTGATGCTGCAAATATGATGAAACCCGCACTGGCAAGGGGTGAGATAAGGGTAATAGGTGCTACAACCGTTGATGAGTACAGGAAGTACATTGAGAAGGATCCAGCCCTTGAAAGGAGATTCCAACCAATATATGTGGATGAACCCACGGAGGAAGATACAATTGAAATATTAAAAGGTTTAAGAAACAAACTTGAACAGCATCACAAGGTAAAAATAAGCGATGAAGCCATAGAGGCAGCGGTTAAGTTAACGAAAAGATATGTAACCTTCAGGAAGTTACCCGACAAGGCTATTGACGCCCTTGATCAAGCATCCGCAAAGAAAAAACTTTCCATAATAAGCCCCTCCCCAGAGGTTCAGGAGATAGAGAGAAAGATAAAAAATCTTGAAGAGGAGATAATGAAGGCAAACCTTGAAGGCAATTATGAAAGGGAAGCTCAGCTGAAGATTGAAAAGGCAAATCTTGAAAGGAAGAGAGAGGAACTCCTTAAGGAATCCTCTGGCGTGGATCTGAGAATAAAATCCCTAAAGGATAGAATAGAAGAGCTTGATGCGGAGATAGTAAAGGCTGCTGAGAAAGGTGATTATGAGAGAGAAGCCCAACTCAAGATTGAAAAGGTAAACCTTGAAAAAGAACTTAAGACCTTGGAAAGTCAGAAAATGCAAGAGATGGTTGTTACATGGGATGATGTGGCAAGGGTGGTCTCCGAATGGACTGGTATACCACTATCAAGGTTAAAGGAAGAGGAGAAGGAAAGACTGCTTCATCTTGAAGATGAACTGCACAAGAGAGTCATAGATCAAGAGCATGCGGTAAAGGCGGTGGCGGAGGCAATAAGAAGGGCAAGGGCTGGACTAAAGGACCCGAGAAGGCCCATAGCCAGCTTCCTGTTCTTAGGTCCCACCGGAGTGGGTAAAACGGAACTTTCAAAGAGTTTGGCAGAGCTTCTTTTTGGTTCGGAAGACGCACTTATAAGACTTGACATGTCAGAGTTCAAAGAAGAACACAGCGTTGCAAAGTTGATAGGTGCACCTCCCGGGTATGTGGGATACGAAGAAGGTGGCAAACTGACTGAGGCTGTAAGGAGAAAACCTTATTCGGTTATATTGTTGGACGAGATTGAGAAGGCTCACCCGAGGGTTTTTGATCTCTTCCTGCAAGTACTTGACGACGGAAGGCTGACCGACTCCCACGGAAGGACCGTTGACTTCAGAAACACGGTGATAATAATGACATCAAATATAGGTTCACAGTATCTGCTCAATATACCCGTTGATGCTTCAGAGGATGTCGTAAATATAGAGTTTAATAAAGCTCAAGAGAGGGTTTTGGAAGAATTAAAACATTTCTTCAGACCCGAATTCCTTAACAGGGTTGATGAAATTATTGTCTTTAAGCCTTTAACCATGAAGGAGCTTTCACAGATCATTGATCTCATAATTGCGGATATAAATAAAAGGCTTGCGGAAAGGAATATAAAAGTGGTGCTTACGGAAAATGCTAAAAAAGAACTCGTTACCAGGGGTTATGATCCCGCCTTCGGAGCAAGACCATTAAAGAGAACGGTTCAAAAGTATATAGAAACACCACTTGCGGATAGAATAATAAGGGGAGAAATAAAAGAAGGAGAAGAAGTTCTTGTAGATCTTGAAAATGGTGAATTCAAATTCTTAAAGAAGGAGTCAGAAGAGAGAGTAGGGTGATAAAATAAGAGGGAGAGGGGGTGTGTTATGAGATTAAGCAAAAAATCCTTGGTCTTGGTGTCTGCCATTTTTATTTTGGGCCTTTTTATACTTTTCAACCTCATACAGTCAAGAGTGACAGAGGTGCAAAGATCCCTTGAAACTCATAATATTTACAACTTGAATGAGTAATACGGTTATAAGGATTGATCCGAAAAGGGCGGAAGATCTTAAAAATTTACTGCTAAGACAAAAGGGCGTTTCGGAAAGGAAAGTAAATAATGCCCTGTGGTCCCTGAAGATTGAAGGAAATTATGTAACCTTTTACAAGTCAGGAAAGGTACTTCTGCAGGGAAAGGAAACGGGCAGGATAAAGGAACTTATAGAAAAAACATTTGGGGAAAGGCTTGAGTACGCGGACTGGTACATAGGTATTGACGAAGCTGGGAAGGGAGATACCTTCGGAGGCATTGTTGTTTGCGGTGTAATGATAAAGAGGAATTGTCTGAGATATCTTGAACAGTTTCCCATAAGGGATTCTAAGACAATTAAAGATAAAAGGATTGAATCCGTTTTAAAAGATATTGAAAGAAAAGTTCCTAAGTCATGCATAAAGAAGATATGTGCTGATATAAATGCGGAAAATTACAACAAACTACGTGATTTGACAGGTGATGTAAATCTATTATTGTTAAATCTTTATAGAAAGGTTCTGTACAAACTGCTAAAGCACAAGGACGGCAAAGGTATTATATACATTGACAGGTTTACAGATGAAGAAAGAATAAAAAAGTTTTTTGATTTTATTGAAGAAGATAAGCTTGTTATTGAAAGCGAAGGAGAAAAATATGTGCCCGTTGCCCTCGCTTCAATGCTTGCGAGATTAAGATTTAAGAAGCAGATAAAAGACATTGAAAAAGCAACAGGAATCCAAATTCCACTCGGAAGCAGTGATGAAAGAATCCCTACCGTTCTTATTAAACTGCGTGATAGAGGCATAGACCTTAAAGTGGTTGCAAAACTTCATTTCAGTAATGTTAATAAAATATTGTCGGAATGAGACTTTTTATATTTACCATATTTCCGCAAATAATTGAATGCTATTGCGAGTTCGGAATAGTAAAACAGGCAATAAAGAAAGGTAAGCTCAGTGTTGAAGCAATAGATTTGAGGAAATATGCGGATAAGGGCATGGTTGACGATGTACCTTATGGCGGAGTCCCGGGTATGGTTCTGAAACCCGAACCCATATACAACGCTTATGAGGATATAATATCAAAGGGCAACAAACCTTACACACTTATAACCGAACCCTGGGGAAGAAAGATAGATCAACCTTTTCTTGAAGAATTGAGTAAAAAAGAGGAAGTCCTCATAATATGCGGAAGGTATGAGGGGGTTGATGAAAGGGTTAAAGAAATAGTTGATGAAGAAATTTCCCTGGGAGACTTTATACTTTCGGGGGGTGAGATAACAGCCCTCGCAGTTATAGACGGTGTGGCAAGATTGTTACCCGATGTCTTGGGGGATGAGAAAAGTCTTGAGGAGGATTCCTTCAGGGGAAGGTGGCTCGGATACCCTGTTTATACAAGACCTAGGGAATTTAAAGGTATGAAGGTCCCAGAAGTCCTTCTTAGCGGTAATCACAAACTCATTGATCTTTGGCTGCTGTGGAAAAGGATTGAGCAAACTTACAAAAAGAGAAGGGATCTTATTCCTAAGAATCTTACACACCTTGAAAAGGAAATTCTTGAAAACATTAAAGAAGGCAAAGACTTTGAAGATTGGATAAAGGAAAAGAAGTTCTAAGATCTCACCTCTTCCAACAGTTCCACAGCTCCTTTAAGTGTGCTCTCAGATTTTATGCCCATGAGTCTTGCTATTTCCTCAATCCTCTCCTCCTGAGAAAGCTTTCTTACCGATATACCTTCCTTTCCCTTGGAGGTTACAAAAAACACATCCCCGCATGCAGCAATAGGGGCAGAATGGGTAATTATAATAATCTGATTCTTATCCGCAAGTCTTCTTATCATCCTTGCAAGCTTAAGGGAAGTTTCACCGCTTATACCCGTATCAACCTCATCAAATATATATGTACCAGACGGCGGTTTTAAAAGGGCAAGGGCAAAAGCAAGTCTTGATAATTCTCCTCCGGATGCAACTTCCTCAAGGGGTTTAGGCTCCCCTCCCACAGAGTTAAATAGAAATTCTATTCTGTCTATGCCGTATCTTGTAAGATTTCCTTCTTTTACATCAACATCAAAAACCACATCCTCAAGATTAAGTGTCTTCAATATATCGGTAACTCCCTTCTTGAAATCTTCTACCGCTTCCCGTCTCCTTTTACTTAAATCCTTTGCCATATTAAGAATTTCTCCTTCCTTATGCCTTATCTCCCTTTCAAGACCCAACAATTCCCTTTCCATATCTTCTGCATCTTTCACCCTTTCCTTAAATTCCATAACTTCCTCATAAATATCTCCGTAAGGTTTCCTGTTCCTTCTTTCAAGCAGTTGGATCTTGTAGATCTTTTCATTTAATTCATCAATACTTGCATAATCAATGCTAGGTATCTTGGAGGAAAGCAGTTTTACTCCTTCCAGTATCTTGTCCTTGAAAGATTCAAAACTTTCCGCAAAGGAAGATATATCCTTATCATCTATATTCTTTAGCCCAGAAATTATCTTACTTAGTGCATTGTAAAGGGAGTTGTCCTTGTAATAAAGATCATTAAGTATATTTTCAAGTGATCTTCCCAATCTCTCTTTCTCTGCAAGATCTTCTATTTCCCTTTTAACAGTTTCGTACTCATCGGGTGACAAACCTACGGATTCAATCTCAGTCAATATAGATTCCATAATTTCTTTCTCCCTCATAAAGTTATCCATCTCTTCTTTGAGGGCATCATACTTCTTTTTAAGTTCCGTAAGATTGTCATAGGCTGTGCTGAGTTTTTCCCTTAAGTTTATAAGACCCGCAAACTCATCAAGTATATCCCTTCTGTAATCATGTCTGAAAAGGCTGAGATGGTCATTTTGACCGTGGATGAGTATCCTGTCTTTAATTATTTCTGAAACCGCAGAGAATGTACTCGTCCTTCCGTTAATATAAAAACGACTCCTTCCCCCTTTTATTTCTCTTCCTATAATAAGAGGCTCCTCCTCACCCGTTTCCAATTCAATTTCCACATAAGTTCCCTCTTCATAATTGCCCCTCTTTCCGAGAACAAAGGATATGGCTTCAATTATCATGGATTTTCCTGTACCACTTTCTCCCGTTATAACATTTATACCTTTACCGAACTCAATCTCCGTATCTCTTATAAGAAGAAATTTCCTTATATTTACCCACCTCAGCATGCTATTTCTTTTGGGTAGGAAGATTTATAATAGGAGTCATCTTTGTATCGTAAGGTATAAGTATTATCGTATTGTTTCCGCTCTCAGCGTACTCTTTTATATTTTCAAGGAATTTCCACATAAGATACTCCCTCGTAAGGGAACCCGCTATTATCCTATTGGCTTCTGCTATACCTTGTGCTTCTATCTTTTTCCGCTCCGCTTCCAGCTTCTCCTTTTCAACAAGGAACTTCATCCTTTCCGCTTCCTCGTAAGCCCTTCTCTTCTGTTCTATAGCCTCAACCACCTTAGGAGGCAGTTTAATATCCCTTATAAGTATTTCATCAAGGAGAATATATCTCTTTTCAAGTTCACCAGCAACTTTCTCAATAAGTTTTTTCTGAATAAGATCCCTCTCCTGATACACCTGTGAGCTATCAAGGGCGGCAATAACATCCCTTACAGCGGATCTTATAACAGGCTTTATAATCCTGTCTTCGTAATCCTTACCGTACTCCACATATATCTCGGAAGCCTTGTCAGGAACTATCTTGTAAAGAGTTGTAAGTTCAACATTGATGGTCAATCCGTCTTTTGATAGTGCATTAATTGAGTTTCCCCCCGTCATATCATAGCTGTGAGTCCTCACGCTCATCTTTTCAACTTTTTGAATAAAGGGAATGATAAAGTGTAAACCTGGTTTTAGTTCTTCCCTTTCCGCCTTTCCGAGAGTAAGTTTAACCCCTACATATCCACTTTCAATTATTACAAAAGGAGAAGACAAGAATGAAAAAACCACAAAAATTATTACTAATGCAGGAAGTAGTATATTCAAGAAAGAAAGTTTCCTTATTTTCGGAGGTTCTTCCATAGGGTTAGATTATAATCAATAATTCTTATAAACACCTGACATAATATAGCCATTAACTATATTAATCCTGTTATGAAACCCAAAGAGGTGATGGAAGTTTAAAGGATTTCAAAGTTCAGGAAGGTAATGGAGGATGTCACCCGTTAAGAGAGTCCTCACAATAAGGGTTTCAGGAAAGGAAAAGAAGGAAAAGGTAAGAAAATTCCTCTTTGACCTTGCTCACTTCAGAAATATGCTCATTCTTATGATAGCGGAATACAGAAAGCTTTACAGTAAGTGGCTCCTGAATCAGTCAATCCTTTATGGACCCCTCTCCTCAAGAGGATATTCAGGAAAATACACAGAAGAATTTGAGGAAGTCGTAAAGAACGTAAAGAGAAACGAGAGACTTTCCAAGCTCCTTCAAAAGCTTAAGGCTCAAAAAGAGAAAATAGAAAACCTTCACTTCATCCAATCAGTAAT
>WFPJ01000073.1 GCA_015487615.1 Aquificales bacterium | reverse complement strand
CAAATCCTCATAATAGTCCCTCTCCCTGTCCGTAAAAATTAAAACCCTCTCTCCCTTTTTTATATTCAAGTTTTCCCTAAAAAGTTTCTCTATTTTGTCCCTGTACATAATCAATAATATATTTTAAAATAGAGCTAATTTAAAGGTTAACAGAAGAGATTGTTTTAATATAGGCTTTTAATCGGGAAGAGACAACCTTAAATTTAGCAATATATTTCTTAATACCAGATTCCTCCTGAAGCCTTTCCTCAATTTCAAGGTTCTCTATAACACCCGCACGGGCAAAATTGTTTATTGCTATTATTATTTTTTCTTGATCAATACCGGTTTCAAAGGATACCGCAGAAACATCCAAAGAAATTTCGTCCTCATTGTTCAGTACATCAAGAATATAGTTGCCCATTATTATCATAAGCTTAGAATTTACAGCATTCACGAGTCTGTTATTAAGCTGTGAAAGTCTTCTAACCAGCACGGAAATAATATAATAGGAAAGCTGGGGAAATTCGCTTATAGCTTGAAGAAATTCCTCTTTGTTAAAACTTACTGCTTTCACATCAGAAACAGCTTTCACGGTGGCGGTTCTGTCCGCATCCATGAATATGCCTGCTTCTCCTATTATGGAACCGGGTCCCGCTGTACCCACAAGGAGCTGATTTCCCATAGGATCCCTTTTAAGTACATTTACATACCCCCTTTCTATAATGTAAACCTTGTCTGCCTCTCTTCCTTCCTCAACTATAGTATCACCAAGTGAAAATTCAACTTCTCTGCCCCTTGTTTTAAGCATATCCACAAGATCCTTTGTAAGCTTCGTGGTTTCCACTTCATTTATTATATGTTATTGACAAAATACATATACATTATTATCTTTATAGCACATGAAGGTATTTGCACTTGATGAAGCGAGGGAAGTTCTTGTAAAGATAAAGCCACTTGTTGAAGCTATAAATGACAAAAGGATGGAAATATATGACTTGCTTTCCAAACTTGAGGAGGAAAACGATGAACTTGAAAGGATATACATAAAGAGTACAATAAACGCCCTTGACTCAGAGATAAGAGAATACTTTAGGATGATAGAAAATCTTGGAGGGGTTATTAAGGGTGAAGATCCCATACTTATTGATTTCCTGTCCTACTTCCAAGGTAGGTATATATGGTTGTGTTGGAAGGAAGATGAGGAAACAATAATATATTGGCATGAGCTTAATGACGGATTCAGTGGAAGGAAACCCATAGAGATAATAGAGGAGAGTCAGAACGAATTCAGATCTCTCTCAGAATAAATATAGAAGTTGTATAAAACCTTCTTAACATAGTTTCTTGTTTCATTGTAAGGTATGCTCTCTATAAATAGGTAAACATCTTCATAGGGATACCATCTTCTGACCGCACCCTCACCCGCGTTATAGGAAGCTATTATCTTTGCTAAATCTCCCTTCCACAGTTTGTTAAGATAAGATAGGTAAGCAACTCCTATCTCTATATTCTGCTTCGGGTCATATATATTTCTTAACTTTATACCGTATTTTCTTGAAACCCATCTCGCGGTTCTATCCATTAGTTGCATAAGCCCTTTTGCCCCCGCTACAGACACTGCATAGGGGTCAAATAAACTTTCTTGTCTCATTATGGCATAAACAAGATAGGGATCTATGTTGTATTTTTTTGATACGCGGAAAACAATATTTTTGTAAGGCATCTTGTAAGAAACAGCCTTGTAAATATCGGAATCGGGACCCCATCTTCTAATGGCTATCTTCATAGCTATATAGGTGTCCTCACGGGAAAGCCTTAAAACATCCATCTTCGTAAACAGATTCATCTTTCTTAAAGCCTCAAGCCTCATATAGTAGGGAAAACCTGCTTTCTTAATTTCAATAAGAGAAGAAACCAATTTTGATTCCCCATCCCCGTAACTTGCCTTCAAGGTTTCAACATTAGCAACCCTTTTCCCTAGATATACCCTGGAAGTAGCTGAGTAAAAACCTTCACCCACAGAGGATAAAAGCAGATAATCAGAAGGTTCCTCTGTCCTTTCCCGTGAAGCTAAAAGTGCTTTATAAACCCAAAAGCTTGCCTTTGATAGCTCTTTCTTATTTGAAGAAAAACTTACAGCCTTTTTAAAATACTCAACCGCATTCTTAAAATTATATTCCGCATAGGAGATGAGACCTAAGAAAAAGAATTTTTCAAAGCTATCCTCAGCTTTCTCAAAAAATATCCTGCTCAACATGGGAAAGCCGTCTCTGAAAACATACTTACCCGCAAACAAAAACATCTCTGATTTTTCTTTTCCGTGCAACTCAATAAAGGATAAAGCCTTGTCGTATCTCTTTTCCCTCAAAAATATCCTTAGCTTGAATTTTTCTGCATTGGGATGGGGACAATCCCTTAGGGCATCCAACGCCCTATCAAAGTTACCCCTGCTGTATAGAAGCCGTGCTTCAATATAACAAAGTTTCTTGTACCGTTCTTTAAATCTATCTATTAATTTGATAGCCTCTCCTCTCTTACCCATCCTATACATCCTGTTAAATATCCTTAACATCTCATCTTCACTAAAGGAAAACCTATCTATATAAGGGTAAAGTTTTTCTGGAAAGTAAAGAACCATTTCCTTTGTTACATATCCGAGTTTCTTAGAAACATTTAAAAAAACTTCAATAAGATCAGGTTTTATCTTCTTTATATTTGTGATAGCTAATATTTCTCTGGCTTCCCTTCTTCTTCCTTTCTTCAGAAGATCACGGGCAAGCAAAACCTTAAGGTCATCTATAAATACAGCGGAAGGATAAGCGGTTATTATCTTTTTACCTATTTTTATCCTCTTATCAACAGATTT
>WFPJ01000072.1 GCA_015487615.1 Aquificales bacterium | reverse complement strand
CCTCAAAGGTACTGTTTATAAGAAACCTGGAAGACCTAAAAGAGAAGCTTGGAAGGGTTGTAATAATGGTACTCATCGTTATATTCTTTAAAACAGCCCTTAATATGAAATACAGTACACCCATTGATCTTTTGTATTTATCAGCGGGAGCTGTAGGTATTTCTCTGGCTTTGTTCTTTACAAAAAAGAAAGAAACGGACAAGTAGGTCTCAAAATGGCATTAAATTATAAATATGGGGGTGGGTAGGTATGAATATAGCACTGGGAAAAACTATCCTTAGGAATGTTTTTAAAAGTTTTAATGTTCCATTTAATATAAGGCTTCCTTCCGGTGAAACATTGAATGTACATTCAAATACAACCTTAGTATTTAAAAAATGGAAAGCACTTCTTGAATGTTTAATAGACAAAGAAATGGGTTTCTGTGAAAACTATATGAAAGGAAACATAGAAGTTGAAGGAAATCTTGAAGAGGTGATTAAGTACGGAATAAGTTCAGGGAAATCCTCCTTCCTAAACCGTTTATTTTACAGCATAGGCGTACTACTCTCCTCACTTAAACCCCAAAATATAAAGGAAGAAGCAGAAAACATAGAGTACCATTACGACATTGATGATTATTTCTACAGGGAATGGCTTGACGAAAGTATGACTTACTCTTGTGCCTTCTTTGAACATCCTAATATGTCCTTGGAAGAAGCCCAATCAAAGAAAAGGGAAATAATATACGAAAAGCTTAGACTGACGAAGGGTGACAGGCTCCTTGATATAGGATGTGGATGGGGATCCCTCATCATTGAGGCGTCGGAAAGGTACGGTGTAAATGCGGTAGGGATAACCCTTTCGGAAAATCAACACAAGTTCATAAAGGAAGAAATTAAAAGAAGAAATCTTGAAGGCAGGGTAAACGTTTACCTTATGCATTACAATGATCTTCCTTCTATCGGGATGAAGTTCAACAAGATAGTTTCCGTAGGAATGTTTGAGCATGTAGGTAAAAAAAACATAAGTAGATTCTTTAAAGTAGTAAAAGATATAGCGGAGGATGGATCCATTTTCCTGCTTCACACAATAGGTAAACAGGTCCCCTCATCCCAAAGTAGATGGATAAGGAAAAGGATATTCCCTGGCGGTTATCTGCCAGGCTTACAAGAAATATTGACTGCAATGACGGAAGCGGGTTTCAACCTAATAGACATTGATGACTGGAGAATCCACTATTACCTTACATTGAAAGAGTGGCAGAAAAGGTTTTTATCCAAAAAGAGCATTTTTGAAGAGAGATTCGGAAAGGCTTTCGTGAGGATGTGGTACCTCTATCTCGTAAGTGCGGGGGTCTCATTTCTTGTGGGAAGTAATCATCTTTTCCAAATCCTTATGTCAAAGGGTGTAAACAACTCATACCCCGTAATGAAAAGAATATTCGGAGAAAATCTTATAAGGTCCTGATACTTGCTTCTCCCAACCCTTTCTTTATGAAATCCCTGACAAAAGGAATATCGGACTTCATAATCTCAGATGGTGTACCTATCTGAACAACCCTACCCTTATTAAGTATAAGCATTCTGTCAGATATTTTGAAAGCGGAGACCATATCGTGGGTTACTACAATTGATGTGGTTCCCGTCTTGTCTCTCAAGCTTACTATAAGATCATCTATAACCCTACTCGTTATGGGATCAAGTCCAGAAGTTGGCTCGTCATAGATAATAAGCTGGGGATTTGTTGCTATAGCCCTTGCAATGGCAACCCTCTTTCTCATACCACCAGAAAGCTCAGAAGGGAGCAGATCCATAACCTCTTCGCCGAGGTTCACAAGCTTCAGTTTTTCCCTCACTATCTTTTTTATTTCCTCCTCCTCCATATCTTCATGCTCAAGAAAGAAAAAACCTACATTCTCCCAGACGGTAAGGCTGTCAAAAAGTGCACCTTGCTGAAAGACATAGCCTATATTTTTCCTGAGCTCTTCTATCTCTATAAAGGACATATTTGTAACATCTTTGCCGAATACCTTTACATAGCCCTTTGTAGGTTTCCATAATCCCACTATGTGCTTTGTAATTGAGGTTTTACCACTACCGCTCCCGCCTATTATTGTAAATATCTCTCCCTTTTCCACATGGAATGTAACATTCTCAAGTATCAATCTACCATTTATATATTTTGTAAGTTCAACTATTTCTACTATCTTGCCCATCTAAAACCTTACAGGTATCCTTACCTCAAGAGAATAATCGGGAGAATCCTCTGTCAATCCTATGGCAACCCCGAGGTTAAGCCCGGTTCTATAAGAAAAAGCCCAACCAGCATTAAATTTAAACATGCCAAGGTTCAATGAGGAATTTATTGATCTCCTCCTTTCTCCATTAACCCATATATATGTATCCATGGTATAATCCTGCAAAAGCTGAAAGCTTAGTGAAAAATTATAGGTTATGGCATAGCTTATGCCAAGGCTTGCACTTATGGTATCGCCTGGATCAACCGCTTGAAATCTGTAAACTTCCTGCTCTGTTATAACTACAGTGTCCAGACCGGTTTCCTTAATGTTGTATGCATAAGCAAGACTGGCAAATATAACTGCTGGATCTACCGATTTTATAAAGGTAAAACCAAGCTTTACAGAGTAATAACCGCTACCCGTAGGTATGTCTTCCACCGGATCTATGAGGAAGGGGCTTATACCTGTCTTTGTTTTAAATCCTAAACTTGTTAAAACAGCTGGTTTTACTCTACTTTCTCTTATCGGTTGCCATGTAAGGCTGAAAGTTATATCACCTATATTGGCAGTCTGAATGCTTTTCTCCGTTGCTGTTTCAACAACAACCATTCTGTCGTGTCTGTATATATAGGGTATTACTACATCAAGCTGAAGGTAATCCCTTAAACCGTAACGAAGATTTATAAGATTAGTGAATATACTTCTTCTTACCCTTTCTACTCCAAACTCTCCGAGGGTCAGAAAAACAGGATCCAGTATAGCAAAACTCTCAAGATATATATTGTTTGCGGAATAAAAAACATATGAAAATATCTCCTCTATCTCAAATCTGCACCTTTTGACGAGAACATAATCCCTTTCAAACATTGTTAGGATCTCTTCTGGTTGAGCTGTCTGTTCTCGTAATGCCTCCCTAGCTCTTTGCTCAAGTGATTTTTCTTCCGCAAATATGTAGACTGGGTAAATAATCAGAACAAGAATAAAAAATAACTTTTTCATTATATTTTAAAAATCAACGGGTAGTTTTGGGGTAATTATATCATATGATCCTATATATTGCCTTACTTTCTCCTCCTGCACCCACTGCATATCTTCATCGGTTATAGCAAGTCTGTTTTCTTTCGGTTCTTCCTTTGGTTCTATAACAAGTGCAATGTTTTTGTACCACATGCGCTCAAATTCTTCCACCGAAAGTATTGTATTACCAAGGGCAGGATCCGCTAAAAACACTCTTCCCTTCCTAACACCTCTGAATACAACAAAGTGCTTGTAGTTACCCAATTCAAGGGTAACTATGGCAGGTTTACCAAGCTTAACCAAACCCTTTACATCAGTTCTGTAACCCACTGCCTTGTATCCTTTATATTCTGCAAACTTTTTAATATCCAAAAGGGAGAAGGCCTTCCTCTTTATAATCTTCTTTACATTTCCTACCTTAAACAATCCTTCTATAACCTCTTTCTCGGTTACATGTTCACCGAGATAATAATTGAATATGGTTGCAACAGCAGCGGAACCGCAACTAAAATCAAGCTCCTGCTTTACTAAATGCTTTTCTTTTAGATAAGACTGGGGTTTCTTTACCTTAGTTAAATACGAAAAACCTTCACCCGAAATAACCCTTACAAGCGCTTCCTTGTCTTCCCTCTTTTCATACTTTTCAACCTCTTCCCACTCGCCGGATTCACCGAAGCCAAAATCGTGAGACATAGAGAGTGTAGAAAGGAAAAGGAAAAGGAGGACAAGCCTTGCCACGCCCATCCTCCTCACTGTACTATGTTAAGATTGCTGTTCAGATTGTTGTTGAAGTCTATATCCACATTTCCGTTCACGTCACCCATGATGATGACAAGGTTGATCGCCTGACTGACCGCGGAGTTGGCAGCATTAATGGGAGCAAAAGAGTTTTGTTGAGCATTTCCGTCTATGAAAACCGAATTAACAAGATCGTAAGGCCCCCCTAAGGATCCACCACCGCTCGCGGTCTTATATACAACATCCGAGTAATATATGTTACCCGCATAGACCTCTTCCAGTTCCCTGTCGCCTATTATTTCCAGCCCCATTGAAATGGAACCCATTATCAATAATGCAGTTATTATCTTTTTCATTTCCATTCACCCCCTTACGGACATGTAATACCGCAACCCGGATTTGTAGTGGTTGCACCCACAACATTGTTTGCTGTTTGTGTATTTGTTTGTGTAACAACAATTGGACCACCCGCAGATATGCTTGCTATATTCTGAGCAATGTTAACCGCAGAGGATGCGGCATTTTGAAGCATTACCGCAACTATATTTGACTGAGCTTGGTCCCTTATGTCAATGGATCCGTTGTTGTTGTACTGCTTTCCATAAACAATACCGCCGTTGTTTACATCCTGAGGATGATCGGTCTGTATCCAGTTACAGGCATCCTGGGTGTTGGTCTGACTTACCGTTACAGCACCGCTTGCATTAACATTGGCAATATTGGATCCTGCATTTATTGCACTTGCAGCACCGTTTATGAGAATACCAGCCTGTGCATTTCTCTGGGCATTCCCCGAAAGGGCAACGGAAAGATTGTCGTTTTCCTGGACAGCTCCAGGGTTTATGTTCCCTGCAGTATCAACATCCTGTCTGAATTCGTAATCCTGATCAGTGCTTCCCAATGCCAACCTGTTAGCCGCATTTTGGGTATTGGACTGAGTTACGGTTGCTGTATCAACTTCCGCATTAAGAATATTTGTACCGAGATTTGCTGCGGAAAGGGCTACATTTGTTACATCAAAATTTTGAATATTCTCCTGACCGTTATCCGTTATATTTATAGAACCCTGCTCATTCCTCTGATGGCCGTTTATATCACCACCGTTTTCAATGTACTGATAGCCTTCCCTTGCTATACCTTTATAAGGATCAGGATCGGTATAGTCTAAATCTGTAGGAGCCACTTCATTATCAGCATCTTGCTCGCTTGTCTGAGTTGCAGTAAGAGGACTATTAGGAGCATATATATTAGCCATGTTGGTTGCCCTTGAAACCGCTGACACTGCGGAGTTAACAAGGGAAAGATTGTTGGCATTCTGCTGTGCATTATCGGTAATCAACACGGAAGCATTTTCGTTATCCTGGGTATCATTAACATCTCCCCCGTTGACGACCTCCTGCTGTTTTCTGGATACATTGTTATCCGCACACTGATCGTTGGTCTGGGTTACCGTAACCGGTCCAGTTCCAGCAGACCAAACATTCAATAAATTGGTAGCATTGTTAACCGCCGAATCTGCATTGTTGGAAATATAAACACCACTCGTGTTGCTTTGAACATTATGATGAAGAATTACAGAGCCGTTGTTATTATCCTGATGAGAATTGATACCACCTCCGTTTGTTACTACCTGAAGCTGTCCCCCGCTTATATCATCCAATTCATCATCGGAAACTATTTGGGTACTCATAGCTACAGGCGTCAAAAGGGCAGTAAGAAGCGTTAAATTTAACACTTGCCTTTTCATACCATTCCCCCTATATTATTAAGGGCGGAAGGGGGAAAAGCCCCCTTCCGGCTTTTCTTTTTTTCTTTTTACCTCCAATTAATACACGTCGTTTATAGCTGTTTGTGTATTGGTCTGAGTTGTGGTTATGTTATTAGCTGTTGCAAGATTTCCTACAGCGTTAAGACCAAGGTTTGAAGCGGACTGAGCACTGTTTATAACAGCTACAGAATTAGCATTCTCTTGAGCCTCATTCAACAGCTGTACAGAAGCATTGTTGTTGAACTGTTCTTCATCAACATCATCGTCATTTTCAACATACTGATCCGTGTAAGCTACGTAGTTGTCGGCAGTTTGTGTATTGTGCTGTTCTGCGTTTATATCACCGGTGGTTTCAAGGTTACCCAATAGGTTTACACCCGTGTTCGCTGCGGACTGCGCATTGTTGTTAACTACAACATTTTCAATATCCTGCTGTGCTTCGTTGGCAAGCTGGAGAGATCCGTTGTTGTTGTACTGCTGGTCATCAACGTCGTCATCGTTGATGACAGTTTGAATACCCTTAGCGCTTACCTCATCAAGCTCCTCTTCAGAGAGGACTTCCACTGAAAGGGCAGGCATGCTAAAAGCTCCAACCAAAAGTGCTGAGAGTAAAAGATGCTTCCTCATGGTTCTACCTCCTTTAAAAGTTTTTATTGCAATCAAAAATTGTAAGCTCATCTCATACTTACCTCATTACCAACACTTGTTCTGTAAGTAGCACTATTACCTGTAGCACCACCGTTTATTTCAGGGTTTATACCAGTATTTTTATGTGCCTCATCCCAAAGTATTATTTTGGGATCTCTTACTCCTCCTCCAGTTATTTCATCAAGCTCATCAAGAGTAACCTCTTTCATTACCTTATCTTGGGCAAAGGCAAAACCACCCGTTAAAATAAGGCCAACAATAATCAGTTTTCTCATACCCATCTCCCCCTACGTTGGTTCACCGAAATCGGGCATACGCGGGTTTTCTGGTCTCACCCTTGGAACCTCGGGCCTAGGAGGACGCGGAATTTCCGGCCTTACAGGTATCTCCGGCCTCATCCTTGGTACATCAGGTCTCTCCGGTCTCACAGGCATTTCAATAGGGGGGAGAATTCCATCAGGCATATCTTCACCTTCCGCAAGCTCCATATGGTCAGCAACGCCAAAAGTTGTAATCCCCAACCCCATTCCTATCACTGCAATTATCTTCCTCATGCTTTCACCTCCCTTTTCCATGCTAAATATTAAGCAAAATTCGTGCCAAACTTATAAGTTACTGATAAAGCTAACATATTAAATTTCCCTTATATTTGGGATAATGTTAAAACTCTTTACAAAATTTGAGTAAATATACGGATTCTCCCCAAATATCAATAACTTGAATATTTTGTAAAGTTTCTTTACATCTGTTAAAGGCATTTACATATTGGAGATACACCTGTATATTTCCTTTAAAATGTAGGTTGTAACCTCTTCAACGGTCATATTGGTTGTATCAATAATAAGTGCATCCTCTGCAGGCTTAAAAGGATATTTGGGCCTTTTTGTATCCCTTTCATCCCTTTCCCTTATACTTTTAAGAATCTCTTCATAAGAAACCTCTTCACCCTTATCCCTTAACTGCTTCCATCTTCTTTTTGCCCTCTCCTCTGGAGATGCGGTAATAAAAAACTTTATATCCGCATCGGGAAATATATAAAGACCCGCATCCCTACCTTCAATGACAGCCTGACCCTTTACGATTTCCCTGAAGTATTTATTTATTTCTTCCTTAAAAGAAGGGAAAGATGCTATAATTGAAGCCACCTTTCCCACATTCTCACCTCCCAGTTCACCTGTTATATCCTCACCCTTATAATGTATTTCCATTGAACCTACATCCATTTTTACCTCTAATGGTCTTTTCTTCACAAGATTTAAAGCCTTTTTTTCATCCGGATTTTCCTTTTCCCTTGAAAGTATGTAGGCAAAAGCTCTGTAAACGGTTCCCGTTTCAAGGTAGGGTATTTTTAATCTTAAAGAGATAAGCCTTGCTATCGTTGATTTACCACTACCTGCAGGTCCGTCAATGGTTATCTTCATCAGAAAGAAGCATATCCAGTTGATCCTGAAGATATTCCCTTAAGCTTAAGCTCAAGGTCTGTTGGTTTGCTTGCCGCCAGTATGGCCGTTTCATAATCAATCCACCCTTTCCTGTAAAGCTCTTCAAGATGCTGATCAAAGGTCTGTGTACCGTAAGCAGCCCTACCCCTCTCTATAAGGGTGGGGATCTCATTAAGCCTATCAGGATCAAGTAATGCTTCCTTTATCGCTCCCGTATTCAGCATTATCTCAACCGCAGGCACAGAACCGTTTCCGTCCGCCCTCGGAAGCAATCTTAAAGAGAAGATGGCAATGAGGGTTTCAGCAAGCTGGATCCTTATCTGATCTCTTACTTCAAGAGAGAACATACTTATAAGCCTGTTTATTGTCTCCTTAGCATCAAGAGTATGTAAGGTTGCCAGAACTAGATGACCCGTTTCACTCGCCTGAAGGGCTATCTGGGCTGTTTCCTTATCCCTTATCTCACCAACCATTATTACATCTGGGTCCTCCCTCAATGCAGCCCTCAGTCCCCTCGCAAAGCTGGATGTGTCTATACCAACCTCCCTCTGTATGATGAAGGATTTTTTATCTTTAAAAAGATACTCTATCGGATCCTCTATGGTAACTATAACACATTCCCTTGTCTGATTCATATGCTCAATAATAGAGGCTAAGGTTGTAGATTTACCCGATCCAGTAGGGCCAGTAACGAGGATCAATCCTTTTGTTTTCTCAAGGGAAACCTTTAACATTACAGGAGGAAGATTGAGTGTATCAAAACGAGGTATTTCAAAAGGTATGGTTCTGAAGGCCATTCCCGCACTACCGCGCTGTTTATAAACATTCACCCTGAAACGGGAGATACCCGGAAGTGAATAGGATGTATCCGCCTCACCGAATTCTTCAAACTCTATTTTTTTCTTAGGATTCTTCCCAAGCACCTCCTCAAGAAATAGGGAAAACACAGAACTGTCAATAGGGGGAAAATCATTAAGGATTTTTAATTTTTTATGAACCCTAAAAACGGGTCTTGTACCTATCTTTATATGTACATCCGATGCTCCTATCTCAACAGCCTTTTTAAGTATCAACTGAAGCAAGACCGGAAACCTCCAATAGTTTCCTTCTGACCTCCTCAAGTATATCTTCGTTTTCAAGTAAGAATTTTTTAACCTGTTCCCTTCCCTGCCCAAGTCTCACCTCCCCGTAACTGTACCACGAACCGCTTCTTGTTATAACCTTCTTCTCAACCGCTGTGTCCACAATATCTGAGATCTTAGAAATGCCCTCACCGTAAATGATATCAAACTCCGCTTCCTGGAAAGGAGGTGCAAGCTTGTTCTTAACTATCTTCACCCTTACCCTGTTACCTATCCTTCTCTCCCCATCCTTAATATCAGCCCCCCTTCTTACCTCAATCCTCATATCCGCAAAGAACTTAAGCGCCCTTCCTCCAGGAGTTGTCTCCGGATTACCGTAAGCCCCTATCTTTTCCCTTATCTGATTTATGAATATTAAGGCTGTATTGCTCCTGTGGACTATCCCCTTTAGTTTCCTTAATGCTTGAGACATCAACCTTGCCTGCATTGCAACCTTCGTATCTTCCATCTTACCCTCAAGCTCTTCCTTTGGGACGAGGGCAGCCACAGAATCCACCACAATCACATCAACCGCACCGCTGTTTATAAGATTCTCAACAATTTCAAGTGCCTGCTCACCGTAATCAGGCTGGGATATATACAGCTCCTCCGTATTAACACCTATCCTTTTTGCATAAGAAGGATCAAGGGCATGCTCCGCATCAATAAATACCGCTATACCCCCGTCCTTCTGAGCCTCCGCAATAACATGTAAGGCTATTGTGGTTTTACCGGAAGATTCATGACCGAAAAGCTCTGTTATCCTTCCGCGGGGTATTCCGCCTATTCCTGTAGCCAGATCAAGGGCTATTGAACCAGTTGATATGGTCTCAACCCTTATACCTTCCCTAGCCCCTAAGGGCATTATAGCTCCCTTTCCGAAACGCCTTTCTATATGGGCAAGGGAAGTCTGAAAAGCCTTTTTCTTTTCAACAGTTTCCATATTATATCTCCACTATCCTCGGCACCACAAAAAACCCCTTCTCCCTCTCAGGTGCATTCATTAAAGCCTTTTCCCTTTCAAGGGTTTCTCCTTTTTTATCTTCCCTCATGGGTGTTTCACTAACAGTATGAATATAGGGTTCAACATTTTCCGTGTCAAGCTCCGCCAATTGATTAACGAAATCAACAATATCAGCCATTTGAGAAGATAAAATTTCCAATTCCTCCTCTTTAAGATCTAAACGAGCAAGATTGGCTACTTTTCTTACTGTTTCTATATCAATACTCATAGTAATATTTTAACCGAATATGTATATCTCCTCCTCAACAAACTTACCGTCAACAAGCTCCCAGCTCCTGTAAGATGTAACCTTACCTTTGTTAACGGAAAGTATTATGTAAGACAGATCAGGGAAAGCCCTCTCCTCATCAAACTTGGAAGGTTTATCGGGATGGTCGGGATGGGAATGGTAAACGCCGACAATTTCAAGATTAAATTCCCTCGCTTTATCCTCCGCCTTCATGTAATCCTTGGGATCTATCTCATATCTGTCATGCTTTCTGTCTGGATTTTTATTAGGTGTTTCATAAGCTCCAAAAACAGTCCTGATATTGCCATCAATCTTACCCAGCAAAAGCCCGCACGTTTCATAGGGATAGTCCCTTTCCGCCTGTTCAATTATCTTCTGAAGAGCCTTTCCCCTTATCCTCAACATAGAAAAGATTATAAGTAATCAAGGTCTTTTACGCTGAAGCAAGACTTTAAATCTATCCCCCATACTGACAAGCATCGTTTTAAGCCTTGTAAATCTTTCAATATCTTCAGGTGATTGGGATGCGTTAAGGGTTAAAAGGTTTTTAATAAAGAGTGAAGAATCCATAAGGAAATCACGGAGATTCTTTAAAAAACAAGGTTCTAAGGAAAAGTCCTTACCATATTCAATTATGGCGGAGAAGTTTACATGAGCAGTTATATCTATCTCCCCTGCCATACTGTAGAGTTTTTCTTGTATAACCCTGTGCCTGCTGTATCCCACCACCGTACCTTCCGGGAAGTTCTTTATCTCATCGGATGTATAACCGTAGTCTATAATGAGATTGTATCCGCTCTTTAATGCATCTCCTATCTTTTGCAGAAATTCTATTGCATCAAGTGGTATTTCTATTTTGTAGTCCTTTAAATTATCGTAACCCATCCTTTCAAGAAAACCCTTTATCCTCTCATCACTTATGTTCATCCAAACTTCTTCGCCATCCTCGGAAACATACAACTCTTTGTTGTCTTTCACAACATGAACCGGAAGGGCATCAAAAAATTCGTTAGAGATAACAATTCCTTCCAGTTCCGGAAAATAAGTAACCCATGAAACATTTTTAAAGGGCGCGAGGGTTTTCATCTGTATATCTATCATGTAATTACTTTTTTCATAAATAATGTACTTAACCCTCTCCGCAAAGACGGGATCGTTTGTATAAAAATAATTCAGTATGTCATAAGCCATCTTGCCCGTACCAGCGCCAAGTTCAAGTATGACGGGTTCCTTGTATCTTGATATTAGAGGCTTGATAAAATCCGCCAAAGTATATCCGAAAACCCTATCAAGTTCAGGAGCGGTAAAAAAATCACCCGCGGAGCCTATTTTCTCAAAGGGAGAACAGTAATACTGTTCAACCGCAAATTTCATGAAGTCACGAAAGGTTACCAGCCTTCCTTCCATACATTTCCTCTACAAGACCTATATGGTGTCTGCCCTCAACGAACTCTTCCCTACCGAGAACAGCAAGGTGAAAACCTTTGTTTGTTGTAAGGCCCTTTCCTTCAATAACAAGCTCCTCAAGAGCCCTTTTGCCCCTGCTTATAGCCTCATCCCTCGTCTCCCCCCATACAATTAGTTTACCTATGAGCGAATCATAGTAGGGCGGTATGGAGTATCCCTGATATATATGGGTATCAAACCTTACACCGAATCCTCCAGGAAGGATAAGCCTTTCAACTGTACCGGGACTCGGCATGAATTTAAGTGGATCCTCCGCATTTATTCTGAATTCTATGGCATACCCCCTTCTCACAATCTTTTTTATATCAAGCCTTTCACCCATGGCAACCCTTATTTGGTTCTTTACTATATCAACACCGGTTATCATCTCTGTTACTGGATGTTCAACTTGAATCCTTCCGTTCATCTCCATGAAATAAAAATTTCCGTCTTCATCCATCAAAAACTCAACCGTACCCGCCCCCACATACCCTATCTCCCTGCAGAACTCCTTAACCATCTCCTCAAGTTCTTTTCTTTTCCTTTCCGTTACAGCACTGCTCGGAGCCTCTTCAATAAGTTTTTGGTGCCTCCTCTGAACAGAACATTCCCTCTCCCCCAATGTAATCACATTCCCGTATTCGTCCGCAATAACCTGCACCTCTATATGTTTCGGATTAACCAAAAACTTTTCTATGTAAATACTCCCGTCACCGAAGGCTATCTCCGCCTCCTTTATTGCAACGGGCAGTTTCTCAATAAGCTCAGCCTCAGAATTGACAACCCTTATTCCTCTTCCCCCACCTCCCGCGGATGCCTTAAGCACAACGGGATATCCTATCCTTTCCGCCACGGAAAGGGCTTGTTCTTCATTAACAGGCCCGTCACTGCCAGGTACGAGGGGCAGACCAACTTTCTTAGCTATCTTTTTTGCTTCCATTTTATTACCTATCAGCTCAAGGGTTTCAGGATAGGGACCTATGAACTTAACACCGCTTGTTTCCACAATGTCAGCAAACTTGGGATTTTCTGATAAAAAACCGTATCCGGGATAAACCGCCTGAGCATCTGAAACCTCTATAGCAGCCATTATTGAAGGTATATCAAGATAACTCTTTGAGGGATCCGCAGGCCCTATACATATACTCTCATCCGCTAACATAACATGGAGTGAATCCCTGTCCGCCTCTGAGAAAACCGCAACCGTTTTTATGCCCAGCTCTTTACAAGCCCTTATGGCCCTTACAGCGATCTCTCCCCTGTTGGCTATTAGAACTTTTTCAAACATCTAATTCAATTATAGGTTTTTTTCTAAAATAGTGTTATTATTTTTATGTTACTATGATGTCAAAGGAAGAATTGAAGCATATTAAAAATAGCTTCAAAAAATTCCTTAAAGATAAAAACCTGAAGCCTACCAAAACGAGACTTGAAGTTATAGATCTGATAGCCTCTTACGGTAGCCATTTTGAGATTGAAGAGCTTGTAAACTGGATAATGTCAAAGAACAATACATCCGTGTCAAGGTCAACCATATACAGAACGGTAAAGCTTCTGCAGGAATTCGGAGCGGTAAGGGAAATAATAAAGATAAATAACAGGACCATATATGAGTTTATGGCGGGTAGATCCCACCATGATCATCTAATATGTGTTGAATGTAAAAAGATAATTGAGTTTGTTGATCAGGAGATAGAAGAACTTCAGGATCAGGTTTGCGAGGAATATGATTTCACCCCCATAAATCACAGGCTTGAAATCTTCGGTATATGCAGTGAATGTAAGAATAAAGGAAATAAATGATATACCGCAGAAGGGTTCACTTTTATGAAACCGATGCCCAAGGAGTTGTTCATCATTCAAACTACTTCAGATATCTTGAAGAGGCAAGGGACATATTCCTAAGGGAAAGGGGATACCCCTACAGTAAACTGAGGAACAAGGGATTTGAGGTTGTTCTCCTTGAAACTCGCTGTGTGTTCAAAAAACCCCTTTACTTTGATGATCTCTTTGAAATTCACCTGACCCCCAAAGAGATTACAAGGTTTACCTTCTCCTTTGACTACAAAATATTTGTTAACAATGAACTCAAAGCTACAGCATATACAAAGCATTGTGTTGTAAAAGATAATAAGATCGTTTCAATACCGGGGGAACTCCTGCGTGAGCTTCAAGGATCTTGATCCAGAGCTTTTAGAAAATGTAGCCTCGGTGGGTGGAGAATACGGCAGGAAGATAGAAAGATATATGGAAGAGATAAAAAGGTTTAGAAAGATAGAAAGATACTTGAAAAAAAGATTACTAAGAAAAGGAAAACCCCAACCCCTCACACTTAAACTGATGGTAAAAACAAGAAGACTTATAGAATTTAATAAGAAGGAAGCACTTAAATACAGATACTATCTTGTAATTTACAGGGAATCCCTCGGGCTTATAAACCACCGTAGTGTCTTTGAGATCTATAATATAGAAAAGTTATGATAAAGACACCCTATCTCGCTACGGATGTAATAGTAAGACTGTGGGAAGGTGAAACTTTTAAAGGTATAGTCTTAATAGAGAGGAAAAATCCGCCCATTGGCATGGCAATACCAGGAGGTTTCGTGGAAGTAGGAGAGAAGGTAGAAGATGCAGCGGTAAGGGAAATAAAGGAAGAAACGGGTCTTGATGTTACCCTTAAGGAACTGCTCGGTGTCTATTCGGATCCAAGCAGAGACCCACGGTTTCATGTAGTCT
>WFPJ01000071.1 GCA_015487615.1 Aquificales bacterium | reverse complement strand
CTTTTAACCGTATATATAGGAGGTGCAACGGATCCGGAAGCTGTTGAACTGGAAGAAGATGAACTTCTAAATATAGTGAAGAGAGAACTCAATGAAATACTCGGCATAGATGAAATAGATTTCTATCACATTAAAAAATGGAAAAAGGCGATACCCCAGTACAATCTGGGTCACGGGAGATACTATGAGCTGAGGGATGATATTGAAAACAACTTTAAGGGAATAATCATAACGGGTAACTTCTTGGACGGTGTTTCAATGGCTGACTGTATAAGAAATTCAAAGAAAGTTGCGGAGAAGGTAAAAGCTTTACAGTAGCTAAGATTACTCCAAATCCTGCCTGTTACAAAATTCCATAGCGTATTCGGGTGATACCTCCAATATTCTAAGCACGCACTCCTTTGCCTTTTCTAAAACAGCCCTAAGTAAAACTTCTTCCTCAGGAGAGAAGGGAGATAAAACGTACTCAGTAATATCCTTTTTTTCCTTAGGTCTTCCTATACCTATACGAAGCCTGGGAAACTCTTCTGTTTTAAGCTCCTTTATTATTGATTCCATTCCCCTGTGTCCTCCCGAACCTCCCTTAAGTCTCAAACGGGTAACACCCAATGGAAGATCAAGGTCATCGTATATAACAAGCATCTCTGAAGGTTTTATATCGTATTCTTCTATCAAATTAATAACCGCAAGACCACTGTTGTTCATGTAAGTTTGAGGTTTTGCAAGTATAACCGATCTACCCATTATTCTTATTCTATAAACATGGGAAAGGCATTCCTCTTCCTTTTTTGCGGATTTAAAACCCTCAAGGATCTTGTCAATTACCATAAACCCTACATTATGACGTGTATATTTGTACCTCTCCCCCGGATTACCAAGTCCTACAACAAGCCTTATCATTCAGTGGAAGGCTGTTCCTCCCCTGCAGACTCTTCTGCGGGTACTTCTTCTTCAACCTCAAGTACAACAGCAACTGTTTCCTCTGGAGAATCAATTATCACACAACCTTCAGGAGGAGTTATATCCCTCACATGCAATGAGTCTCCCAAGCCCAAACCGCTTACATCCACAGTAATCTTTTCAGGAATATTTTGAGGCTGTGCCTTTATGGTAAGGGTATGCATTACAGCTTCAAAGGTACCACCTTCCGTAACACCCACAGGTGTTCCCACAAATTCTATAGGAACTTCAACCTCAAGCTCCTTAACATTACTTATATCATAAAGGTCAACGTGTATAGGATTATCTCCTAACCAGCCATACTGTATTTCCTTAATTATGCAAACCCTTTTCTTACCTTCAGTTTCAATTTCCAAAAGATAAGCTCCTCCCTCCGAAAGCAACTTCTCAAGATCCCTTGCTTTTACATATGCATGATAGTTCTCTACATCCTTGCCGTATATCTCAACTGGTATAAAACCTTCCTTTCTTTTCCTTTTAAGCTCAGACTTTTTACCTACCTGACGTGGATAAACCTCTAAACTTACCTTCTTCATGGGGTGATTATTATAACATGATTGCCCTCGCAAGAATGTATTTGTAGCTGATATTGAGCATTACATAGCCCGAGAATATACCTATAAAGAGAATAAGATAAAGAATAGTAAGCTGATAAACAACAGATGTGAAGGGATCAGCCCCCGC
This sequence comes from Aquificales bacterium, assembly GCA_015487615.1. Lineage (GTDB taxonomy): Bacteria > Aquificota > Aquificia > Aquificales > Aquificaceae > WFWF01. The sequence goes on along the minus strand of WFPJ01000071.1, from coordinate 27,094 downwards.
CATAAGCATGCCCACAGTTATACCGGGAATGTGAACTATACCAGCGGACTGGAGCATATTAATCTTCGGTATTATAGCTGTTTTAAGACTCTCCCTCATGGCGGAAGCCATAGCTGTCCTCAAGTCCGCACCAAGTGCTACCTTTCCTTCTATCTCAAGAAGTCTGTTCCTCGCTTCACCAAGTAACCTGTCAACCGCTATGGTTATAGAGTTCAAAGCATTTCCCAGGATAAGGCCCCCCACAGGTATAACATGGAAAGGACTAACCTTTATAATGCCAATATATATAAGAACAAGGAGAGGTAAAAAAGTTGTTATAAGAAGAGAGAAAAAACTTATCCTAAAACGGTACTCAATATTTATTCTTGAAGTGGCTATAAGGGAAGCAACAAATGTCATTATAAAAAGTATGAACATTAGACCGTAAAGGGAAGATACATCAAATATATATTTAAAAAGGAATCCGAGAAGGAGAAGCTGGACAGAAACCCTTAAGGAGCTAAGGAATATTTCCCTTTCCTTATCAAGACCCATAAGGTAAGAGATAAATAAGGAGGCGCCTACAAGTATGCATCCCGCTATAATATGATCCACATACATGCTGATATATACCATAAAGCCTTAAGTATCCTAAGGTATATATTACCTACATGGAAATAAAGGAAATATTGGAAATTGCTCAGGATGTAACGGAAAAGTGTATAAAATGCGGGTTGTGTAAATCCGTATGTCCCACTTATCCGTATATTATGGAAGAGTCCGGTTATGCCCGCGGAAGGCTTACACTTGCGGAGATGGTAATAAAAGGGGAAATGCCCATTAACAGGGAAATTGCGGAAAAATGGGATCAATGTGCAATGTGCAGAAGATGTGAATGGATATGTCCCAACGATGTTGAGTACAAAAAGATATTGGTTCAAGTAAGGGAGCTTCAGGAGAAAAGCATTGGAAAAGATTACTTAAAGGAATTAGGGTTAAAGGCACTTAACTTTCTCCAATCTTCCGTAGGCAGGAAGGTGGTGAAGGTTGCAGGCAAACTCGGAAATTTAACGGGAGAAGGAGAAATAAAGGTAAGACTCCCCGGAAGGGTAAAGTTCGTTCCAAAACCAACCGCAAAACCCTTTGAGATAAGAGGGAAAGAGTTCAAAAGCGAAAAAGAAAAGGGACGGCTCTTATTCTTTACGGGATGTATGATAGATGTTTTTTATGGAAAAACGGGTAAAAATGTAATAAAACTTATGAATAAAATAGGCTACACAGTTATTGTTCCCAAAGATATAAAATGTTGCGGTGCCCCCCACCTTTATTCCGGAAATGAACAAGCTTTTGAAACTCTTAAGAACCATAATCTTAAAGAGTTCAACAAATATACATTTGATGCAATAGTTGTTGCATGTCCCACCTGCGGAGGTGCCCTTCAGGAAGATTACGGTATAAGTGTAAAGGTGTATGACTTTGCTGAATTGTTTTCAAAAGAGAACATATACCTTAGAGGCAAAGGGGAAAAGGTTACATATCATGTGCCCTGTCACTCTTACTCTGCTATGAAAGTGGATGAGGATGTATTTTACGGAAGCATTCGGAAAGTAAAAGGTGACGAGCTTATAAAAGCGGAAAAGGCAAAATCCTGTTGCGGATTTGCAGGTCTGTTTTCTGTCAAGAATCCTGAAATGTCAGAAAAGATTTTGAAAGAAAAGATTGATGATTTTAAATCCACAGGCGCGGATATAATACTCACCTCATGCCCAGGATGTGTACTGCAATTAAGGGACGGTACGCTTAAACACTCAAAAACACAACAAGTTAAACATCTTGCAGATTATCTTGCGGAAAATATGGATTAACCCCTTTCACCGAAGAGAAGTGTACCTATTCTCACTATGGTCGCACCCTCCTCAATGGCAACTTCAAAATCATTAGACATACCCATGGAAAGATGAGGAAGCCTTATAGAAAATTCCCTCTCAAGCTTTTCTTTTAATTCCCTTAGCAATGCAAAATACTTACGGGATTTCTCAGGATCTTCCTCATAGGGAGGTATTGTCATTAAACCTTCAAGGGAGATATTCTTCCTTCTTAATACCTTTTCCATGAAATTAAAAACCTCTTCAGGCAAAACACCACCTTTTGTTTCCTCAGCTCCTATATTAACTTCCAAAAGAACTCTTTGTATCTTATTAATTCTTCCTGCCCTTTTTTCAATTTCGTCTAAAAGACTTTCTCTGTCCAAAGAATGTATAAGTTCAACTTTATCAATTATATACTTTACCTTGTTACTTTGAAGTCTGCCTATAAAATGCCATTCTATATTTAGATCTTTTAACGCTTCATACTTCTCTAAAAACTCTTGCACCCTATTCTCGCCGAATACTTTAAGCCCACATCTGTAGAAATGCCTTATAACTTCGGGTTTAACTGTTTTTGTAGCCCCGAGAAGTATTACCTCTTCCCTTTTTCTTCCTGTCTTTCCACAAGCTCTTGCTATTCTTTCCTCTACCCTCTCAAGGTTGCTACAGTCCAGCATACTGTTATAAAATAATATCTAAAAAGGTGAATTATGAAAAATATACTTCTGGAAATAGGTACGGAAGAGCTCCCAACATCTTTTATAAATAGTTTATCAGAATTTATAGGAATAAAGTTAAAAGAATTAACAGAAGCAAAAGAAGTTATAAAGTTTTCAACTCCACGTAGACTCGCCTTTCTTTTAAAAGATGTCCCGGAAGTAATAGAAGGCAAAAAGGTTATTATATATGGCCCCCCTTGGCATGTAGCCTTTGACAGAGAAGGCAACCCTACAAAGGCACTTACAAAATTTTTGGAAAAAAACAATGCAAAAATAGAGGATGTTATAAAGGTAAAAAGGGATAGAGGAGAATATACCGCAATAGAAAAGTCGGAAAAAGCGGAATCGCCCATTAACAGAATAAAGGAGAACATTGAAGAAATCATAAACTCTGCACCCGCACCTAAGAAGATGAGGTGGGATTCATCGGGAATAACATTTCCGAGACCTATAAGATGGCTTGTTGCTTTATGTAACGAAGAGGTTATAGATATAAAGGTGGGAAACATAAGGGCGGGAAGGGAAACATTCGGACACCGACTGTTAAACCCGTACAAAATTGAAATCAAAAGAATTGAAGATTACGAATCCGCACTGAAAGAAGCGAATGTCATACCGTCGTTTGAGGAGAGATTGAATCTAATAAAAAAGTCAGTAGAAGAAGAAAGTAATAGACTGGGGGGTATGCCCGCATACCCAGAAGGTCTCCTTGAAGAAGTGGCAAATCTTGTAGAATATCCTTTTATAATTAGCGGTAAATTTGATGCAAAATATCTTGATCTACCAGAATTAGTAATAATAACCGTATCCGCCCATCACCAAAGATTCATTTGTGTAAAGGGAAAGGACGGAAATTTACTTCCTTACTTCATAGCGGTTAGTAATAACGGTAACAATAAGGATGCAATAAGGAGAGGGTATGAAAGGGTATTAAAAGCAAGACTTGAAGATGCTCTATTTTTCTACATGGAGGATTTAAAGGTACCCCTCTATAAGAGGGTTGAAGAATTAAAGGGCATCCTTCAACATCCAAAGATAGGAAACATGCTTGATAAGGTAAAAAGACTTGAGGACATATCCGTGAAGATAGGTAAACAGGTAGGGTTTGATGAGGAAAAGATAAATAAGCTTAAAAGGGCTTCCCTCCTATCAAAAGCGGATCTGCTCACAGAAATGGTAAAGGAGCTTGACGAACTCCAGGGCTACATGGGATACATATATGCATTAAAACAGGGTGAAGATGAAGAGGTGGCAACAGCTATATATGAACACTACAAACCCAAGGGTAGCGACGATGAGCTCCCTAAAACGGATATAGGAGCAGTCTTATCCATAGCGGACAAATGGGACAACCTTGTAAGCTACTTCTCCGTAGGTGAAACACCCAAGGGAAATTCAGACCCCCACGGTTTAAGAAGGTCTTTCGCTGGAATACTCAGGATTATATTTGATAGAAAATGGGATATAAATCTCAGAAGTATAACCAAAGTACCGCAAGAACTTGAGGAATTCATACTCCAAAGAACAATAGCCTTCTTTGAAGATTACCCTTATGATGTGGTTAGATCAGTAATGTCCGTCTCCGATCCTCTTATACCTTTGCACATAAAGGAAAAGATTGAAAGGCTAACCGAGATTAAAGACAGGGAAGAGTTTAAAGAGATAGTTGAAGCTTACAAAAGAATAAGCAGGATAATTCCTAAGAATTTCAACAGAGAAGAAATAAAGGAAGAATTCTTGAAAGAAAGTGCGGAAAAGGAGCTTTACAACAAGCTTAGGGATAAGCTCAATGCGGAAGATATACTTGATATGCACGAGATAGTTCCCTACATAAACAATTTTTTTGATAAAGTGCTTGTAATGGAAAAGGATGAAAATTTAAAAAATAACAGACTTGCCCTTTTATTGAAAATAAAAAAATTATTTATGAGATTCGGTGATCTTGATCAAATAGTCAGCAAGGAGGTAGTTTGTAATGGATAAAGGATCCCTTGTCCTTTGGCTCAGCGATGTAACAATAGAAGACATACCCCTTGTGGGAGGAAAAAACGCATCCCTTGGCGAGATGATAAGAAATCTGAGTCCCATGGGAATAAACATACCAGATGGTTTTGTTGTAACCTCAAAGGCCTATGAAAAGTTTATTGAGTTTAACAATCTCAAGAAGAAAATAAGCGATATTCTGGAAACGATAAACTACGATGATGTGGCGGACTTACACAGAAAGGCATATTTGATAAGGGAACTTATAAAAGGAGGAGAGTTTCCTCCCGACCTTGAAGAGCTGATAAAAGAATACTATTCAAAACTTTCTGAAAAGTACGGTATGCATGCTGCGGATGTAGCTGTAAGATCATCCGCAACCGCTGAAGACCTGCCGGATGCCTCCTTTGCTGGACAACAGGAAACATACCTTAACGTAGTAGGTGCGGAAAACGTTTTGACAGCAATTAAAAAGTGTTTTGCCTCCCTCTTTACAGACAGAGCAATCTCGTACAGGAAATCCTTCGGATTTGATAGCTTTAGTGTGGGCATAGCAGTGGGAATACAAAAGATGGTAAGATCCGATCTCGGAGCTTCCGGGGTTATGTTCACTCTTGATACGGAGTCTGGATTTAGGGATGTTGTAGTTATAAATGCAATATACGGTCTCGGTGAGTTAATAGTGCAGGGTGTCGTAACCCCGGATGAATACATGGTTTTCAAGCCCACACTAATGCAGGGATATTCCGCCATCATAGAGAAGAAACTCGGAAGAAAAGACAGGAAGATGGTATACGGAGCAAAAGAAGAAAGGACAAAGATTATAAATGTGGCTTTAACTGACCAGAAAAAGTTTGCCCTAAGTGACGATGAAATATTAAAACTGGCACGGTGGGGGATTATGATAGAAGAACATTATTCAAAGAAAAAGGGGAAATGGACCCCCATGGATATTGAATGGGCAAAGGATGGAAAACTGGGGGAGCTTTTTATAGTTCAGGCAAGACCGGAAACAGTCCATTCAAGAAAGGAAAACAAAATTCTTAAGATATGGAATATACTTGAGGATGAAGAAAAACGGGCAAAGAAAAGGATAGTATCGGGCATAGCAGTTGGGGACAAGATAGCGACAGGGAGGGTAAGAATACTTTACAACCTTGAAGACGCAAGCGATTTTAAAGAGGGCGAGATACTAGTCACCGATATAACCGATCCCGATTGGGAACCAATAATGAAGAAAGCTTCCGCCATAATAACAAACAGGGGAGGTAGAACCGCCCATGCTGCAATAGTTGCCCGGGAGCTTGGTATTCCCGCTGTAGTAGGTACTGGTAATGCTACTGAGATTCTTGAAAATGGAATGGAAGTAACCGTATCCTGCGCGGAAGGTGAAATAGGCTACGTATACAAGGGAAGGATTGAATATGAAGTTGAAGAGGTAAATCTTGAGGATATGCCAAAGCCTAAAACTAAAATAATGATGAACATAGGGAATCCGGAAACCGCCTTTAGGAATTCCTTTATACCAAACGATGGTGTGGGCCTTGCAAGGGAGGAGTTTATAATAGCAAACTATATAAAAATACATCCCTTAGCACTTCTTAAATTTGACGAATTAAAGGAAAAGGATAAAGAATTAGCAGATGAGATAGAAAATCTAACATTCGGATACGATGACAAAGCACAATATTTTGTTAAAAAACTTTCCTACGGTATAGCAAAAATTGCAGCAGCATTTTATCCCAATCCTGTTATAGTAAGATTCTCTGATTTTAAGTCAAATGAGTATGCAAATCTGCTGGGCGGTCAATATTTTGAACCGAAGGAAGAAAATCCAATGCTCGGATGGAGGGGAGCTTCAAGATATTACTCGGATATTTATAAGGAAGCTTTCGCCCTTGAATGTGAAGCAATATTGAGAGTAAGAAACAAGATGGGCCTTACCAACGTAAAAGTAATGGTTCCTTTCTGCAGAACACCGGAGGAGGGCAAAAAGGTCATAGAGGTTATGGAAGAGTATGGACTTAAAAGGGGTGAAAACGGCCTTGAAATATATGTAATGGCAGAGATACCAAGCAACATAATTCTTGCGGATCACTTTGCAGAGATATTTGACGGTTTTTCAATAGGTTCAAACGATCTTACCCAGCTTACCCTCGGTATAGATAGGGATTCCGGTCTTGTGGCTCACTTGTATGACGAAAGAAACGAAGCGGTTAAGAGATTGATTTCCCAACTTATAAGTGTTGCGAAGGAAAAGGGAAAGAAGGTTGGAATATGCGGACAGGCTCCTTCAGATTTTCCAGAATTCGCCCAGTTCCTTGTTGAACAGGGAATAGACAGCATATCCCTCAATCCGGATTCTGTATTAAAAACAACCCTTGCCATCGTTGAAATGGAAAGAAAAATGGGGGTTTTAAAATGAGGCTTGCGCTTCCTAAGATACGTCTCCCTTCCCTTTCCTTCAAGAAAAAAACAGCCTCCGGTATTTCAATACACATGACAGACAAATTTCTAAGGTTGTTACATCTTAATAAAGAGGAAAAACCCGTATTCCCACCAATTGAGGAAATGTGGGAAGATCTAAGCGATGTAGAAAAAAAGAAGAAACTTTCAGAAATAGTAAATAAGTACAACCTATCGGGGAGTACGGTTATAACCTGTGTTCCCGCTGACGAAGGCTTGCTCAAATTTCAAAAATTACCCTCAAGGATGTCAAACAAAGATCTTATGGAAGCCCTGAACTGGTTTATAAATGTTGAAACTTCACAAATAAAGGAAAACACAGTGCATGATTACTACTTTTTGGAAAGCAAACCGGGGGATAAATACATAAGGGTGGTTGTAGCCATAGCAAGGACGGACTTTATAAACAAATTAAAAGACATCATAGAAGGTGCAGGTCTTAAAATAGGCATTGTTGATTATGAGGTAATATCAATCATCAACTACGGTTTACATAAACAGTTGCCAGTTCCCTTTTCAATACTTTATGTTGACTATTATGAAGCAATCCTTGCCTATTATTCAGAAGGCGGAATTTCTTATAACAAGATAAACTTTAACTATAAATACTATATGGACAACAGGGATAAGGATATATTTAATTCCTTCGTCATAGAAACAAGGAATACGGTGGTAATAAATGAATTATCAAATATATATGTGGCGGGACCGATAATAGCAGATGAAGAAGCCATGGAAGAGATCATGGTAAATCTGCCCGTTTTGGGAATACTTGACCTTGAAGAACTACCACCTAACTTTTTTATTCCATATATTTTATCAGTGAGGGGGCTGGAGGAATGATAAAGATAAATTTGATAAAGAAGGAGGAAAAGAGGAGGGGAATATCGGTACCTGCAGTTAGCTTTGAAGCCCTTAAAGGTATAAGGGTAGAAAATCTCTTCAAAAGGGAATATATACACTACGGAGTTGCCCTGCTTATAAGCATTGTTTTCTTAGGTGAAGTTGTATACTACTTTATATTGACAAATGAAAGGAATAAACTCCAAGAAAAGGTACAACAGCTTCAAGCGGAAAAAACCGCACTCAACAGGAAAGTAAAGAAGATAAAAGAAGAGAAGAAAAAACTTGAACAGGAAATAAATATGCTGATATCAAGAATAAACAATATAAAACAGAAGAAGACCGTAATAATAGCCTTGAAAGGTTTCTACAAGCCTTATAACAGATACTTAAATCTTTATATAAGAAATCTTCCTTCTACTGTGTGGCTTACACTTTACAAGCAATCCTTTAATCTAAAAGAAATTAATATGGAAGGAAGGATATCCGCCTTTGATATACCCTCTATAAACAACCTAATAGACAGATTCAAATTTGACTTTGATGCGGTTTATTTTGACAGGGTAACAAGGAAAACAAACAGATTTGGGGTGGCATATTACTCTTCCGTTCTCAAAGTAAAAAAGAAGATACATGTTGAAGAAGATAAGGCGGGAGAGGTTAGGTGATGGAGAGGTTTAAAGTATTTTGGACTACGCTTCCACCATGGCAGAAAACGGTTGTCTTAGCAATTATACCTGTAGCACTTATAGGAATAATTTGGTACTATCTTATTATACCGACAAAGGATGAAATAGAATCCCTAAGAGCGCAGGAGAGTAAATTAAAATCGGAAATAAACAACCTTAAAAAACTGGCAAACCCCAAAATACTTGAACCACTAAGGGCAAGGATAAAGAGTCTAAGGCAGGAAGAAGAAAGACTTCTTTCTGAACTACAGCAGGAGGTGGGTAAGATACCTACCGAAGAGGATCTTGAAGAGGTATTGAAAAACATATATCGTCTTTCAAAAATAAGCAACGTCGCCCTCTTGGACGCAAAATTTTCTAAACCGCAAAAGGTTATATATGAAATAAAGACTGTTGAAGGTAAGAAAATAGTGTCGGAAAGACAGGCAGTGCAAAGGCAGGCAAGAAGACCTCCACAGAGAAGGCCAGCCAGAGGAAGACAACCGGGCAAACCTCAACAACAACAAGAAAAGAAACCCGTGGGTGTTGAGTTTTACAAGTCCGAGCTGAAGATCTCAATAAGAGGAAAGACTAAAAACATTTTCAGATTCATGAAATTGCTTGAAGAAAAAGGTATACCTTCCTATCCTTCCTCTCTATCTATGAAACCAGACAAGGATAATATAATAAAAGCTGATGTTGTTCTTGTGCTTATACTTCAAAAAAAAGAAAATAAGGAGGGTGCGCTATGAGGCTCTTTCTGTTAATGATGGGGATTTTAATCTCTTCCCTTAGTGCCGATCCATTTATTAATATGGAAAACGCTGTAGGTTATATAGTTATTGAAAGGAATGGTAAAAATGAAAATTACATAGTATTTGAAACAGGTAAGGGAGAAGTTAAATTAGTTAAGATAGGAAGAAATCCTTCCAAGGTACTTGAGAAAGAGAGAGGAGGGAAAGGAAGATGAGACGGGTATTTTATTTAAGCTTTATTTATTTAATTGTTTTCTTTACATATGTAAACTCACAAACAATAAGGGAAATGAAATTTGAAAATGTAAAACTTGAAATAGTACTTAAAACCCTATCTGAAGTTTCAAAGAAAAACATAATAATAGATCCGGAGATATCCGGTGAGCTCGGTAAAAAAGTAAGCGTATCCATATACCGGCCCGTCAAAGTGGAAGAGGCTTTCAACATTATACTGAGGGAATTTGATCTTATAGCTGTTCCTGTTAATAAAAACATCTACAAAATAACAAAAGCGGAAGAGCTTACACAGAACATAGAAGACCTCTCGGATGAAGATATTAAAAACTTGTTGAAGGCTATAAGGAACAGGCTAAGTCCTGTGGCCGAAGTTACCATTGATAGAACCCTTGGATTCATATATATAAGGGATGAAGCGGATAGGGTGGAGAAGTTGAAACCTTTGCTTGAAAACTATAGAAAAATAGTAAAAAAAGAAATAATGCAGGAAAAAGAGAAGGTTACGGAAGTAAGAGTATTCTATCTCAAGAACATAAGTACCGGAGAAGCACTACGCATGCTAAAACCTCTTACAACAAAGGATACTGTAATTACTGAATCTCCCACGTTCAATGCTCTTGTTATAACAGACACTCCTGACCAGCTTGCCCTCTATGAAAAAACCTTGAGTAAATTCCTTGTAGAAGCACCTACGGAAAGAAAACCAGTAACAAAAATCTTCTATCTGAAATACATAAGTCCTCAAGAGTTTATTAGGATGATAGAACCGATAAGATCGGAAGCGGGTCTAATACTCAGCGGTGGAGCTTTCACAACTCCCGCACAAAAAAATGAAAAGGCCCAACCCACACCTGTACCTATCCTGAAAGATTTTAATGCGGTTATGATAACAGACTATCCTGAGGTTATAGAGGAGATAAAGGAAAAATTCAAGGATTATATAAGTGATGTGCCTCCTCAAGTTAGAATTGAGGCAAGGGTTGTTGAAGTTAGAAAAGAAGCCCTTAGGGAACTCGGAATAAATTGGTCCGCTATATTCTCACAAAATTCAGTACCAAGATTCTGGGAAGGAGGTGTAGGTTCAAACCTTGGTGTTGCAACAAATCTAACTCCATTACCCGTGCCCGGTCTTTCCCCGACCCCCGGCGGTATAGCGGTTTTTACTTACGGACAGGGTGCATTAAATGCTCTTAATCTTAGACTTTCCGCGATGGAAAGGGTTTTGAAGGTAAAAAGCCTTGCTAAGCCTTCAATAGTAACTGTAAACGGTCAGAAAGCTACTATAAAGCAGGGAACGGAGATACCTTATGTTACCGCTGCAGCAGGAGCTGCAGGTACCGCAATACCCAACGTACAGTTTAAGGAAGTAACCTTGGAGCTTAATGTAACCCCTATCATATCACCTGATGGAAGGGTACTGCTTGACATATCCCTCAAACACGATACCCTCGGACAGCAAACCGCACAAGGTCCCGCCATTAATACAAAGGAGGCCCAGACAAAGGTTATAGTAAATGACGGAGAAACAATAGTCATAGGAGGTATATTGGATTCCTCCGATAATGATACAAGAGAAGGCATAGCGGGACTCGTAAGGATACCCATCCTTCAGTGGATTTTTGGTCAGCAAAGGAAAGAAATGAGAGATGTAGAGTTGCTTATATTTATGACACCGTTTATAGTAAGAAATTAGTATGAATAATATAAGAAGAAGGATAGTTGAAGAGTTAAAAACACTTATAAAGATCCCTAGCTACGGTCGGAGGGAAAAGGACATACTAATGTACCTTGAAAAACGACTGGAGGGAATGGGATTACAGGTAAAAAGGCAAACCGTAACCGAAAATAGCTACAATCTTATATGCGGAAATTCCGAGTTTTTAATATCATGCCATGTTGATACTGTACCGCCCATAATCATGAGGGATGCAACAACACCAAAAGAGATAAACGGTATGGTGTACGGCAGGGGAGCCAATGATGTAAAAGGACAGATAGCATACACATTAATAAGTGTTGAAGAGTTCCTAAAAGAATCAGGAGATCTCCCAGTAACCTTGGCTTTTGTTGTGGATGAAGAAAACAATTCCGCGTTGGGATCTGAAAAGCTTTCTGAAATTATTGATGATAGTTATAAATGTCTTGTTCTTGAACCCACATCAGGCATTCTGTGTACAGCTCAGGAAGGAGCCCTGGAGTTTACCTTAACATCAGTAGGTAAAACCGTTCACGGCTCTACAGCGGAAAGATTCTACAATCCGATAAAGGGGTTAATGGATGTAATATTTCGCATAGAGGAAAAACTGAACAGAAAGGTAACCATTTTCAAAATAAGGGGAGGCTACAAATATTATCTTTCTCCTCAAAAGTGTGAAGCACTCTTGGAAGTTAAAATAAAGAGAAATGAAAGGTGGGAAGATGTAGAGGAAACAATAAAGGATATAATAAGATCCTATCCTGCCCCCGTAACATACAAAAGGGAAGATGCGGAAAATTTTGTTGACTTTAGAAAAGGAGAATTGTATTATATACTCAATAGGAGTGTTAAAGAAGTGATGAAATCAGACCCAAAGGAGGGGGTAATGCCTTCGTGGACTGATGCGGTTAACTATCACAAAAAGGGTGCTGAATGCATAGTGTTTGGTTTCGGCAACCTTGAAGACGCACATACTGAAAGGGAACATATATCCGTAGAAGATTTGGAGAGAGGTTTTTTAACAGTAACAAACATGCTTAAAGAGGTGCAGGAGCTAAAAGTATCTGGTAAAATTTAAATGTCCTGCACCCTTTACCATGGTGCCCCCCTCCCTCTTCTCCTTTTTTCTTTTTTTTATCAAGGAATATAAACCGTCTCAAGGCGAGAATAAATGGTTGGAGTTTTTATACCCTCACTTGCCCTAAGGGGCTTAAGCTCACCCTTCGTTTCACATACTATCGTATAAACATTCCCTTTAAGGGGAAGAGGTGATTCGTCCCTGCCTACATATGCGGAATAACATATAGAAAGATTCATAGTATACTGCCCAACTTCCCTTATCTGATAAGCTATCTCATAAGGTCCTACACAATCACCCGGAGCCACAAGTTCTTCGTTAAATGTTCCTTGTAATAAAAGAGAAACCGCATATTTAACACATCCTTCGGTTGCATCCCTGACACTTGAGTAGGTGGCTATCACTGTATTTGAACTGAAGGTCCTTCCGACTATATAGTACATAATGGCTATGGCTATAACCGCAACAAGAGCTATTATAAAGGCGGAAACGAGAGCCATCCCCCTTGAACCCTTCATATCTTTAACCCCCTTACCTTCTTGTAGTAAAGGCTCCTATATTCCTTATAGGCACTTCTTCCTCTATGATTTTCCATCTGTAAAACTTCCTTTCATCATCAAAGGTCAAGGTAACATTACCGCACTTATGGCTGAATTGTAGTTTACCTGTTTGGGATTTTGCTTTAAACCTTCCTATCTGAACAGCCATACACAACACTACCGATTTAAGCTTTCTTAACCCTTCGTTGTTAGTAATACTTAACTGACTTACATAATTCATGTTTCCGAAATCATCCACTTCACCGTAATAAACAAAAAAGGTAGCAACACAGGAAAGGATAGGCTGGGCTACACCGCCGTTTATCTGTCTGTTAAGGTTAAAAGTATTTGGTGCGCATTCATCCGGTACATTTGTTGAGGAAAGATAGTACCTTACCAAGAAATCATCGGGATAAGAAAAGCTATTATTACCGAAGTATATAAACTGAGTATTACCGTAACCGCTACATCTTATATGGGGGTAAGGACATCCGTTATCTTGATTACATACACCCGAAAGAAGATTACCACCCTTTATTAATCTGTACTGGTCAATAAAAAGAAATCTGCTACTACTTACGGCACCCCTGTTTTCATAAAGAACATCCGCACATCTTCGTCCGAGAGAGTCAACACTGAGTATATTACAACCCTTCGGGTAATCAGGATTTATATTGGGATCACACGCATCCGCATAAAGCGTACTCTGGGGACTTTGAACATCAACATAAGAAGCCCTCAAACAATCATCCGCATCCACAAATCCCCAACATCCTGATTCAAGAATATCCCTTGAAACGAGGCTTAACATAAAAAGCTGGTCATGTCCACCAGATTCCGGACACCTTGCTATAACTGGCACATTACCCGAAGGAAACTGACAACTTGTTAAAACACCTTGTATATTCAAGGTATTATCTATTTCATTTTTACCTGCTCCGAAACCCACAGCTTTTACATCCTTTACCAACTGATATATGAATGTCCTCACCTCCCTTTCATCCTTAGCCACATAAAATATGTCAGAGGTATGTCTCAAGATGGTAACATAGCCCCTATATATCATGGCGGAAATAAGGGTAAGCAAAATAAAAGCTACAAGTAGCTCAACAAGTGTTAATCCCTTCTGCCCTTTCATAGCTTACCCTCAATACCTTTAAACATTACCGATCTTATTTCCTTATACTTTCCGCTTCTGTGTTCAAAATACCAAACGGTTACGCCTATAGCCTTGGCGGATACCTGTGAGGGATCCTTTACATTCATAACATTAGCTACGGTTAAGGCAAGATATATATAAGTGTTTCCGTACTTTACCCTACATCTAAAAGGAAAAGACGAAGGACAATTTCCCAAATTACACAAACACGACCCGTCGTGAGAAGGATACACCCTTAACCACGACGCATAGGTGCCATCCGGTTTATTCTTTCCACTATAAGGATCATAAAAGTCAGGTATTAAATCCCTATCACTATCATCAACTTCAAAACCGCAGGCAATTTCAGCAACATCACAGTAAGAAGCATTCCAGCCTTTAGGAAAGGATGAAGGATTAAAAAGCGGATGATCAGAAGACATTCCGTCAATGGTATATTTAACACTCTCCGCAAAATCTTTTGCATACTCAAAGGTCTTTGCCCTGACAGTAAGAAGAGTATAATTTGCCATAGCTATCATAAATCCCGAAATAACAAAAAGGAGTAAAGACATGGCAACAAGCAGTTCAATAAGTGTAAAACCTTTTACCTTGCCCATCCGAATATTATCCTCCCTGCTCTGTTTATATCTATATCCATAACCTTACTACTATCCAAAGTTGACTGTACCCTTATATTTACCGCCCAATTAGCATAGGAACTGCCATTGTTAACGAGAGTCCTCCCCCTCTTAGAAAATCCCACAAATTTAACAGATCCCCCACCAGATAAAGCTCTAACACTTAGATTTATATTATTCGGTACATAGGATATTTCCCTTATTATGTCCTCAGGATCCGTTGAAGTACAATCAGCAGTTAAAATGCTACCGTCAGCCCCCTTATCCGCAACCAACCTGTAATATTCATAATATCCGTCACCATCAGAATCAACAAAGCATAAACCCCAGATTGAATCGGTGGCCACAGACATTGTTTTCGCATAACTCAGATCTGTAGTTATTTTATTAACCGCTTCTTTCAAAGCGGTTGAAATCCTGAGTTTATATATATAAACTGTAGCCATGAGTGCCATTGCTGATATCACCATTATTACCACAAGCAGTTCTATAAGTGTAAAACCCCTTACCTTTCCAACCATAAGGTAAATCTACCTCCTTCCATGAGTTGCTGTTCAAGGATTATTCCTTGTATTATCTTTTCGTACCTCTTGGGATTCTTTGAGGATTTTATCTCCATAGACTTCCCACCCTGAGGCGGAGGAACAGGGCCCAAGGGTATACCCCCGCCACCGCCTTTAATCTCGCCCGTGCTACCGCTTACGGTAACACCCTCGGACGTAATAAGGGAGGGGATGGGCGGAGCAGTTCCCGACTTATAGTTAAGTATATTAAGATATGTGTACCCCGTTCCCTCACATATACTACCTGGAGGCTCATAAGAAAGAGAATCAAGGATATTCCCTACAACCACCGGCGTTGACATAACAACCCTTCCCTCATATTCAATATACCAACCGGAGTAACCCTCCGTTGTTACATCATTCACATAGTTAAGAGGATTACCCACTTGTACATAAACGGTCTCAAGATTACAATAGGAATCACAGTTAGCTCCCGTTTGATCACATACTGTTCCACACGAACATACTTCTTCCGTTTTAACCTGAGGTGATGTAATATCCACAGTAACCTTTATATTAGTTGTATCCTTAAGCTCGTCCCTTGAGTAAGTTTTTGGACATCCTGATGCGGAAGGATTCCAACATTCATCAACAAGTGCAATAAGATAATTCCTATAAAGGTTTATTTTGGTTGCCTTATCATCTTCATTAAGCATCTTGCCCGTACCGAATATAACCCAAAGCCTTTCCTGACCAGTTTGTTCAGAAACATCAACTGCGAGCTCGGGAGCAGCAAAAACTGTAGGACAGTAATTTGTTTGACAGAACTCGGAAAGGGCTATAACTTCAGAAATGTCCGTTGAACTAAGAGAAGATACAGCCCTATAGCTACCCACATCCTGAATGAGGTGCAATCTGTAAAGTGTTCCCCACTGCCTTCCGCTTGCCTCTTTTCCATAAACTCCGAAGTACAGTATGTCTTCTTGATAGTCATTGTCCATATCAAATGCCCTTATATTACCTACAGCAGCACCAACCACATTGTTTGGTATGGGTACAGAAACCTGGTTCACTATATTACCGGTTCTCAAGTCTATGAAGTATATCTTCGGATCGCTTACAAACTCCTCCGCTTTTGGATCAAGGGGACCGGATCCGATCACAATATACCAATCACCGTTAACATTTTTAGCACCCCTTCTTATAACCACGGGCGATGACAGGGTAAGAGTAGCATCGGGAAGCGGTTTCTCCCACAACAAGGTAGGTTCAGTGGCATTACCATCAAGCCAATCCGTAAGGTCAAACACAAATATTGAAGAAGAAAATTCTTTACAATTGGTTTCACCGGGATCGCATATACCATTATTATTAGAGTCTCCCACAATTATTTTTTGACCCCCGTATCCCATTACACCTATCAGAAGTGTCCTCCAGCTTAATGAGGTTTTCTCGTCACCCGCAGGCCCGTTTATTGAAGCATCAACAATCTCAAAAGTGTAGTCAACTGTATGTATATGACAGTAGTTTTTATGTCCGTACCAAAGTAGATAAGGCAGTGCATTATAAGGTATGAATGCCCATTCCTCCCTTCCTACAAGGTTCGTACCGCTGTCATTTGCGGAGTTCTGAAGCTCAATGGGCCTTTCAGGATTAAAAACACAGAAACCTCCCTTCCCACAATCCTTACTTATCCTACAAGACTTAGAAGGATTATTTGTACAATACTTATTCTCTTTTATATAACCCACTCTGAAAACGTGAAGCATACCATCATTCGCTCCCACAAAGGCAAAAGCGGTTCTGCTCCTGTAAGCATCTGAATCAATATACTCACGATAAGACTTATCCAAGTATCTCTTGTGGTATATGTTGTTCGGTTCATAATACACTATGGTAGGAGCTGAGTTCATTATATCTCCGAGCTTCCATATATTTACCTCATCAACACCGCACAGTCCTGATAAATTAAATTTTCTGTTTCTCTGAGCATACGGAGTTTCACAGTTCGTATCCTTTCCCGCAAGATAGTCTATAATACATTGGACATCCGTTGAAGTCACGGAAGGATCCATACCGCTCCATATTGTGTGTAGCAAATCAACCGTGGTAGCTGTTGAACTGTCAAAATTCAGAAGGTTGTTGTTTCCATCATTCAGATATATATTTCTTTCTGTTGCATCAGTTCTTGCAAGTTTACAGGCAAAATCAACCACACTTGACAGCTCGTAAAGATTTTTACTCTCAATAAGCTTACACTGTTTTTGACCGGAGTTATCCGGATCCATGTTCACAAGTATAGCGTGAGGTCCTATGGCTTCATTGTATTCTATAAGAAATACCAGATCTTCATTAGAAGAATCAGCATCTTTATCAATATCAAGCTTCAGGGGATTTACCGTATCTTCCCTGAATTTACCCTCTATATCAAACCAGAAGGATTCTAAGAATCCTATCCAACTAACCCTTTTTCCGTCCGGGGAAAGATAAAAGGGATAAAAGTAAGGCTGGAGAACAACCGAAGATACATCCGATTTGGAAGAAAGGCTTGCAACACCAGAACCAGCAGAAACCCTTTTTAGTATATCAAGTATAATCCTTTCTATTGAGTTCTTTATCTCAATGGCATTCTTCGCATTGTAAAAGGTATCAGGCACACCGTCACCGTCTTCATCCCAGTCGGGAGAGGAAGGAGGTATAGGTGTTACTGCACTTCCCTTTCCGCATGTATCACCGCTACAGCAGTTATCAACAGGTCCTCCTACATCCATTGGATATCCGCTCGTACCCCCAGGCCATGTACGGTTTGTAGTATCAAAGGATCCATAGATGGCAACATGCTTGAGTGAGTTTTCTCCCGTTCCGCCGAGCCACAAACCTATTGTATAAACGGATTCAATATTTATCTGATCCCCAGTAATAGCATTTGTCATTCCCTTGGCATGAAGCCAGTAGGCAGGAACAACAGGATCAGCGGAATGAGGCTCAAATCCCGTATCTATTGTGCAGGTGTTGTCAACTTCACCTGGCTCCCCTCCTCTATTCCATTGTCCATCTGACATAAGTATCACAAAGTTCTTTGCACAAGGTACTTTTTCAAATTCCGAACTTTGACATGATCCATCACCGTTTTTATCAAAACATTGGTAAATGGGGTTCTTCCATTTGTCACCATCCCCCGTTTGAGGTTGAAAACCGTTGTATTCGGGAGAATTCTGAGCAAAGTAGTTGTACGCATCCCACAGGGCAGGGGCAGTAGCAGTCCACCCCCCAACATCTACACCGTTTATATGCATTATCATATTTTTGTAAGGAAATTCAGTATCTATACTGTTATTGCTCACAAAATCCCCTATGTAAACCTTCTCATCCCTAACACCATTACTGCTGTAAAACATAACACCGAATCGTGGTAAAACAGACATCTCCTTCATACGGTAAATAAGTGCATCAAATATCCGTGACCATGGCACCTTTACTCTAACCCCTATGGATGCTTCAAGGATACACCCTTCTGTATCACATGCCCAATTATTGGGATCAACTCCTTTATAGAACAACTCGGGAGCACAGTCATTGTCATTAACACCACCGCACGAAGCAGGCCTGCCTCCAGTTATTGCCCACCTGACGAGGTCTATCCTTGACATAAACCTGAAGTTTAAACAGTTACCCGTATAAGCTCTACTACGCCTAATTCTTCCTATACAGGGATAAGGGCTTGTTCCAGCAGGAGCCTCAACCCAGGCACCTATTCCCCAGTCGTAAACATATACTTTGTCAGGTATAAAGTAACCTTCGTAAACTTCATTAGGATCATAGTTGCTGTAGGCATCCCATGACATAGATCCGGAAACATCTATAACGAACAATATATTAGGGCTAACTACTCTTCCCATGGTAACGGGGACGGAACAGTAATTGTCCATAACAGGAGACGCTTCAATCCTGTTTGCCACTAAACCTATAAGTACGAAAATCACAATAATCCACATGTCAGAAAACCTCCTTTTCCCCCTCTTTATTAAAGTTAACAACCTTTATTATCTCCTCACATTTTTCAATAAAAACAACAATTCTCTTCCCTTTTATCTCTTCAACAAATCTTTCCATTTCCATCATATTCATGTCCTTAAAGAAAGCATACTTAGCTTTTTTGCAAACAGGTGATGGTTCAGCAACCACCACACCTTTTTCTTTATCAAATCCTTCTATCTTTACTGTCATTACCGCATATTCTTTCTCCCCCGCAAATGTTAATAAACCAAATGTAAAACATAAAAGCATAGCCAAAACAATCCTCATCTTCTTCCCTCCTTTAAAAATTAAACTAATAAAGTCCTTAAAGTTTTTTGTAAAACTCCCGTGAAGTTTTGTATAATAGATGGCATTATGGCTAAGGTTAAAATGAAAACAAACAGGTCTGTTGCCAAAAGGTTTAAAATAACTGCCACGGGAAAGATACTTAGAAGAAAAGGCGGTGGTGCACACTATAATACAAAGAAACCCACAAAAAGAAAGAAAAGGCTTAGCAAATGGACGGTTGTGAACGAAGGATGGGAAGATAAGATAAGGGGGTTACTCAAAGCCTTCTAACTTTTCTTTTTCCAAAATCTGAGATATATTGCTCCGTAAATATCAGGAAATAATTTGTATGACATAAGTATTAAACGGTAGTACCATGGGTATATGAGTAATCTTTTCCTTTTTACGTAATACTCATACACCTTCTCCGCAAGCTTTGAAGGATGTGTCCCCCTCACCTTGAACTTCGGTCTGTAATTACCGAGAGATGAAGCAACAAATCCCGTGTTTATAACACCTGGACATACTGTCAAAACATGAACACCTTCCTGTTTCACTTCCATTGCAAGGGTAAAAGAAAGGGCATTCATGGCATGCTTTGAAGCGGAATACCCGCCCATAAAAGGAACGGGAATAAGCCCTGCAACAGAGGAAATGTTTATAACTGATCCCCTCGCTTCCTTTATATAAGGAAAAGCATATTTTGTACAATAAAAACTCCCGAAAAAGTTAACATAAAATACTTTCTCCAAATCATCTTCTTTCATCTCCGCCACCGGTGAATAAAGACCTATACCCGCATTGTTTATGAGAACATCAATCCTTCCGAAAGAATCAACTGTATAATCAATCAATTCTTTACATTCTTCCCTTTTCCCCACATCCGTTGATTTTGTAAGCACCTTAACACCGTGCTTTTCCTCAATCTCCTTTCCCAACTCCTTCAAGAGATTTAAACTCCTTGAAGCAATCATCAAGTCAAAACCTTTTCGGGCAAAAACATAAGCTAACTCTCTGCCTATACCTTTTGAAGCGCCTGTTATAACAACAACCTTTTTCACCTTCAGAAAAGTATATTACAAACGATACGCGGATAAAATATAATTACTGACATGGAGTCAGATAAAAAATACATATCCTACCTTATCATAGTGGTTGTACTTTTACTGGGCGGATACATAGGGTTTAAATGGTGGCAGTCCGAAGAAAGAAAGAAAAGGGAAGAGCTTTCATATAAGGTTTTTCTTGTAGCTAAAAACCTTAAAGAGGGAAAGTATGAGGAAGGGCTCAAACTTATAGAAGAAATTGAAAAGGAATACGGGAACAGGAAAATGGCTTTATTCGGGAAGTCGTACTCACTGCTAATTGATAATATCAAAGGCAAAGACAAAATTGCGGAAATAATATACAAAAATTTTGAGGATGAAGATATTAAAAACCTCTTTGCGGAAAGGATCGCTTACGAAAGAAAAGATATCAACGGTATAAAGACTATAAAAGAGGATGCATTTAATAAGATTTCTGCAAGATTCTTGGAAGGATTACTTTTAAAACAAAAAGGGGATAAAGAGAAGGCTTACATCATTTTCAAAGATATAGCAAACAAAGATGTACCTTACTTTTCTTATGTGGCGGAATATTTAATTATCAGAGAGGGGATAGAATGAAAGAAGTTCTTAAAAAGATTGATGAATATGTTTACATTATAGAGGAAGGAACATTTGAAGGACAAAGAGTACCCGTCGTTTTTTATTTAAGCGATGCACTTTACGAAAAGCTTGAAGATGATGCCATAAAACAGGCGGTGAATGCCTCAACCCTTCCCGGCGTGCAAAAAGCCATATATGTTATGCCCGATGTTCATGTAGGTTACGGTTTTCCCGTCGGCGGTGTTATGGCAACCGATGTGGAAACGGGAATAATAAGTCCCGGAAGTGTGGGATACGACATAAATTGCGGTGTAAGGCTCATAGCTACAAATCTTGAGGCGGAAAGGATAGAGGGAGTTATTAAACCCCTCATGAATGAAATACTAAACAAGATACCTGCGGGAGTGGGATCTAAAAGCGGGATAAAGTTGACAAAGAATCAGTTTAAAGATCTTGTTATAAAAGGGGCAAGGTGGGCTATAGAAATGGGTTTCGGTCCTGAGGATGATCTTGAACATATAGAAAGCTTCGGCGCCCTTAAGGATGCGGATCCCGATGTTATATCACCGCATGCCTACGAAAGGGGAGCTAATGAACTGGGAACGGTCGGTTCCGGAAATCACTTCGTAGAAGTGCAAAAGATAGAAGAGATATATGATGAGGAAATAGCGGAAAAGATGGGAATATGGAAAAATCAGGTGGTTATAACAGTTCATTCAGGGTCAAGGGGTTTCGGTCATCAGATATGCGTTGATTATCTCAAGATAGCAAAGAACAGTCTAAATAAATACGGAATAACCCTCCCGGACATGCAACTTGCCTGTATGCCTTTTAAATCTCCGGAGGGTCAAGACTATTTCAAAGCCATGTGCGGAGGGGCAAACTACGCCTTTGCCAACAGACAAATCCTTGGCTTCAGGACAGCGGATACTATAAGAAAGTACCTCGGAATATCCTGGGAGGAATTAGGTTATAGACTCATATACGACCACGCACACAACATAGCAAAGGTAGAAGAACACAGGGTAGGAAATATAACAAAAAGGGTGGTCGTCCACAGAAAGGGAGCAACAAGATCTTTCCCTCCCAAACATCCAGAAGTACCGCCCGCCTATAGGGAAACGGGTCAGCCCATAATTATTCCCGGCGATATGGGTAGGGCTTCATTTTTGCTAGTGGGAAAGGAAGATTCAATGGAGAAGAGTTTCGGTACCGCATGTCACGGAGCGGGAAGACTTATGTCAAGAAGAAAGGCAAAGGAATTTGTTAAGGAACAAGGTCTTGAAAGGGTTATCAAAAACATGGTGGTTGTTGCAAGGGGTAAAGGCACAATAATGGAAGAGATTCCTCAGGCTTATAAGGATGTAACGGAAGTTGTAAGGGTGGTGGAAGAGGTAGGTATAGCAACCATAGTTGCAAAACTTAAACCCCTCGGAACCCTCAAAGGATAATATAGGCAATTATTGATATAAGTGTACCCAGACACAGGTTAAGTAAGATACCCGCCCTAATCATATCCATCTGCTTTATAAAACCGCTTCCGTAAACTATAGCATTGGGAGGAGTTGCAACGGGCAACATAAAGGCACAGGAAGAGGCAAGTGCTGTTGGTATTATAAGTTCCTCGGGAGGAATACCCAAACCTTGAGCGGTTGAAAGAAGTATGGGAGCAAATATGGCAGTGGTGGCTGTATTACTCATAAGCTCCGTCATAAAGATGATGAATAAGACGGAGAAAAGAATTATAAAAAAGGTATGAAGTCCACCGAGCATACCAGCAACCGTATCGGAGAGATACTCCGCACCCCCCGATACTTTGAGGATGTTACTTAATGCAAGCCCCCCGCCGAAGAGGTAGAGGGTACCCCAATCAGTCTTTTCCTTTATATCGTACCAGCTTACTAGTTTGAGGGAAGCGAGGAGAATAACCGCAAGCAGGGCAATGATACTGTCCGTATATTTTCCTATCCCAAGGAAGGAAGATATCTGCTTACTGAAAAGCCAACCCCCTACTGTAAGCAAGAATACAATAAGTACACATATCTCCCTTATGCTCCATTTTACGGAGAAATCTTCCTTCAGCGTAACTCTGAGGGTCTGGGGTTTAAATAGCATATACATGATAAAAAAGAGAACGGGCAAAAGTATTAAGACAAAAAGTATTCCGAATTTAAGCCAGTCCGCAAAACTTAAGTTTAGAAGCCCCGCAGCTATACCGTTGGGAGGACTTCCCACAAGTGTACCCATACCCCCCACACTTGCGGAGTAAGCAATACCGAGAAGCAGAAATGTGTAATTTCTTTCAGGAGGATTTTCAACACTCCTTATAACCCCTAGGGCTAAGGGAAGCATCATTGCGGTTGTTGATGTATTACTTATCCACATGGATATGAAAGCGGTGGTAAGCATGAGTAAAAAGGATGCCTTTAAAAAACTTCCCCCGGAAATACTTGCTATTTTGTAAGCGACAAATCTGTCAAGTTCGTACTTAGAAAGGGCAATGGCAAGCACAAATCCTCCAAAGAATAGGAATATAATGGGATGGGCAAAGGGTGAAAGGGCTTCCTTCACATCAACAATTCCCAAAACAACACCGAGAACAGGAACAAGTAGGCTAGTTACACTTATGGGAATCACTTCCGAGATCCACAAGGAAGCGGTAATTGTAAGTATTAAAAGACCCTTCTTGGCTGTAGGATCAGCATCAAGCATAAAAACGGCTGTTGAAGAAGTGATTAATAGGAGCAAAAAGGAGAGATATCTGTACATAAGGGGTATTTTAACTATAACTTTTTCTTAGAGATCGATTAAGATATATGTATAATTTCCTGAAGGGGAGAGGATGGTTATACTTATTGTTTTGCTTTCCTTTATTATATTAAGGGCAGAAACTTTATATGTATCACCTTCTGCCACCAACAATCCAGACTGCTTAAATCTTGATACATATGCATGCTCTCAAACCGACCCCTGCGATCTTTACACTGCACTTTGTAAGGCAAGCTCAAATTTAGAAGATGACACGATAATACTCCTTCCCGGGACTTACTTACCCGATCCGTCCAAATCCTTCACATACAAAGCCCTCGGAGAAAATTCGGGAAATTCTCTTACCATAAAAGGATCCGATCCTTCCAACAAACCGGTCATTGATTTAAACAATCAATCCTTAATCGGAATACATATAAGGACAAGGGGAATAGGTGCAGGCGATGACTCAACCGCTGTAATAACAGTAAGGGATTTAATCATACAACGGGTGGGAGGACACTCGGGATATTCCGCCTTATACATTGAGGTTGAATCAGCGGATGTAAATATAGAAAACTGTGAATTCCTCAACGGTGTGGGTAGAGGCATATACCTCAGCTATGATGCTTCATATGTAAGGATAAAAAACAACACATTTGATAGTGTGGCGGGAGCATACATTTCAAACCTTTATTCAAGCACAGGACCCCTTGGACTGAGTATTGAAATAACCGGTAACAATTTCAGTAACATGTCCTTACCACTAATGATCTATATGAACAAAGAAACGGAAATTTTTATAGATAAAAATACCTTTGCAAATAACTCAACAACAACGACGAGTATGCCATCTTCACTACTGGTTGACTTGAGGGGAGGAAGTAAGCTGTATATGAGGAGCAACATGCTTTATAAAAGCACTGCTCCTAATTACGGTGCGGTGGCTATCTTCTTCAGAATAGGGGGCGGTTCAGCTTACATAATTAACAATACCTTTACTTCAAACAGTGCGACCGATACTTCAACCAATTACGGTGGTGGAGTATATATAGATGCGGGGAGTGAACAGGCTGATGTGCATATTTACAACAATATATTTTGGGAAAATACTACGCAAGTGGCAGGTGATATGGGCGAGGATCTTTACATAAGTGCATTCAGCACAAACAATCTGTTTTCATTAAACCTTTATAACAACCTATTTTCTCTTAACGCAAGCTTTGATCCAGCCAACGATTCCGGCACGGATCCGAACATCCTTGAGTCGGAAGACATTTATATATCAAATACATTAAACTACAATTATGGTGGGAATATAAAAATTAATCCTTCCTTCGTAGATCCCACCACGGATGACTATCACATACAACCCACATCACCCGCTAAGGATGTAGGTTTGAATTCCGCCCCTTTCTTACCCTTAGAAGATATAGATAATGAGCCAAGAATAATGAGCGATGCGGATCCGCCAGCGGTTGATATAGGAGCAGATGAGATAGCTTATCCTACACCCGATATATCGGTAAATACGGAAGAATATTATTTCGGGGAGCTTTTAACCGGAGAGTCTTCAACTTTTACACTTAATATAAGCAACAACGGAGTTGCTCCGAGTACTTTAAACATAAGTGATATAAGCATAGTTAATGAAGATCCAAGTGGCAGTTTTACTATAACAAATGATACATGCACTGGGCAAAACCTGAATGTAGGAGACTCCTGCTCCGTGGAGATAAGGTTTACAGCGGTGCGCGGAGGATGGCACACGGGAGAGGTAAGGATACTTTCCAATGACATAGATGAGGGAGATTTAAGGGTACTTTTGAGGGGTCTCGGTATTCAGAGATTTCCCGAAATAGAAGTAAACCCAGCGTCAAAAGATTTCGGATCCGTGGATATGGAAAAGGAATACATATTCACAGTAACTGTTGACAATACGGGCACGGGGGATCTTCTTATCTCAGAGGTAACCTTGTCGGACACCTTTAATTTTTCCATCATTGAAGATACATGCACCGGAAATCCCGTAAATCCGTCGGGAAGTTGTACACTAAGGATAAAATTCTTTCCCCTTATTGAAGGTACCGTTGAAGCATATCTTTACATAAAATCCAATGATGTTGATGAACAGGTAGTTAGTGTTTACATGACTGCAATAGTTAAGGCAAATCCAGTGCTTTCATTTTCTCCTGACCTTTTAGATTTCGGAAAGGGTAAGATAGGAAGGGACAGAATAGTTAAAGAAATAACGCTTAAAAATTCGGGAACGGGTGAGCTTATTATAAAGAACATAACCCTCAGTGATTATCAGAACTTCGGAGTTGAAAAGGATTGTAAAGGTGTCAGTATCAAAAAGGGTGAATCATGTATCTTAAAGGTCTTTTTCTCACCTACCAAAGAAGGTAAGATTGAAGCGAAAATATATATTGAATCAAACGATGTAAACGAGAGTGTTAAAACCATATCTTTGAAGGGCGAGGGGATAAAGAAGAAAATGTCACCTTCTAAGGAAATAAGGGAGATAAATCTAGGATGCAGGGCAGGAACAGGCTTCCTGCCCCTTATTATAATCCTATTTGCAATGTTAAGAAGGATGTTTAGGTAGAAATTTCCACCCTGCCGTTTTCATCGTAGATATATAGTTTTCCTTCTTCCTCATCGCGGGCACGTTTGTGCGCACCGTCACACATAGGGAAATTTTTTGAAAGACCGCATTGACATATATAATAAGTTTTATCGGAAGTCTCAAGCTTATAAGGTTCCTTTGCTGTACATTTAACAAGTCTTGCCATCTCTTACACCTCCTTTGGGGTTTATAGGTCTTATTATATTTCACTGTACAGAAACGGGTCCAGCGGTAGAGTACAGAGAAGTGTTGCAAGGATCACCCATATTTACGGGTCTCGGACTCCAACACGCAAAGTCAACAGAAGCAACAGCCACACAGTAATTACCAGGAGTCAAACCAGTTATAGTATAACTACCACCATACACGGGCATCTGATACTCTAAACCATCCAATGTGCTAACAACAATGTTTGCCCTCGTCCACCACTGACAACTTGAACAATCAGGATTACAACTTGTCACAGGCTGATAAAATACCAAATAACCCATAAAGTCCTTCTCATTGTTGTTAGCATTCCATGTAACAGTTATAGTACCAGTGCCCCCAACAGCCTGTACTCCAGTAGGAGCAGCAGGAGGAGTTGAATCCCACCCATACTCTATAGTACCATCCCCATCTCCATCTCCCTCAGGGGGTAGGTAGGCTGT
>WFPJ01000070.1 GCA_015487615.1 Aquificales bacterium | reverse complement strand
TACATAAAAAAGCTCATCCACACAACAGCAAGAGAGATAATGAAAGAAATGAAAGCCAAAGAGTTTCACTGCCTCATAGCGGATGGATCAGACTTCGGATACTTTGACACCTTTAAACTTTTGTGGATGAAAGGGAAGGAAATAAGACAAGTAAGGTCCCATGTAAAGACAGAGGTACTTGTAGGGGCGGTAAAGAGAAAAGCTGTAGTTGTGGGAGTAAACACAGGAAGAGCCTATTCAGATGAATGCAGGCCATGCTCGAACACATTAAGTTCAGGGTAAGGAATTTCCTTGGAGATGCCTACTACGGGAAGGTGAAGATATTAAGGAAGGTAAGGGGACTGAATATGTGTGCGATAGTGCGTGTTAGGGACACGGTTCATACGAGGGTGAGGTACTCAAGAGGAAGGTTTAGGGTGGAGCAGGTTATAGGGATAGTTAAGAACAGGTTTAGGGATAGGGATAGGGATTTTCATAAGCCTTATGGTATTTTTCCAACAGGCATCTGTAACCGTTGACTGCTCATTTAAGAAGCGTTACTTTAAATCAGAGTAATACCTTTACAGGAGGTAAGTATGCCTATTGTTAAGATTACCCGAAAGGGTCAGATTACGATACCTACGCAGATAAGGAAAAAGCTCGGAACAGACATAGTGGAGATAACTATGAGGGAAGGGGAGGTGGTAATAAGACCGGTTAAGAAGCTCGGCGGAGCCTTGCAGAAATATGCTATCAAGGGGAAGTCCATAGAAGAGGTTATTGAGATGGAAAAGGAGGCAATAGCTGATGCCTTCAGAGAAAAACACCTCTCTGATTGATGCCAATGTGATCTTGAGGTACCTTCTCAGGGATAGTGAGGAGCTTTATGCTGAGGCGGAAAAGGTTTTTAACGAAGTGATGGAGGGGAAGTCTAAGGTTCTGATCCTTGAATCTGTTGTTGCGGAGGTCGTTTATGTTCTCCAGAAGATTTACAATGTAAGCAGGGAGGAAATTGCCGATATTCTGAGAGAGTTAATAGAACTCAGAGGTGTTAAGATTCACAACAAAAAGCAGATGCTAAAAGCTCTTGAGATTTTCTCTACGAAAAACCTTGACTTTGTGGATTGTCTTCTGTGCTCTTACGGGGAAGGGCATCAAGTAATTACCTTTGATAAAGGCTTAAAGAAGTGTATAAGTGCCTATTAATCTTTATATTATAAATTTTGTATATGAGAAAAACAGTTCTCATCACGGGAATAAAAAGGATAGGCGGATATATATGTGAATATCTATTAAGTAAGGGTTACAATGTTTCAGCTGTTTACAGGAGATCTAATGATTACCTCAGGGATATTAATAGTAAAGATCTTCTTCTTATAAAGGCCGACTTGAATGATTCTGACACTTACAAGGAGGTTGTTGATAAAACATGGGAAAGATTCGGTAGGATAGACGCCTTTATACATCTCGCCTCTCCCTATTATAAGACTCCGTGGGATAAAATTACGAAAGAATCCCTTTATGACCATTTCAAGCCTATAACAGAAGCCTTTTTGTTTATTTCAAAGTATTGTGCGGATTATATGCTTAAAAACGAAGGTGATGTAAAGGGGAGAATAATAGCTTTTGGCGATTGGGCTGTTACCAATACACCCTATAAGGGTTATGTTTCCTATTTTGTTTCAAAGGGTGCACTTCATACCGCGGTAAAGGTGCTTGCTAAGGAGTTGGCTCCCCACATACTTGTAAATTGTATAGCTTTGGGTCCAGTCTTAAGGGCTGAAGGTATGTCTGAAGAAGAATGGGAAGGTCTTTTGAAAAGGACACCCCTGAGAAGGAAAGTACCCCTTGAGGATATAGGGTTGCTTGTAGATTATTTGCTGAAGGTTGAAGGTATGACGGGAGAAATAATAAACCTTGATAGTGGGAGACACATTGCGGGCTCAGGTGTTTGAACTACTCTATGTTTGCGGATTGCTGTTTTATCCTATCTATCTCCGTTTTTAAATCAACAACTATCTTGCTGAGATCAGGCATCTTGCTTCCTATGGTGTTTACCTCCCTGTACATCTCCTGGGTAAGGAATTCAATCTTCCTTCCTATCTCTCCTTCCGTATTAAGAAGCCTGTTAAGTTCATTTAAATGACTCTCAAGCCTTGTTATTTCCTCCTGAATATCAAATCGTTGTAGAAGAAACAGTATCTCATTAAGTACCACGGGTGACTCCTTATCCAGTTTAAGCTCCTCCGCCCTCTCAATTATCTTTTTCTTTATCTCCTCGTTGTGCCTTTCCCTGTTTTGTTTTATATTCTCAAGCAAATCCTCTATCTTTTTAACTCTTCCTTTAATATCCGATGCAAGATAACTGCCCTCTATTGATCTTGATTCTACAAAGCTATCCATAGCTCTTTTGAATGCTTGAATTACCACATTCTGTACCGATTCATCCAATTCCATCTTCTGCTTTTCAGCCAATCTCCAAGCAAACTCAAAGACCTGGTCGTGGGACAGATGAAGTTCAAGCTCCTCCGCCATAACCCTTATTGTTTCAACGCCGAGGATGAGTTTTTGTATATTTAAGGGAGTAAGTACCTGCTTTGAATCTATATCTATGGATATGGTTACTGAACCCCTCTTTACCTTTTCCTTAAGCATATCCCTTAAACTCGGTTCTAAGGGTATGAGAAAGGAGGGGGCTTTAAGGTGAATATCAAGACCTTTACCGTTTACTGATTTTATTACAACCACAGCATTCCAGTTTTCATCCTCAAACTCACCCTTACCGAAACCCGTCATACTTCGCATAGGATAACATTGTATAACTTTAAGCCTTAAAAGAATCCCTTTATTTCATACAAACAGCGGGGACACCTGCCAGCTTTTATCCTGTTTTCAATAACGGTAAATATCTTTCTCTTTATTAATATCTCCCCGCATGAGGGACAGTATGTATGTTCGTACCTGTCTGTATCAATGTTCCCCAGGTATATGTATTCAAGCCCTGCCTCTTTACCCTTTTCATAGGCGTACAGCATGTCTTCCAAGGGTGTAACGGGCAAATCTTTAGCTTTATGGTATGGAAAGAATCGTGATATGTGCCAAGGTACCCAGGGGGCAAGCTCT
>WFPJ01000069.1 GCA_015487615.1 Aquificales bacterium | reverse complement strand
TCTTCGGTGGATATACGGGAGTACCTTTGGGAGTTTGCAGTTTACTGAAGAGGATACCCCTTTTTATACATGAGCAAAACTCTGTACCGGGTGTAGCAAACATAAAGCTTGAAAGGTTTGCAAGCTGTATATTTTACACTTTTGAATATACAAAAAGGTTTTTTAAAAACACATGTATGATAAGGACGGGATTGCCCCTAAGGAAGGTGTTAAAGGAAGGGATAAGAATAAAAAGGGAGGAAGCAATAAGGAAATTGGGGATTGAAGATAAGCCGACCATCCTCTTTATGGGAGGTAGCCAAGGTGCCATTTATATTAACAAGCTTGCCCTTGAAGTTATGGAAGTATTGAAGGATTTTCAAGCATTGCTTATAACAGGCGATAAACATTACGAGGATATAAAAAGATCAGTCCCACAAGGTGTGCGGAATATAAAGCTTATACCCTTTACCGAAAATATTTCCCTTATTTACAGGGCTTCCCACATAGCTGTTGCGAGGGCTGGGGCAGGAACTGTGGCGGAGCTGAGTTATTACGGATTACCAGCCCTCTTTATACCTTACCCTTATGCATCCGGCGACCACCAATACTATAATGCAAAGGAAATTGAAGAAAATGGGGGCGGAATTGTTATAAGGGAGGAGGATGCGGATACTAAAAGGGTTATAGAGAAGATAGAAAAGCTTTTCAGCCACAGGGATTTCTTCTCAGAGGGTATAAAAAGCGCTTTACCCTCGGATGCGGAATATACCATGCTTAAAACTATGAAATATTTTATAGAATGAGCATTTTGGTGGAGGCGGCGGGAATCGAACCCGCGTCCGAGGATGGCCCGATATAAGGGCTTCTACAGGCTTAGCCCGTGTTTTAGATCTGCCTCCTTCAGCCCACGGGCAGGCCTCCGGAGGGAAGCACGGCATCCTCGTGTCGGCAACCCCTCACCGTGCGTTGGGGTTACCCAAGCAGGTGTCCTTTGACACCTCCGGGCAAGCCACCTGCCAACTCACCCGGGGCGCGCTGCCGTCAATTAGGCAGCGAGAGCAAGCTCAGCTTCGGGAAGTGTTTTTATGGCTGTTAAGGTTGCCACCCTGCCTGCTACCCTTAATCTGCCATCCCCGTCGAATCCATTCGCCCCCTTTGGACATATATTTAAAATATAAGATGTAATGAGACGGCGGTCAAGATGGATAGAATAGAGAAGATAATTCATATAAAGAAGCTTCTGGAAAATGAAAGCGCGAAGATAATAAAAGAGATAGATTTAGAAATAGCAAAGCTTAAGAAAGAAAAGGAGAAGTTAAAAAGGGAAATTGATTATCTCAACAAACATATAGTGGATGCAAAAGATCCCATTCCTTATATACTTAAGGAGAAAGCCATAGTTAGCGGTATAAATGAAATTGAAAAGAGAATAAGGGAGTTAGAGATAGAAAAGGAAAAAAAGATCAAAGAAACCATTGAGTTACACAAGGAAGTAGAAGGCCTCAAGATTATAGAGAACAACCAAAAATACGAAAAACTTGCAGCTGAAATAAAGAAGGAACTTATAAATAACGGTTACATGGACCTTATAAAAAAGTTTTTGTTGTCCATTATTGTTATTGTTTCAATCTCACACGGCGGTGATATAGTTGAGCAGAAGATCAAAGAAGAGAGTAAAAGGGAAGTTGTAGAAAAGCTACAGCTTTTAGAGAAAGCCCTGGAAAAGAAATTAAAGGAAATAAGAGCGGAACGGGAAAGGATAGAGAAACTTAAAGAGGAAATGCTTGCAATGAAGAATAAAAAGTTACCAGAGGAAGTTCAAAAACTTATAAAAATTCTTAACAAAACTTCTACGGATGAAGCTGGGCAGATAATGAACAATCTTGATCCATATACAGCGGCGGAAGTTTTGATAAGGTTGAAAGAAAGACAGGCAGCAGAGATACTTGCAGCTATGGATCCGAAACATGCTGCAAAGGTTTCAAAAATAATAATGTCAAAGAAAAATAAAAAGTAATCAGAATACGGTTAGTTCTCCCCTTAATTCTTTTGCTACCTTGCTTACATAAAGTATTGTCATTACAACTCCCAAAATCACTGGAAAGACTATTGTTATAAAAAGGATTAGATTGCGTAGGAAAGGATCAAACTTTATTACAGCAAAAAACATACCTACCACAAAGAGTTGTAATCCATATAAAAGCATCATTTTCCCTATAAACCTAACTGTTCTATTCCATAGCTCTATATTAGTTTTTAATTCTTTCTCCTGACCTGCTTTTATTTCATAAAACCATTCGTAAGGAAGCTTTTCGGCGATAAGAGGTAAAGATGCGGTCATTGAAATTATAGATATAAGAAAAATAACAACCGCAATCTTCATAAACTTACCTCCTTTATCTTCTTTTTTATAAATTCTATAGCCTCTTCCTTTGTTTTTACAATTCCTTCCACTTGTGCTTCCTCCAACATCCTTTTTATTTTACCCACAAGGGGACCTTCTTCCAATCCGCATATTTTCATTATTTCCCTTCCGTTCAAAAGTGTTTTACCACTGGTTCTTGCCATTTCCTTTGATTTGAAAGCTTCCAACTTATCCATAGTATCAATAAGTTTATCCATTTCCTCCTTTTTATCCCCGGAAGCCAATGCGTCCGCAACTGAAAGTATAAAAAGATGATAAGCAATATCTCCGCAATCCCTCCAAAATTTAAGTATACCCCTTGATGTTAAAGTCCCTTTTGTATCAGCTTCCCTAAGGTAAAAAAGCCTAAGGTGATGCCTTACAAGACTTGATACAAACCTCGTGAGATCCTCTCCCCATCTCCATCGGCTACCTATTTTTTTAACCATCTCGGAACCAAGTTTGTCATGCTCATAAAAGGTTATTTTGCCGTTAATTTTTTTGAATGTGTCCGGTTTTCCTATATCATGAAACAGCGCTGATAACTTTAAAGCTTCAATATCACTGAACTCCCCAAGAAATTTTATATTTCCTATCTTTTCAAATATATACTCCTTTATATATTTCCTGTTGTTAAGGATAAACTCAAGCATATCAACGGTTTTAAATGTGTGTTCATCAAGAGGGTATATATGATTTTCACCCTGATCAGAAACGTGCCTCAGCTTACCGATCTCTGGGAAGATCTTTTCAAGAAATCCGAGTTCGTACATAAGTCTAAGTACTTTAGCGGAGGTCTTTATGGAGAGTATCTTTAAGAACTCAAAAGTTATTTTATCTTCCGGACTTTCTCTAATTATTTCTCCGTGTTCCTTTACAAACTTCCTAAAATCCTCGGAAAGCTCCAAATCCGTTTCTCCCGCTATCCTGAATCCCCTTATAAGCCTTATAGGATCCTTTTTCAAATTCTCTAAGCTTATGGGTCTAAGTATACCCTTCTCAAGATCCCTTATACCTCCGGTAGGATCATATATAATCGTTTGTTTTGCACCTATGCTAAGAACATCATCAATACTGACAGCCATAGCGTTAGCTGTGAAGTCTCTATCCTTCAAATCTTCTATTAAAGCTTTCTCTACATCTTTTCCTTTTATTTGGGAAAAGTCAAATCTGTATCTATAATCATCTATTTCAAGTATCACTGTACATATAACTGGTCTTTTTATAATTATTCCCTTCTTTTCAAAAACGAAAAATTTCCCCCCTATTGCTTCCGCAAACTTCCTTCCTACTTCCTCGGGATTTGAGGTAACGACAATATCTACATCTACCTTTTTACCTACGGGTATCCCCAGTATCCTATCCCTTACCCAACCTCCTACAATAAAACAGTATTCATCCCTAGGTATGAGTTTTGCAATATCATCAAAGAAAGACAGATAAAAATTAAGTCCGTGTATTGTATGTTTATTTCCCTTTAATTGATCTTGTATTTTTTCCATAGTTTATTATTTACAAATATCCTGATTTCTTTTATATGAGAAGGAACAAGGATTTTATCTTTAACTATTTTTTGAACGCATAACGATTTCATTTTTCTAATCAAATGAACGTAAAGAGTTGAATCCTCTTCAGTCATCACCTGTACAACATGACAGGGGGAAGGTTTATACAGGAATACCTCTTTTGATATAGCAATTGAAAAAAATAAGAGAAGTGTATAAGTAATTCTTTTACCCATAACTTTAAATACCAAAACCTGGGGGCGACCTACTTTTCCGTGCCGTTGGTGGGCACAGTATCATCGGCGCTGGAGGGCTTAACTGCCGGGTTCGGAATGGGACCGGGTGTTACCCCTCCGCTATGGCCCCCAGGCGAAGGCAATTGGATAGGTGTTAGCGGTTGAGAGTGGAGGAATGCAAGGC
>WFPJ01000068.1 GCA_015487615.1 Aquificales bacterium | reverse complement strand
TCTTTTAAAAGCTTCTCTATATTCAATTCAATACCCTCTATAACTTCAATGGTATCATCCCAATCCGTTATAAACCACCTCTCACCTTTCTCCGCCACCATAATCTTTCTGTCATAGGTTGTTATCCATATCACTTTTTTAACACCTGCATTCAACAGATCCTGAGTCTTTTCGGTCATGTAATGCATAAAATCTCCATACTTCCTTAGATCTGCCTTAGTATCCACCTCTATAACGACTTCCGGCGGAGTTTTTACATATTTGTTGTCTATACCTTCCTCTAATAGTTCCCCTTTTCTGAATATAGCTATATCCAAATTCCTCCAGCTACGGGGTGCAAACTTAAATCCGACTTCGTTGGTTGCTATCTCGTATTTATCCACAGACAGTTTCTTCATGAGAACTCTAAGAATAAGAGATATTATTAACCATTGAATCTTACCACTCCCCATAACCTCCTCCAAGGTTTTCTCCCCAGATAAGACCTTATCGTAGTCCCTGTAGTAAATCAATTTTCCGTTACGCATTTCATATATAAGTTCCTTAGGCACTCTTCTTGAAGTTCTCTTTTTAGTTAAAACCTTCATACCTACTGTAAAAGATAAGCCTTTTCCTTTTTGAAAACAACAAAGTGAGGGTTTAAAAGATCCTCCTTGTTGTATGTCAATGTATCTCCTAATTCTCCCTTATACACCCTTACACCACATCCTGACTCAAGGGCTACCGCATGCCCTGCGGCTGTATCCCATTCCATTGTAGGACCGAGCCTCGGATATATATCCGCCTTACCCTCCGCAACAAGACATATCTTTAAAGCGCTTCCTATGGATACTATATCCACTTTTTCAGCCTTACTTTTTATCTTTTCTATAAACTCCCTTGTAGGTTCATTCATATGAGACCTTGATGCTACTATTTTTACAGTACCGTTGCCAGATCCCTCTAAAGGCAACCTGAATGCTTTTTTCAAATCTTTCTGTGATACCTCCTTTCCTATATTTTCAAGCTTGTACGCACCCTTTCCCTTTTGGGAAAAATAAAGGGTTCCTATAGCAGGAGCATAAACAACACCCAATACGGGTTCACCTTTTTCAACAAGGGCTATGTTAATAGTAAACTCTCCCCTTTTATTTATAAACTCCTTAGTTCCGTCAAGGGGATCAACAAGCCATAAAGAGTTCCAGTTCTTCCTTTCTTCATAATCAATATTCTTGTTCTCCTCAGAAAGAATGTTAAAATGCGGTTCTATCTTATTCAGACCTTCGCATATTATTTCGTTCGCCCTCTTGTCCGCTTCTGTTACGGGAGATTTGTCCTCTTTAAATTCAACAGAGATGTTACCATTGTAGATTTCAAGTATCTTTTCCCCCGCCTTGAGGGCTATATTTATAACTTCAACGATCATTCTAAGATAAAACCTTCTTTTATAAGATATTCAAGTATCTTACGGGCGCTCGCTTCCGGTTTCAAAACGGTAGTATCTATGTGAATCTCCGGACTTTCTGGACATTCATAGGGGTCATCAACCCCAGTGAATCCTTTAATAAGCCCCTCCTTTGCCTTTTTATACATTCCCTTTACATCCCTCTGTTCACAAACTTCTATTGGTGCATCAACAAACACCTCTATAAATTTACCTTCCTCTATCATGTTTCTTACCTGATTCCTCGCACTCCTGTAGGGACTTACTAATGCACATATAACAACACCGTTATGTTTTACTATCTCAGAAGCTACAAATCCTACTCTGAGTATGTTGGTTATCCTGTCTTCCTTAGAAAATCCCAAACCCTTTGAGAGGTGAGTTCTGACCACATCACCGTCAAGAAGGGTAACCTTCCTACCCCTTGCCTGAAGCATAACTGAGAGTATCTCCGCTATGGTTGATTTACCGGAACACGGCAACCCAGTAAGCCATATACAGAACCCCTGTTTATGCTTGGGTATATAAGTATCAAGAAGGATCTCCGCGGTTTCCGGTCTTGTAAACCACTCTGGGAGTTTTTTACCAGATTTAAGATAATTTTCACGCACCTCCGTTCCTGAAATGAACACATATCCGTAACCCTTTTTTTCCGCCTCTCTCTTTTCAACATATTCCCCTATCTCGGGTACATAAACAAGTTCATCAAAAGTCACAGCTTTAACGCCTATCTCTTCTTCATATTGTTTAAATAATTCTTGAGCCTCATAAGGTCCGTAGAAAGGTCTCCCCTTAGAATCCTTACCGGGACCTGCATGGTCTCTCCCCACTATCATGTGTGTTGCACCGTAATTCTTCCTTATTATGCCGTGCCACAGTGCTTCGCGTGGCCCTGCCATCCTCATGGCTAAGGGCAAGAAGGAAAGGACTGTCCTTTCCTTATCGTAGTATTTTTCATAAAGGATCCTGTATATACGCATACGCGTAAAGCTGTCAACATCCCCGGGCTTTGTCATACCTACAACGGGATGAAGGAGCAAGGCACCGTTTATTTTCTCCATTGCACGCTTTGTAATCTCTTCGTGTACCCTGTGCATAGGATTCCTCGTTTGGAAGGCTACAACATTTTCGTATCCTAATTGTGCCAATTCGTTTCTTACCTCATCTGGTTTCTTTCTATATTCTGGAAAGTCATAATGCTTAGGTAACTGGATTACTTTAAGTTCACCGGATATATAATACTCGCCCCAAGTGTACATTTCCGCAACAAGGGGATGCCTCGGGTCCGTTGTTTTTAGTACATTTTTCGCTTCATATTCCAAATCCCACTTATAAACTTCCTCAACCCTCATGACCGCCAAAGGTATGTTATGAGGATCCCTTAAAACTATCCACTCACCCTCCTTAAGCTCCAAAGCTATTTCCTTATCAACAGGAAGGGTAATAGGTATAGGAAAAAGAACACCGTTTTTAAGTCTCATATACTCAACAACACTTTTGTAATCCTCTTCACTCATAAACCTATCAAGGGGTGAAAATCCCCCGACAGCCATTACCTCAAGATCACATACGGATCTAAAGGATATCTGTATTGATTTCAGATACTTTATCTGTTCTATAATCTCATTTTTTTCTTCCCCCTCCACCATCAGATTAACCTGAACATCACCGTGATACGGAACAATCCTCATTTTGACACACTTTCCCCTTAAACCCCAATTATTATAAATCACCAAAACCCTTGTAAGACAGGTATTTTTACCACCAAGGTTGATAATAGCTCACTCAAGTTATTCGGAAAAGATAGAGTATGCTATTGATAGATAACCTTCTGCTATGTTTATTGCTTCAAGGGCATCCTCCCTTTTGTAAATTTCCTCTGGTATTACATCCATATCGCCGTAAAAAGCTATTTCCCTTTGAGTTCGGAGCCATTTTGCCTTCCTGTTTAGCTCTCTCAAACTATCTCTTATATGGCCAGGATATTCTTCCAAATGCTCCTCTATTATCTTACCCACATCATTCCATTTTGGTGGTTGAACACCTATTTTAATAAGCAGTGCCTTTTGTATAAGTTCAACCGCTTCCTGAGCCTCCCTTATAACATCCGCATAATCTTCCCTTTTAAGATACTCCTTTAATATCTCACAACGAATTTTTGCCCTTCGCAGGTAACTGTTTACAAGCTCCTCATTCACCATCCTTAATAACAAAGTGAGGCATAGGTTTTTCTATAAACTTTATTCTTTTTTTAAATCTTTCAAGTCTTTTTAAAAATCTATCAAAAAAACCATTTTTATCGTACAACACAATAAACTCCGTATCCCATAACCAGGGAATTTCTTCCTTTAAAGAGGTTTTCTTTAAAAAGATAGGTGATATACGTATACTTATATCCTCAATAATATTAAGTTTGCTTTCAACATTTTCATAAAAATCCATATAGGTTTTAAAAGAGCTTTCTGGTTTGTCTTCCAATACTATTAAAAGGTCAACATCTGAAGTTGGTGTAGCCTTTCCCTTAGCAACAGAACCAAATACAACTAAGGACACAAGCCTGTCACGGTAATGTTTTATTGCTTTTTCCCTTATTTCC
>WFPJ01000067.1 GCA_015487615.1 Aquificales bacterium | reverse complement strand
TTCAAAGTTCTCACACTTTCCTACAATTTTACCTAAGTTTACAATCTTCAGGAACTTTAAAGTTCCAGCTTTTCATAAAAGATATCCAAACTCCTTGTCGTTCCTCTTCTTAATTATAAAAACATCACCTTCCTCTATACCCAGTGCTTCTCTAACTTCTTTAGATGGCGTTTTTTACCCTTTGGAATAACTTTTACCACTGCACATTTTTTTACTACCATAGTAGCAGTGATATCCAAACAATAAGAACTAAAAAACTTCCATTCCCCCAGAATATATACCATACTCTTCCAACATCCTCTTTACGGTGGGGCTTTTAAGAAACTCTATAAAATTTTTAACCGACCTCTTATTATTTAATACAACAACAAAATATTCGGGTTTTTCGTAACCTTCTTCTATTACGCAAAAGTTAAGGTTTGATTTGAGGGCTACAGAAAGGGATGTTATGCCTAAATCCGCATTACCCGTTTTTACAAAGTGGGCAACATGTAGGGCATTTGCTCCGTAAACTAATTTGTCTTTCAGCTCATCATAAAGCTTTATATTTTTCAGAAAGCCCATTCCCGCACTCCCGTAGGGTGCGTGTGTGGGGTTGGGGATTGCCAAAATTTCCGATTTTTTAAGAACATCTATTACATTATTGCAATCTATCTTTGTCCTTGATATTAAAGCGAGCTTGCCTTTTGCAAGGCTGTACATATATGCGTTATTCTTTGCCCTAAGCAGTTCACTTGCATAGATCTTGCCTGCAGATATAAACAGGTCATACTTAGCTCCTCTTAATATCTTTGCTGTCAGATTGCCCGAGGAATCAAAGGAAACCTTTATGTCAACTTCCTTGTATTCCCTTTTAAACTCCATTATTATATCCTTAAGCGGAAACTTCATACTTGAAGCTGAGGCTATGTGGATTACCTCGTCAAAGGCAGCTGTTGAAAAAAGAAGATAAATTATTATTATTATTTTCATTTTAATTTTTGTTAATTTTATTAAAAAAATAGCAGGCATGGATATACATAGAATACTGGATAGTCTTATAAGTGAGCATGAGGAATTTAAGAGGGTCCTGCGTCGGATTGAGGAGGAAATAAGGGAAGGTGTGTCCCAGGAAAGTATAGATCTTTTGATTGAATTTATAAAGAGGGAGGTTGACGAGCATTCATACAAAGAGGAGGAAATACTTTATGAGCTTGTTGGAGATAAATTTAACGTTGATACCATAGTATTTGCCCATGAAAATATAAGAGAGAAATTAAGGGAATTTGAAGATCTTGTTGAGGATTTCAGAAAGGGAGAGGTAGAAGAGGAGATTGTAAAAGGGGAATGCCTAAATCTTATAAATATGTTGATGGATCATTTTTTAAAGGAGGAAAGTATACTATTCCCTCTCATACGGGGTTATGATTTAAATGTGTAAGTTTTATGATTATAAACGTATGAAAATTATAAATTGGGAACTATAATAAATTTATGTCATATTTTAATTTAAAAGAAGGCATAAGGAAACAGCTTAAGATTTATGCTTTTGCCACGGTTATGGGACTTTTCCTTATAATAGGCCTGCTTTACCTACATTTCTCCTTGGAATCGAGAAGGGCGAAGGCTAAAAAGGTAAATACGGCTGGTTCACCTACTCCTACCCTTTACAAGGCTGTAAACAAGAAAAAGACAAATTGATGTAGTTATTGATGCGTCCGCAATGTTAAAGGCAGGCCAGTAGTAAGGACCGTAGTGTAGGTAAATGAAATCTCTTACCTCACCGAACAGAATCCTGTCGTAAAGGTTACCCACCGCACCGCCCCCTATAGTACCCATAAGTGCCTTTACGAATTTGTCTCTAACAGAGTTTGCATAAAGCAAGGTTATTAACATACCGAGAAGGGCGGAGCCTATTAAGAAGGGAATTCTGAAACTTTCCGGAAGATCCGCGAGAAGACCGAAGGCTATGCCCTTGTTGTATATAAGTACGAGTTCAAGAAAGGGAAGTACTTCCACACTTTTGTCTTTAAGAAAAGCTTCCGCAATATATTTTGTTGATATATCAAGTATAAATACGGATGCAAAGGGTATCAGGTATATCCTGCCAGGATTTTTAAGGAATTTTCCCATATTTCCTTTAATTCTCCTTTCTTTAAAGTTAGTATACTTTCATCATTGAGGTATATCTTTATTGAATCATCACCCTCCACGGTCTTACCTATTAGCATCCACTCAAGCCCTGATTCTTCTATGATTCCTTTAAATTCTTCCGCCTTTTCCTCCTCAACAGAGACTATAACTCTTGTAGGATTTTCAGAGAAAAGGAAGGTTTGTAGGGATTCATCCGTATATATTTCTATATCAAGACCTAAGTCTGTGGGGAATATGCCCTCTAAGAGTGATATTATCAAACCGCCCGTAGATATGTCATGTGCTGATATGACCAGACCTTTCCTTATTAAAGAGACAAGTATTTCTATAAGCTTCTTTTCTTTTTCAAGATCAATGGTAGGTAGTTTACCACCTATCCTTTTAAAGATGAGCTTCTGAAATTCGCTTCCTGCAAGACTCAGCGGTTTTTTAAGATCTCCCATTAGATATATGTGTGCGGGTTTTTTAAATACATGATCAACAATGTTTACCGTATCTTCTGTTATGCCTACGCAAACTACTATTGGTGTCGGGAATATATTTCTTATCTCCTTATCTTCAACGGTCTCGTTGTAAAGGGATACATTCCCGCTCACTACCGGTATGCCGAGTATCTTGCAAGCTTCCGCCATACCCTCAACTGCCCTTTTCAGCTGATACATTATCTCGGGTCTTTCGGGATTTCCGAAGTTCAAACAATCTGTTATGGCTACGGGAGTAGCACCCACGCATGCCACATTTCTGCAGGCTTCCGCTATCACATATTTACCGCCTTCATAAGGGTCCATATAAACAAACCTGCCGTTGCCTTCCGATGATATTGCTATACCTTTTTCTGAGGATATCTCCGGTTTCTCTGCCCATTTTATACGAAGCAATGTTGCATCCGCCCCCGGCTTTATTACCGTATTTGTCCCCACCTGAAAGTCATACTGGGAAAAGATGATTTCCTTTGATGCTATATTGGGGGATGAAAGAAGCCTTTTAATGGCATCCTCTACATCTATATCTGTTTCTGCAAATTCTTCTCTTTCAATAACTTCAATATAGGCGGGTTTTTTCTCTGGCCTGTCATAAACGGGAGCCTTATTAACTATAAGATCTACAGGGATATCGGCAACCTTTTTACCTTTAAAGAAGGCTGTAAACATGCCATCACCTTTAACCTTCCCTACTATGCCGTAGTCAAGATGATGATCTTTCGCTATATTTACCATCTCTTCAACCTTTTCCTCTTCAATCACTATAAGCATCCTTTCTTGACTTTCCGAAAGGAGTATCTCGTAAGGTGTCATACCTTCTTCTCTCAAAGGTACCTTGTCCAGATAAATCTCAACACCCATACCTGATTTGCTTGCAAGTTCTGCAGATGCTCCACCCAACCCGCCAGCTCCCAGGTCCTGTATTCCTACGGGTATGTTTTTCTCAATTGCCTCAAGTACTGCCTCTATAAGCTTTTTACCGAAGAACGGATCTCCTATCTGAACATTGGATCTTTTTTCTTCCTCATCCTCTCCGAATTCCGCGGAAGCCATTACAGCTCCGTGGATACCGTCCCTGCCTGTAGAAGAACCTATCAAAAATAAAAGCTGGCCTTCCCTCGTTGCCCTTGATCTGTACATCCTGCCTGCAGGCATTATACCTAGACAAAAGGCATTTACTAATGGATTAGTTCTGTAACATTCCTCAAAGATTGTTTCACCCCCCACTGTTGGAACACCGATGGAGTTGCCGTAAAAACTTATTCCGCTAACCACACCCTTTAGTATCCTTTTGGTTTCTTCATCTATGGGGAAACCAAACCTTAATGAGTCCATAAGTGCTATAGGCCTTGCACCCATGGAAAGTATGTCCCTTATAATTCCCCCCACTCCAGTGGCAGCGCCGTGGAAAGGTTCTATGTAAGAGGGATGGTTGTGGCTTTCAATTTTAAATGCTATCCATACATTGTCATCCAGCTTTATTACACCCGCATTTTCACCCGGCCCCTGAATAACCCTTTCTCCTTTTGTAGGGAATAATTTCAGTACATTTTTTGATGACTTATAGGAACAGTGCTCTGACCACAAAGCTCCTAGGAGACCGAGTTCAACTTCATTGGGCTCCCTTCCGAGGTTTTTTATTATTGTTTCATACTCTTCCTTTGTCAGACCGTGTCGTTCCCACACATCCACCATGGTTTCAATATTATATATTGCATGTAAAAGACCAATATAGGATAATGGTATGGTCACATGAAAATAGCTGTTGTTAAAACGGACAGGGAAGAGTGGGTAAGGGTACATATAGACTCACTGTTTGGTCTTTTGAAGGATAAAGGTGCGGAGGTTCAAGAATTTTTCCTTGACCCTCAAAATGTTCAGAAGTTCGTTGAGGAGCTATTAGCATTCGGTCCCATGTTTGTTATAGACATTAACGGCAAAGGTGCTTTGGTGGGTGATGATAACGGTAAAAAGGTCCTCTACAGCGATATGTTCGGTTTCCTACATGTGAGTTTGTTTGTTGACGAACCTCTCATGTATTTCCCCGCCCTTCTTCCCTTAAGGGGAGCGAGAAACTTTTTACCTGTTGTGTTTGATCTTAAATATGCGGACAGCCTTCGTTTTCTAGGATTTCAGAATGTAAGCTATATTGTGCCTTTTGTAGATCCCGCCTATTTCGGGGGAACGCTCAAGATAGAAAAGACAAACAATCTCATATTTGCAGGACCTATAGTTGATCCCGCTCGTATAGAGGAGGATATAAGCAAGGTTGTTGATCAGGCAACCTTTTCTTTTTTCAGAGAAGTAGGTCAGTTTATGTTCAGGAATCCGGAAGTAAATGTCATTACTGCTGTTGAATACATACTCCCCTTCTTCAATCCAGAATTTCAGGCTAAGTTCATGGAATGGAGGGAAAAGAGCCCCGAGGAGTTTTTGAAGCTTTTAAATGATATAACCCTTTATGCATCCTCTCTTAAGAGGTGGTATTTGATCAGCTTTCTTGAGGGAATGGATCTCAAGATAGTGGGAGAATTTGTGGGTGAGCTGAAGGAGAACCATGAAGTTATAAAACCGGAAAATCATCAGGAGCTTATAAAAATATATGCAAGCGCCTATCTTTGTCTGTTAAGCATACCTTACAATGTTCCTTCGGGCATAGGTTTTACAACCCTTGAAGTGGGGGCTTCAGGAACGGTACCAATGGTTGACTACAGGGCTGTTATACCGAGTATGTTCGTTCCCGACAGGGAGATAATTACCTACACACCCCTTGACAGGGCTGAGATTGAGGAAAAGATCATATACTTCCTTGATCATCCCGGGGAGCTTATTGACATGGGTGAGGCTTGCAGAAAGAAGGTTGTAAGTCAGTACGGGCCGGAT
The DNA here is from genome assembly GCA_015487615.1 of Aquificales bacterium. Taxonomy (GTDB): domain Bacteria; phylum Aquificota; class Aquificia; order Aquificales; family Aquificaceae; genus WFWF01. Next base: position 3,237 of record WFPJ01000067.1, on the reverse strand, counting down.
ACGAGGGCGGAATTTTTATATGAAATGTTTGACAACATTCTTAAAACATCGGTAAAGCAGGAAGAGAAGAAAGAGTAAGCTTTATGTTTGTAGGTGCTGGAACCCTTCTAAATTTTATCCTAGTCCTCTGCGGTAGCTGGATAGGTTTAAGGGGAGGCAGATTTATAAATCCCAAGATAAAGGAAGGCATAATAGTAGGCATAGGTCTCTTTACCCTATTGCTCGGTGTAAAGCTTATAACAGAAAATGAACCCGAAGTCCTTAAGGTCTTTCTCATACTCGCGATGGGTGGTGCGTTTGGATATCTTCTTGATATTGAGGGTAGAATACTGCGGGTTTCAGGAAACGGTAGCAAAGACACATTAAAAGCCTTTATTTCCTCATCTTTGATATTTACAGTAGGACCCATGACACTTATAGGATGTATCCTTGAAGGTACTAAAGGCGATAGCTCCTTGATAATGTCAAAGGCTGTTATGGACGGGTTTTCTTCCGTGCTTTTTGCCTCAAGTATGGGTAAAGGTGTGATGTACTCCGCCTTTTACATTCTACTGTTTCAGGGTACCATAACATTTCTCGCCTATTTTTTCGGAGATTTTATTGATAAAAAATCTTTGGCAAACACCCTTTTCATAGGCGGAGGTATGATGATTATGATATCTTTAAGCCTCTGGGGTATTTTGAAAAATATAAGCATAGTCAACCTCATGCCTTCATTAATAATTGCCCTTTTCCTGTAAAATAAGAGTAATGCGATTATTATTACTATTACTTCTTTCCTCTATTTTATTTTCCCACGGTGTTAATGTAAGGATTCTTAAGGAGGGTGTAAGAAGACCAATGGCACCGCCTCCGATTTTGTTTACCCATAAGAAAGACCTCATAAGGGTGGTGCCTTCCGTTGGTCTTATTGAGATATGGAATATGGATAATCTTAGGGAAAAGGAGAGAAAAGCTTTCGGAAAGAAGATAAGGACTGCCATAAAAAGGGGAAACCATTTAATAATAGCCTTTTACGACGGAAGTGTTGAGATTTATGGTTTGGAGAGTTGGAAAAAAATAAAGAGCTTCAAGGGAATTTTTCTTAAAAGGATTCCCGCCTTGATGAATTCTTGTAATTCGTGTATGGATTTTTACAAGGACAAACTAATTTATGTTGATGAAGAAGGAATTGTTATAGGCAACACAAAAATAAGAGGAAACTACAACGGAGTGATCGTTCACGGAGGCAAGCTTTATGCTGGCGGTAAGGGAGGTATAGACATATTTGATTTGTATACGGGGAAGAAAAGGGGTAATATAAACACGGAAGGTGATGTTATATTCGTTTATTCTTATCCCCCTTATATTGTGGCGGATACTACATCGGGTGTTTTTCTTATCAATAAAGATAAAAAGATAAAGGTAGTAGGTAAGGAGTTCGGTTTTATAGGAAGGGCTTTCAGATATATAAGATTTCCTGTAAGGGTTGAAGGTAGAAAGATAGTTTATCCAGAGGTAGCTGGATTCGGCAAATTTGTTCTCGGTATTGAGTATTATATAAGAATAAAGGATTTATTAAGCGGGAGAACTTTATGCAATCATAAGGTTTTAATCAATGACAGTTCTGGATTCCCCGCAGATCTTTTTATTCACAAGGACGGGTCTATAATTTATTCAAGGATAGATGGAGAATTTTTAAAGGTTAATTGCGGAGGTGAATAATGGAGCTTAGAAGTGACATTATAAAAAAAGGAATAGAAAGGGCGCCCCACAGGGCACTCTTGAGGGCGTGCGGTCTGTCCGAGGAGGATATGGATAAACCTCTAATAGGTATAGCAAATTCTTACATAGATATAATTCCCGGTCATGTTCATCTACGGGAATTTGTTGAACCAATAAAGGAGGAAATAAGAAAAGCGGGCGGTGTACCCATTGAGTTTAATGTTATAGGTGTTGACGACGGTATAGCTATGGGTCACTACGGTATGAGGTATTCCCTCCCTTCAAGGGAGCTTATAGCTGATTGTATTGAAACGGTGGTGCAAGCCCATCAGCTGGATGCATTAGTATGTGTTCCCAACTGTGACAAGATAGTACCCGGTATGTTAATGGCCACAATGAGGTTGAATATTCCCACAATCTTTGTGAGCGGTGGGCCTATGAAGGCAGGGGAGGTTGAAGGGAAGAAAGTAGATCTTATATCCGTTTTTGAGGGTATAGGCAAGCTTAAAAAGGGTGAGATAGATGAGAGTCAACTGGCGGTTATAGAACAGAATGCGTGTCCTACATGCGGAAGCTGTGCGGGTCTATTTACTGCAAATTCTATGAACTGTTTAACGGAAGTTTTGGGTCTAGCACTTCCTGGAAACGGTACCATACTTGCTGTTGATCCCAGAAGGGAGATACTTGCAAGGGAGGCGGGAAGGAGGATAATGGAACTCCTTGAGGAGAATATAAGACCCAAGGATATTGTGGATAAGAGGGCTTTTGATAATGCCTTTGCGGTTGATATAGCCATGGGAGGTTCTTCCAACACCGTGCTTCATCTTCTTGCAATAGCAAGGGAGGGCGGAATAAGGTACGATCTTGCGGATATAAATGAAATATCAAAGAGAACACCCAATATATGTAAGATAGCACCCTCTTCACACTATCACATTGAGGATTTGGATAGGGTAGGAGGCATACCCACTATACTTAAGGAACTTTTAAAAGAGGGTCTTATTGACGGTGATCAGCCCACAGTAAGCGGTAAAACTTTAAGGGAAATTGCGGAATCAGCACCCGATGCGGACGGTGAGGTAGTAAGAAGCATAGAAGATCCTTATTCAAGGGAAGGAGGAATAGCCATATTATTCGGGAATCTTGCTCCCGAAGGGGCGGTTGTCAAAACTGCGGGTGTTGATGAAAAGATGTTGGTGTTCAAAGGAAAGGCTATATGCTTTGATTCTGAGGAAGAAGCTATAGAAGGTATAATGGGGGGCAAGGTAAAGCCGGGCCATGTGGTTGTAATAAGGTATGAGGGTCCTAAAGGGGGACCGGGGATGAGGGAGATGCTTTCTCCCACTTCCGCAATAATGGGTATGGGTTTGGGAGATAAGGTCGCCCTCATTACGGACGGAAGGTTTTCCGGCGGAACGAGGGGTGCATGTGTGGGGCATGTATCTCCCGAAGCTTCCGCAGGAGGTCCCATAGGTATAGTAAAGGATGGGGATGAGATACTTATTGACATTCCTTCAAGAAGGCTGGAGCTTC